>JAHJPG010000074.1 GCA_018819925.1 Pseudomonadota bacterium
AAAATTTTCAAGTGGTAAAACGCCCTCCGGCGCCGGGGGATTGCTTCCCCCGGCGCCGGAAGATACCCCAGCCGCTTTGTTCCGCCTGAAAATACCCCTGAATTTATTTAATTTTTGTCTTGCGGTCCTCCCGCAAAAAATATAGAAAAACATAGGGGGTAGCTAGGGCTTTCACTTCCGATTCCGGCTCGTCTCCACTCGAAACCAGATCAAAACTCCCGCCGAACCGGCCCGCATAAATGGGCCGGCGAGCCCGCTATTGGTGAACAGGAAAAGGAGTGACGCCATGCAGTTAGAACCATCAATCATCATCGGGGGCATGATCCTGGGCCTTTTATGTTTTGCCGATTACCGACAGAAGGTCACCCGCATCGGCAACAAGACGGCTTATTATTTTTTCCTGGCTGTTTTCCTGTCCCTCAACCTGGCGGTCTACTGGTTCCTGTGCCAGTTCTTCGCCGATCCCCTGTTCAGGGCCATGGACTCTGCCAATCCCGGCTCGTCGGCAGAAGCCGTGAAGGCGGTGGCCTCTAAGGATCTTCTTGCGTCGGCAGAGGCGGCGGCGGACCTGATGCCCATAATCCTGGCCTTCGGTTATTTCGGGATGGGCGCCCAAACCATGCGCTGGGGCAAGGTGGAGGTAAGCCTTTACGGCAAGTTGCTGGATATGGTGCAGAGCCTGTTGCCCGCCAAGGTGTCGATCTGGACCGACGTGCGCAAGGCCATCCGCGAAGGCGACTTGCAGCGCTAGAAAATGCTCGACCCCCTCAACGATCTGAGGTCCATCGCGCCGGAAAAAAAATGGGACATGCTTGAGGACCAGTGGCAGGACGTCGAGATCCAATGCGATCAGTTGGACCAACGCTGCGCCATGCTTGAAAAGCATCTGGAAATGCTCAATAGCGAAAAGTTGGACCGGGAGAAGATCGAATGGCTCAAAAGCGACACCCTGGAAAACTTTCAGGAAAGCCAGAAAAGGGCGCTTAATCTTTACAAAGACTACTTGGCCGATTTCATATGCGTCAACCTGCGCGACGAAGGGGAAATCCGGCGCGTTCTCAACCAGATCGGCATTCCCCACCAGGAAGCTGAGACACCCCCGCACATCAGCGTGCCCTACCGGTGTCTGGTGTCGGGAGTCATGGCGGGATTACTGTTGGGGCCGATCATTAAATTGAGCGACCTGGTTAAGGATAGCTTGCCGTTCTTGGCGCTGCAAGGAGCGTTGTCGGTTTCAGTGATGGCCTTGATCTTCTCCGCCCTTCATAAACGATTCAATAATCTGCTCTATGTTCTATTCATCGGAGCCGTGGGCGGCTATCTCGGCTATTTTATTTTTGATTTGATGCAACCAACTTTTCGTATTGGCAGTAAAACCATTGATAAAGTGCTGTTGGAGGCCATGACCGGCTCCTATTACGGAGGTGGGATGGCGGCGCTGCTGATGGCCTATCGCCGCTGGGTGGCCACTCGACTTAAAAACGTGGCCACCGGGGTCGCGGTGTTGGGGTTGAGCGGAGCCTTGCTCTTGTGGTGCACCTTTACACACTGCAAAGCCGATGGAATTGACCTAGCAAAAAATGCCAGCGATCTGACTTTACTGGCAGCGGGCTTCGTGATCGCGGTGTTCCTGGGATACGGGCTGGCATTTTTCGGAGAGGAAAAAACGCCTCTGAACGCCGAGCCGGAGGTGGCCGAATAGGCCGCTCCTCGGCGGGGTTTGCCTTGTTTGGCTGGGCGCTTGCCGAAGGCCCTGCCTAATACCCCATCTTCTTGAGGCCCTGCTCCTGACGGGACCACTTGGGCTCCACCCTGACCAGCAGATCAAGAAACACCGGCTGGCCGATGAGCTTTTCAAGATCCAGGCGTGCCTGGGTGCCGATCTTTTTGACCATGGCCCCGCCCTTGCCGATGATGATGCCCTTGTGGCCCTGGCGCTCCACGTGGATGGTGGCGGTGATGGCCACCGGCCGCTCGGGCTCCTCGGGCTCCAGATATTGGTCCACGGTCACCGCCGTGGAGTAGGGCACCTCCTGGCCGGTGAGCCGGAAGACCTTCTCCCGGATCAGCTCGGAGGCCAAAAAGCGCATGGGCAGGTCGGTGATGACCTCGGGGGGGAACAAGGCCGGCCCCTCGGGCAGGGCCTGGGTCAGTTCTTTTAGAAGCTCATCCACCCCGTCGCCGGTCTGGGCGCTCAGGGGCACCATGGCCTTCCAGGCGCCCCACTGGGCGGCCCGGGCCAAAAGGGGCAGCAGGGCTTCTTTCTTGGGCAGCAGGTCTATCTTGTTCAGGGCCAGGATCACCGGGCTGCCGACCCTGGCCAAACGGGGGGCCAGGGCCTGGGCCCGCTCCATGCCCTTGGCGGTTATCTCGGCCATGAACAGCACCGCGTCCACCTCGCCCAGGGCCTCCTCGGCGGTGGCCACCATGCGCCGGTTCAGGGCGCCCTTGGCCGCGTGGATGCCCGGGGTGTCCAAAAACACGATCTGGGCCTGGGGCAGGTTATGCACCCCCAACAAGCGGTGGCGGGTGGTCTGGGGCTTGTCGCTGGTGATGGCCAGCTTGAAGCCCAGGGCCTGGTTCAAAAAGGTGGACTTGCCCACGTTGGGCGGCCCGATTATGGCCACGAAGCCTGATTTCATCTCGATCCTGACGAGTTATGGTTATTCCCAATACAAACTAGCTTACCGCAGGCAACCGGTTATGGTAAGGGGGGATTTGGACCCTGGGGGCGCATGGCCGGCTTCTTTCGCTGAAAATGCGGGAAATGCTTGGGCCGGCGGCCGGGGCCCGAGTCTTACTGTCCGTTATTGCTAATCAAGTTGCTAGGGAATCGAGCCCACAAATCGGCGCGCCCCTGGCCTGGCCGTGCTAGGATAAAAAATAAGAGGGGACCGTTGCATTAAATTATAGAAGCAGCGAACAAGATGGCGAATCCGGTTTTTATATCTGGGGCGGCGCTGGGCAAGTTCGGCCGGCGTGAAGACAGCCTGGAGCAGATGATGATCGAGGCCGCCTCCGCCGCTCTGGCCCAGGCGGAGTTGGAGGCGGTGGACGCGGTCTACCTGGGGGTGATGGACCCCGGGGAGTTCACCGGCGACTCCAACCTGGCGGCGGTGCTCACCGACCAGTTGGGCCTGCCCGGCACCCCCTCCTCCCGGGTGGAAACGGCCAGCTCCACCGGGGCGGCGGTGCTGGAGACCGCCTTTTACGCCGTGGCCAGCGGCTACGTGCAAAACGCCCTGGTGGTGGCCGGCGAGAAGATGACCCACCTGCCCACCGGGGAGACCACTCGCATCCTGGCCCGGGTCATCGACCGGGTGGAGCGCAGCTACGGGGCCACCATGCCCGCCCTGGCGGCCATGATCGCCCGGCGCTACGCCCACCAAGGCGATCTGGACGAGCAAACCCTGTGCCGGGCCCTGGCCGCAGTGGCCATCAAGAACCACGCCGGCGGGGCCATGAACCCCTACGCCCAGTTTCAAAAAGAGATCGATCTGGACAAGTACATGGCCAGCCGCATGGTGGCCGACCCCCTGCGCATCTACGACTGCGCGCCCATCAGCGACGGCGCGGCGGCCATGGTCTTGAGCAGCCGGCCTGCCCTGCTCAACCTGGTGGGGGTGGGGCATGCCACCGACACCCTGGCCGTGGGACGGCGCGGCAGCTTCACCTCCTTCAACTCCACCAAGCAGGCGGCCCTGAAGGCCTACCAGATGGCCGGGCTGGGCCCCGGGGACATCGGCCTGGCCGAGGTGCATGACGCCTTCACCATCTTCGAGATCATCGGCAGCGAAGACCTGGGCTTTTTCCCTGCGGGCCTGGGCTGGAAGGCGGCCTTGGAGGGGGAGACCGGCCGGGAGGGCCGCCTGCCCATCAACGCCTCCGGGGGGCTCAAGGCCCGGGGGCATCCGGTGGGGGCCTCGGGCCTGGCCCAGGTGGTGGAGCTGGCCTGGCAGATGAGCGGCCAGGTGGAGCCCAAGCGCCAGCTAAACAACGTGGACGTGGGACTGGCCCAGTCCATAGGCGGCCTGGCCAACAACAACCTTGTGACCATCCTGACCCGCACCGACCGCAAGCGCACCTGGCAGGTGGCCGAGGAACTGGACTACCGGCCCACCCTGGCCCCCAGCCGTCCGCTGCTGCAACCTCAGAGCCTCAAGCCGGGGCGGGGCGCCCTGCTCACCTGGACCGAGCTTTACAGCCCGCCGCCGGGCTTCGAGTCCCCCCTGGATCTGGGCTACGTAAAGCTTGGGGACGGCTCGGTGATCCTGGCCCACGGCCGCATGGAGCATCCCCTGAAGGTGGGCGGCACGGTCACCGTGGACGTGGAGGGCGAGCATTTCGTGTTCAAACACCGCGACACCGCCGGCGAGTTGATAAAGCAGATCGGCAACCTGGCCCGCCAGGTGGTGGGCTGGTGGAGCGTGGTGGAGGACGCCTCGGCCAGCGCGGTGCGCGGCCGCAAGGCGGCCAGGCTCAAGGCGGCCCGCAAAAAGCGCCTGGGCAATCCCGTGGAAGACGGGGGCAAGGCCGGCCCGCCGCCTGATTCGGAAACTTGAGTGGAGTGACGGCCGGTGAAAAACTCCGGCCATTTTTATCTGATGCGATTTGGGATCGGGGCTCAAACCGGGCCTGCGGGGAGAGAGCGGGAATGAAAGCGACATCGACGGTGCAAGTGGACAACGACCGGGTCATCGTGACCGAGTGGCGGATGGAGCCCGGGGCCGACACCGGCCATCACGTACACGCCCACGACTACATCGTGGTCCCCCTGACCACCGGGGTGCTGCGCCTGGAAGAGCCCGGCGGCGGGGCGCGCGAGGTGGCCTTACAGGCCGGGGCATCCTACGCCCGCCCGGCGGGGGTGGCCCACAACACCATCAACGCGGGGGACCAGGAGTTTCGCTTCGTGGAGGTGGAGCTGAAGTGAGCACGGGGATTGGCGGCTGACCGCGATCCCCCCGCCGTCCACTTGAAAAAAAATACCAGATTCGCGTAGGTTGGATTTAGAGGCCTTGGCCCCTTAGCCCGACAAGGCCGGCCAAATAAAATTTCTCCGGACCCCTGCCGGCGGCGGGGGCAAATCACGGGTTCGCCCGAAGGAGGATGTCATGGGCCGTTTGCTCAAAACGTTTTTGGCGGGCCTGGCCGCCGTGCTGGCCGTGTCGCTGGCGGGCGGGGCCTGGGCCCAGGGTTTGAACGACTGCAAAAAAACCTGCGCCCAAATGCAGGACGAGGGGGTTATCGGCGGCCCCGTTCAACTGCAGCAGTGCATTGACCTTTGCGGCAAGTTCAAGGACGCCGGCATAGACGGCATCTCCTTCAAGTGCTCCATGAACCTGACCAAGGCCTGCGGCTTCGAGTTGGCCTGGGACCTGATCCGCTACTGCTTCAAACCCTGCATCGAGTTCAAGAAGGACCCCTGCGAGGACTGCCTGGTCAAACACTCCTTTTGCCAACAAGGCAGCGCCTGCCGCGACATGGTTTGCGAGTGTTTCAAGATTCCCAACTGTCAGCACATGCACCGGAAAATTTGCGACAAATAAGGCGGGGCGCTGCTAGGTCAGTCTGTTCTGTGATGGCTTCTGTTATCCTGATTGGATGGATAAACTTCCACCCCGCCTGATCCTTTTCTCCCGCCTGCCGGTGGCCGGGCGGGTCAAGACCCGGCTGGTCCCCGCCCTGGGGGCCCAGGGAGCCGCCGCCTTGCAGGATAAGCTGGCCCGCCGCCTGGCCGGGCGCATGCGTGAGTTGGCCGGTCGTCTGCCCTTGGAGTTGGAGCTGTGCTACACCGGGGGAGGCGAGGACCAGGCCCGGGCCTGGCTGGGGCCGGCGTTCGCCTGCGTGGCCCAGAAGCCCGGCCATCTGGGCCAGCGCATGGCCCAGGCCCTCGCCCGGGCCTTGGCCCGGGGCGCGCCCCGGGCGGTGCTGGTGGGCAGCGACCTGCCCGGCTTGGACGCAGACATGCTAGAGCGAGCCTTCGCCGCGCTAGAGCGTTCTCCCCTGGCCCTGGGCCCCAGCACCGACGGCGGCTACTATCTGGTGGGCCTGAGCCGCCCAGCCCCCGGCCTTCTGGAAGAACCCCACTGGCGCAGCCTGGCCGCCCTATCCTCCCGGGCTGCGGCCCTGGGCCTGGAGCCGGCCCTCTTGCCTGCCCTGCGCGATCTGGACACGCCAAGCGACCTGGCTTATTGGGCCGAGCGCGACCCCCAGTTCAGGTCCTGGACAGACCCAACAGCCTGACCACCCGGCCGGCAACCTCCTCGATGGGCAGGTTGGTCACGTCCACCAGCTTGACGCCCTTGAGCATGTCGTAAATTTCGTGGCTGTAGGCCAGCTCCCGGGCCACGCCCCCGGCGTCGCTGTAGCCCTGCATCACCCGGCCCTGGTAGCGGCTGCGCCTTATCTGGGCTAGCAGGTCTGGGGAGATGGTGAAGCCCACCTTGCGGGGCCGCTTGAGGGTGAAGATCTTGGACGGCGGGTCCATGCCCCACACCAGGGGCACGTTGGCCACCTTGAGGTCGTAGTTGCAGGAGAGGTAGAGGCTGGTGGGGGTCTTGGAGGTGCGGCTCACCCCCAGGATGATGACATCGGCCCGGCCCAGGTCCTCCAGGCCGGCCCCGTCGTCGTGGCGCAGGGTGAAGTCTATGGCCGCGGCCAGGCGCATGGACGCCTCGGCGGCGGAGCCCAGCAGGCCGGCGTGCAGGCTGGGGCTGGCCCTGAAGCGCCGGGCCATGCGCCCCAGCAGGGGGCCCAGCAGGTCGTAGGCCTCCAGAGGACGCCGCAGCCGCTCTTTGTGCATCACCTGGCGCAGGTCATCGGCCACCAGGGAATAGATCACCAGGGCCTGGTCGCGTTCGGCCTGGTCCAAGGCCTGGACAATCTGTTTCGGGGTCTTCAGGTGGGCGTGGCGCAAGACCTCGGCCTGGATGTTGCGGGAGAACTGGCTCAACGCGGCCAGAGTCACCCGCTCGGCGGTCAGGCCGGTGGCGTCGGAGAAGACGTGAACCTTCACCCTGCGCCGCGCCCCGCTCATGGCTCCGGTTCCAAGGGCACCCCCTGGCTGGTGACGCTGATGCCCTGCTGCCCGGCGGTGCCCATCATGAGCACCTCCACCAGCGGCGGCCGAACCGGCTGGGCGGCGGACCAGCGCACCAGGATGCTGGGCTCGCCCGTGCCCTTGGGGCAGCGGGGGGAAGGCAGGCGCAGGGTGGCCAGGGGAGCCACGCGTTGGGGCTCTTTGATGCATTGCGGGCCCATGCGCCCCTGGCCGTCGTAAAGGGTGACGGCCTCGATCTTCAGGGGGTGCTTGCGGCTGAGGTTGCGCACGTAGACCGTGGCCGCCAGGTCCAGGCGGCGGCCCCGATGGTCTATTACCGCCTCCTGGTACAGGGGGGCGTAGATCAAACCCTGGCTGGCGCTCTGGGCCCGGGCCGGGGCGGCCAGGCACAGCAATGCGGCCAGGCACAGCGTCGCACATAGGGCAAAACGGAACATGGGCATGGTTTTATCCTCCAGATGGGCGAACCCTACACCTAGCCTAGCCCGCCGGCCCCCGCCAAGCCAAGCCCTATCGCCAAGGCCCGGCGGGCAGATGGAAGAGCAGGAGCAGGGTGCGCTGGAGCGGCGAGTAGTTGTCGTCGGAGAGCATGAAAACCCGCCAGCCGCCCTCCGGAGCCGGAGCCAGGGCCAGGCCCTCGAAGTTGTCGGTGGTCAGGGGCGGAGACAGCTCGGCCAGGATGACCGGGGCCAGCTCTGCGCCGGGGCGAAGCTGCTCCGGGGGCAGCCAGCCCAGGCGGGCCCGGGCCCCCAGGACCGGGCTGTAGGCCCGCTCCAGCACCAGGCAGCCTCCCTGGGGCAGGGCGGCCAGGGCGGTGGGCTTGAAATCGGCGTGCAGGCGGTAGCTTATTTTTTGCCAACGCGCCCCGTCGCCCAGGGCGCCCAAAGTCAGCGGGCCGCCCGTGGCGTCCTCGGCCAAAAGCACCAGGCGGCCGTCGGCCAGCGCCGTCACCGCCTCCACCCCGCTGTTCTTGGGCGAGGCCGCGAGCCAGGGAGGCAGGCTCAAGGGCCGGGGCCGGCCGGCCAGCCCCTCCGGAGCGGGGTAGCGCCACAGCCGGTGGTTACGCTCGAAGCTCACCAGGAAGCCACCGTCCTGGGCGGCCAGGCCCTCGGCGTCGCGGTTTCTCTTGCCCTGAAGGGGCCGGGCGGCGGGGTCCAGCAGGGGGCCCAGGCGGGCCGCCTCCAGCCCGGCCAGGCCTCCCCCGGGGCCGTAGACCACCTTGGCCCTTAACCACCAGCCCTGGTCGCTGACGGCCCGGAGATCGCGGCCATCGGGAGACACCCACAGGCCCGAAAGGCCCCCCAGGGCCGGGTCCGGGCTGCGAAGCTCCAGGCCGCCCAGATAGCGCAACGCGCCCAGACGGTCCCGGCTGGGCTTGGCCGGGTCCAGGGCCACCGTTTCGCTCCGGATCAGGAGGGAGCGTCCCTCGCCCGGCGGGGGCGGGGGCGTCCCCGCCGCGCAGGCCAGGCCCCATGCCGCCATGAGCAGCGCGGCCAGGGCCAACCTGATCCAAGCCTTCATTGCATCCTCCCGTGGTGGGGCTTGCCTTGCCGTGGGCCAAAGAGCGCCTCCCCCGGCCCCCCGTGGGGTTGGCCGATGGGGAGGCGGTTTAGAGTATTGCCGCTATCGGGCCGAGGTCAGGTCGCGCTTGATGCGGTAGGTCTGCCCCGGCTTGAGGTCCAACTCAAGCTTCTGCTCGTAGGCCAAGAGGGTCACCGGCGCCACGCCGTCGCCCCGGGTGCGGAAGACGTAGCCGCTCACCTCGAAAAGGTAGGTGCGCTTGCCCGTGGGGGCCAAGAACACAACCTTGCGCACCAAGGGGTTGACGTTGGGAATCACCTTGAAGTTCTGGGGTTCGGTGGGCTGAAGCAAAGGCAGGGGCCCGCTGGGCACCTCCAGGTTCAGGCCCCAGTCCCAGTAGATATACTCGCGGGGATGCTCCAACAGGGCCGGGTCCACCTTGGCGGTCAGCTCCACCTCGACGCGGGCCGGGTTGGGCCCGGGGTCCAGATACACCGGGGCGCAGGCCACCGTCAGGACGCACAGGCAGGCCAGGGCATAGCATACGCTCTTGCGCGGGCTGGGGCGTTTCATCTCTCTCCTCCCAATACGGACGCCTCTGGGTGGTTGAGGTTGCGGACTCATCTCAAGCTCAATGTTTATTATACTGGGAGCCGAGACCGGCGAGAAATCATTCAACACCCAAGGGGACAGCCATGCCCAGCATCTTCAGTAAGATCGTCAGCGGCGGCATCCCCGCCGGCATCATGCACCAGGACGAGTTGGTAACCGCCTTCAGGGACGTGAACCCCGCCGCCCCCACCCACATCCTCATCGTGCCCAACCAGGAAATCGCCAGCCTGGACGGCCTGGTGCCCGGCCAGGCCGAGCTGGCCGGGCCCATGCTCCTGGTGGCCCGCGGCGGCTACCGCTTGGTCATCAACCGCGGCCCCCACGGCGGCCAGAAGGTCATGCATTTGCACATGCGCCTCATGGGCGGGCGTCCCTTGGGGCCCATGCTTTGCGAGGCATAGGCCGCGGCCCCAGGGCGGGGTCCGCCGTTCCTAGCCGAAGATGGGCTCGGACTCGGACTCGGGCTCGGGCTCTTGCTCCAGGGGCAGGTACACGGTGAAGACAGTGCCCTGGCCGGGCCGGCTGGCCAACTCCACCAGGCCCCGATGGCTGGTGACGATGCCATGCACCACGGCCAGGCCCATGCCCACCCCCTGGCCAACCTCGCGGGTGGTGTAAAAGGGGTCGAAGACCCTCTCCCGCACCTGGGAATCAATGCCCGCTCCGGTGTCCGCCACCCGCAGGCGCGCGTGGGGGCCCGCCGCCAGGCCGGGCGGGAAGCCCTCCTGGTCCGGGTCCACCGCCACCCGCTCCAACTCCACGGTGAGCGACCCCGGGCCCTGGGCCATGGCCTGCAGGGCGTTGCGGCCCAGGTTCACGGCCACCTGCTCTATCTGGTGGGAATCCACCGAGGCCACCAGTTCCTGATCCAGCCGGCAATGCAGGCTGATCCCGGGGGGCCTCTCCGGCTCCAAGAGCCGCAGGGCCTCCTCCACCAGGGGAGCCAGGCGGGCGGGCGCGGGCCGGCTTTTCGCGGCGCGGCTGAAGGCCAGCATCTGCTTCACCAGGTTTTTGGCCCTGAGGGTTGACTGGATCATCCTTTCCAGGTTTTCCTGACAGGGATGCCCCGGGTCCAGCTGATCGAGGCTCAACTCGCCATAGCCCAGGATGGCGGCCAGGATATTGTTGAAATCATGGGCGATGCCGGCGCTGAGGGTGCCCACCGCCTCCAGCTTCTGGGCCTGGCGCAGCTGTTTTTCCAAGTCCCGGCGGGCCTGCTCGGCCTGCTTGCGCCCGGTGATGTCTTGAACTATGCCGAACAGTTGGCGCGGCTTCCCCCGTTGGTCCTGGCGAGCCAGGCCCCGCATATGGATATGGCGCAAAGATCCATCGGGCCAGAGCGCCCCCACCTCCAGATCAAAGGCCTCTCCGGTTTCCACCGCCCGTTGCACCGCCTGGTCAAAGCGCTCCCAATCGCCGGAGCGAATGAGTCGGCGATGTTCCTCGTAAGGGGGCACGCCCTTGGCCGGGTCCAGCCCCATGATCTGAAACAACTCCTCGGACCATTGGATCTGCCGGGTTTCCGGATCGAAATTCCAGTGGCCCAGCAAGGCGGTCTTCTGAGCCAGCTCCAGGGCGGCGTTGCTCTGGCGCAAGGCCGCCTCGGCCATCTTGCGGCGGGTGACGTCCCTTAACACCGATATGAGGCATGGGCGGTCATCGAGCACAAGAGGCTCCGCCGACCACAGGGCGTGGCGCCTCTCGCCGCTCTTGAGGATGTATTCGACCTCGAAGTCACGGAGCAGGCCCTGCTCCTTGATCTGGCGCACCACCTCGTTGCGGCGGTAGGCATCGCTCCACAGGCCCACCTCCTTGGCGGTGCGCCCCAACACCTCGCCCCGGGTGAAGCCGGTGATCTCGGTGAAGGCGTCGTTCACGTCCAGGAATACGCCGTCCTCCAGGGTGGTGATGGTCATCCACAGAGGGCTGTTTTTGAACACCATGGCGAATTTTTCCTGGCTCTTGGCCAGGGCCAGTTGGGCCTGTTTGCGCTCGGTGACGTCCTCGGCCACTCCCAGCACCCGCTCCACCCGGCCCTCCGGGCCGCGCACGCACACCGTCCGTGACCAGATCCAACGCACCGCCCCGTCCTTGCGCTGAATGCGGTACTCCACGTCGGTGTCGGCCCCGCGCATGCGCTGGTCGGCCATGGCCCGCTCCACCACCGGCCGGTCGGCCGGCAACACTATCTCCAGGATGCCCAGGGGGTTGGCGTAGAGGTATTCCCTGGTGTGGCTGAAAATCTCCTCGGCCGCCGGGCTCACGTACTCGAGCTGGCCGGTGTGGGGATCGCGCACCCAAAACACCTCCCGGATATTCTCCACCAACTCTCGGAAGCGGGCCTCGCTGGCGGCCCGGGCCTCCTCGGCCCGCTTCTGTTCGGTTATGTCATGTGCTATCTCCACCACCCCCACCAGGCGGCCGTCCTCGTCAAAGACCGGTTCGCCCTTCTCGTCCCAGACCCGGCCATCGGGGGTGCGCATTTCCTGGTGAACGCTGCGGCCTTCCTTCATGGCCTCCACCGTGGGGCAGCCCTGGCAGGGCTGCCCGGGATCGGCCCACAGGGAGTGGCAGGTGCGGCCCCGCATCTGCTCCGGGGTAAGGCCCACGGACTGGGCGGCGGCGCGGTTGGCCCACAATATCTCCATGTCCGGGTTGACGAAGGCGATGTTGCTGGTGATGCCGTCCAGTATGGCCCGCATCTGGGCCTCGCTGGCGGCCAGGGCTTCCCGGGTGCGCTTGCGCTCGGTGATGTCAACCCCCGCCCCTACCAGGTATTGGACCCGTCCGTCGGAGCCGCGCACCGGATTTATGTACATATCCACCCATACCGGTTCCCCTTGCCGGTTCAGGTAACGGTTGTTCATGCGCAGGCCGGCTATCTCGCCCTTGATGAGCCTGTCCACCTGCTGGGCGCTGTACTCCCGGTCCTCTGGGTGGGTGACTTGCAGGTAGTCCAGTTCCAGCAACTGCTGCTGGGAGTACCCCAAAAGCTCGCGAAAGGCGGGGTTCACCTCCAGCCAGTGCCCCTCTAGATCGCACATGCCCATGGGCACCGAACTGTTTTGGAAGATGCCCTTGAGACGCTCGCGGGTATCCTCAAGGGCCCTTTCCGCGTCCACCTGGCGGGTGATGTCCCGCAGCACGGCCAGCCAGCCGCCGGGCTCCCCCTGGGGGTCTTGTTCGGCCACCGCCGAAAACAAGACCTGTATTACCGTTCCGTCCTTGCGCACCATGGCCAGGGGCACGTCGTTCAGGCTGCCCTCTTGCCGGAAGCGGGGCTGGTGCTCCTGAAGGTATTGCCTCCGGGACTCCCCGGTGAAGAACTCGGTCTCCAGGCGTCCCAGCACCTCGTGGCGCTGATAGCCCATCACCTCCAGCCAGCGGTCGCTGACGTTGACCACCCGTCCCTGGAAGCCGCAGGAATGCAGCATGGCCGGGGTGCGCAGGTACAGCTCCCGCTGGCGGTCCTTGGCCCGGGAAAGCAGCCGCACCTGGGCCCTGAGCTGAGTCAGCTCCTTGCTGTCGTTTGGTTTTTCAGGGGGTGAGTTGCCCATGCCCTCGCCTGCCTGGGGCCGGCCCGCCTTTGCCCGGCTACGCGGCCCGCCGCGAGACCCGCGTCATCCACCGGCCGGGTTCTGCCTTGATAATGTTTATTATTCTAGCGCAATACCCCCCCAGACTGTCCAGGGGATCATGCCCCGCGCCGGGGGCGGCACTCAGGAGCGCGGGGCCAACGCCAGGGCCAGGCGATAATAAAGCTCGGCGGCCGCCGCCACCTGGCTGAAGCTCACCCACTCCTCGGGACGGTGGGCCGCCTCCAGGCTGCCCGGGCCCATGATGATGGGCTTGACCCCGGCGGCCCAAAGCTGGTTGGCGTCGGAGTGGCTGCGAAAGGCGCCGGGCAGCCAGGGACGGCCCATCTGGCTCACCGCGCCTTGCAGGGCCTCCACCACCGGCCCCCGGGGAGGCAGCTCGTAGCCCGCCTGCACCGTCTCGAAATCCAAGCGGAGGTTCAACCCGTCATCGCTGTTTTTCTCCGCAGCCACCAACTCCTCGATCTCCACGGCCACCTCGCTGGCCTGGGAGTTGGGGGGCAGGTGCAGATCCAGCCAGGCCTCGCACTCCTCGGGCACCACGAAGCCGCCCCCGCTGCTGAACAGGTCGCGGATGTTGTAGATAATCTCCGGGCGCTTGTTTTGCAGATGGGCGGTAAGGGTCAAAAGCAGGCGCAGCATGTCCTCCACCGCCTTGCGGCCCCCCCCGGCCAGGGAGGCGTGGCGGCGCTCCCCCCGGGTCACCAGTTTCAGTTCCAGATAGCCGTAGTTGTGCAGGCAGGGCTCCAGACGGGTGGGTTCGCCCACCACCGCCCAGGGAAAGCGGTACTCGTTCACCAGGGCCAGGGCCCCGTCGCCGGCCTCTTCCTCGCCCACCACCAGGGCCAGGGTGAGCGGCAGCTCATGCACCCCCTGCTCCCACAGAGAGAGCACCGCCTCGATCATGGCCGCGCAGCCGCCCTTCATGTCCGCCGCCCCCAGGCCCCGCACCCGGTCGCCATCCTGGCTGTAGCCGAAGTCCTCAAGCTCATGGGCGCTCACCGTGTCCAGGTGGCCGATAAAGGCCAACTCGGCCTCGGCCCCGCCCAGGGCCACCACCAGGTTGCCCCGCTCCTCGTCCACCTCCTGGCGCGCCACCGGCAGGCCCCGGCGCTTTAACCAGCCGTGGAGGTACTGGCACAGGTCCTCTTCCTTGCCCGAGGGGCTGTAGATGTCCAGCATGGCCGCAAGGAGCTTTTTCAGGCGGGCCTGGTTGATGGGGGAATCGTTCACGGGCCCTCCTCCGCGCTCCTGCGGGACGGGGAGCGCCGGCCCGAAAGATTCAGGCTCATGTAGAGGTGCTCCGAGGGCTTGCCGAAGCCCAGCTTGCGGAAAAACCGGATGGCCGGCAGGTTGTCGGCCTCGGTGTCCACCATCATGATGCGCACCCCGGCGGCCACATAGCGGTCGCGCAGCTGGTTGAACAGGCGCGAGCCCACCCCGTGCTCCTGCCAGGCCGGGTCCACCCCCAGCCACACCAGGTGGCCGTATTTCCAGGCGGTGCCGCTCTTGGTGATGGTGGTGCCCAGGGCGAAGCCCGCCAGGCGCTCGTCCTCCTCCTCCTCGTCCTCGGCCACCAGGCAAAACTCGGTGTCGGCGGTGTACAGGCCCACCACCTCGTACTCGTCCCAGGTGCGGTAGAGGTTGGGCACCTCCTCGGCGGTGAACAACTCCTCGCCCAGGTGGAACACCGGGGCCAGATCATCGATCTCCATGGTGCGCACGACTATGCCGGGCCTTTTCTTGGCCTCGCCGTCGGCGCCTACGTGATAGCGCACGGTTACCTCGCTTCTTGCGCGGTGGGCTTTGTTTCATTTTAGCGCATGGCCGGCCGTGAGTCAGGGCAAACGCCTCAACCGGAAAATTTCGTGCGGGCGTGGGGCGTTATCAAACATGGATTTGATTTCGAGGCCGGTTTTAAGCCCGGCGCGGCCAATAACACAGCCCACGGCTGTCCGGCCAAGCCGGCCCTAGGAACGCACCACGGCGTCTCTCTGGGGATCAAAGGGGTTCAGGCGCACGGCCAGGGAAAACAGATAGGGGTGGCGCTGGCTGAGATGCCCGGCGTAGGTCAGCCACTGCATCACCAGCTGGCGGTACACCCGCCTGAGGTCGCCGCTCAAGTGGGCGGCATCGCTGCCGGGCAGGTTTTCCAGGCCCCGGCGGTGGTAAAGCTCGTCCTTGAGGTGGAAGACCGCCCGCAGGCACTCGGTGAATCCGTCGTCCTCGCTGATGACCGGGTTTTCCAGCAGGCGCAGCAGCAGGCTGGTTTTTTGGGCCAGCAGCCGCCTGATGCCCTCCAGGTCCACCACCGCCGGGGCCACCTCGTAGCCGTAGCCCACCAGGCGCTCTTGCAGGCGGCTGAAGTCCGCCGGGGTCCAGTCGGTTTTCACCCGAATCTCGCCGGCCAGATCCTCCCGTCCGGGATCGCCCTGGGTGAGCAGGTGCAAAAGATCCGAGCCCAACTCGGAAAAAAAGATGCCCTCCACCATGTAGAGCTTCAATTCCCGGGCCGCCCGCTCCCGGCTGCTCAAGAGCATTTCAGTGAGGTTGGCCACCACCCCCATGAAGGTGCCCACCCCGCCCAAGATCAGGAAGATGGCCAGCAACTTGCCCAGATCGGTCTTGGGGCTGATGTCGCCGTAGCCCACCGTGGTCACGGTGACGATGCTGAAATACACCGCGTCGGAAAGGGGCAGGTCTTCGGCCAGGGTGAAGCCCACCGTGCCCATCACCAGCATGGCCAGCATGACGGCCAGGAATATGCGCAAACGAAAGCGTATCTGATCCATTCAGGCTCCCGGGGCCCGGAGGTTCGGTGGTCTGAACCTATGATAGCACCGGGGCGGGGCTCAAGGGCGGGCGGAAAAGGCCTCCCAGGTGGTGCGGCGGTGATGCCCCCCGGCCACGAAATCCAGGGCCCGGCCCAGGGTGGAGCGGTTCTGATAGCCGGTGAGGCGTAGCGCCGGCTTGCCCTGGGGGTCCAGAAAGATGGTGGTGGGCACCTGCTTGACGGCCCAGACTTCGCCCAGGCGGGGCTCCCGGGTGATGTCCACGGCCACGGCATAGGCCTTTTCGCTCAAGCGCCCGGCCAGTTCCGGGTCGCTGAACACCAGGCGCCGCATCTTCTTGCACAGGTAACACCAGGGGGCGGAGAAAAACAGCATTATGGGCCTGCGGTCCTGCCTGCCCAGGCGGGCCGCCTGGGCATAGCCCAGCCAGGCCGGCCCAGCGTCCGCCGCCGGGGCCGCCGGGGCCGGGGCAAGCAGCAACAAGGCCAGCAGGAGCATAAATGCCACCCGCCGGCTCCTTCCGGCCGCGAGGGGTGGTGGGCCGGAAGGAGCCGGGGGGGCAAGGAGGCTGGTATGACGGGGCAAGGAGCTATCGTCCCTTCAGGAACTGGTCCAGGCTCTGGCGCTCATAGGCCCGGCTCTCAACGTAGTCCAGCATGCCCAGGAAGCGCTCCACGCCCATGACCCCCTTGGCCCGGTACACCTGTTTGCCGCCGGGGTCCAGGAACACGTAACTGGGGGTGTAGTCCGAGCCGTATAGCTTCACCGTGGCCGGGTTCTGGTCCACGTCCACCTTGGCGGCGATGAATCCGGCGTTCAGCTTGCCGATCACCGCCGCCTGGCTGAAGACCTTGTTCTTCATTTCCTTGCAGCGGTAGCAGTAGGGCAGATGAAAATAGACCAGCATGGGCTTGGCCTGCTTCTTCTGGGCGGCCTTCGCGCCGGCGTAGTCCAGCCAGTGGATGCCGCCCTCGGCCGCGTGGGCCGGGAGCGCCCCCAAGGCCAAGGCCGCCAGCATCGCCAAGCCGACCATGGCCCTCAAGCGTCGCATGGCTCCTCCTTTGCAGCCGCCGCTAGAAACGGTAGCTGACCATGATGTGCATCGTGTCCTGGTAGTGGCTCACCTCGGTGCCCGAGAAGGGGTTGGTGGGCGAAGGCGCGCCGCTGTTGGTCTGGTCGTTGGTAAAGCCGTGCTCCAGGGCGAAGTCGAAATCCCAGTCCTGGTAGGTGAAGGTGAAGCCGGCGGTGAGGTGGTGCTCCACGATGGCCGGGAACAGTGGGTTCAGGGTGTTGTCGGGCACCGGGTTTTGGCCGTAGTTGTAGCCGGCCCGCACGGTCCACATGTCGTTGATCTCGTACTGAGCCCCCAGGGCGAAAACCAGCTGGTCCTTCCAGTCCATGATGAAGGGCACGCTCAGGGTTTCGTAGCCGGCGGGCACCGGGGTGCCGGGGTTACTGGCGGTGACGGTCACCGTCTTGATGGCCGAGGCCCAGTTGACCCAGCTGATGTCGAAGGCCAGCAGCCACTTGGGGCTGGGCTTAAAGGACACGCCCACCTCCACCTGGCGGGGCCAGGTGAAGGCGTCCATCTTCGCGTCGCGGTAGGTCACCTGCCCCATGCCCGGCCCGAAGTTGAAGCGCATCTCGCCGCCGTCGAAGTCCAGGGAACTCTCGGTGGTGTAGGTGGCGCCCACCGCCCACTGGTCGTTGATCTGGTAGTTGGCGCCCAGGCGCCCGGCGATGGTGAAGGAGGACAGCCCGGTGACGTGCTGGCCCTGCATCCCGTTGGGAAAGAAGTCGTAGTCGATGCTGGCGTAGCCCGCGAACACGGTGGCCCCCAGGGTCAGCTTGTCGGTGACGTTGTAGGCCAAGGTGGGGGCCAGGCGCATAAAGGCCACCTGGGAGTAGAGGCTGTCGTCGGCCCCGCCGAAGTTTTTCACGTTCTGGAAATCCACGCCCATGCCGCCCTGGGCGAAGACGCCCACCCCAACCGACCAGCGGCTGGTGCCGATGCGCTGGGCATAGCCGGCAAAGGGCAAGGGGAAGAGCTGAAACTCGTTGTCCACCCCGCCCTGACCGGGCATGGTCACTTCCATCTGGGGATTAAGAAACGCCCCGCCCACGCTAACCACCCGGTTGCAGGTGGTGGCCAACTGGGCCGGGTTTCCGGCGATGGCGGTGCAGCCGGCGGGCACGGCCACGTCGGCCCCGCCCATGCCCGAGGACACGGCCCCGGTGCCGATCATGTTCATGCCGTTGGTGGCCCAGGCGGCCAACGGCGCGGCCAGCACCATGAGAGCGGCCAAAATTACTCCCAGCATCCTTTGCATGACAGCCCCTTTCCTTACTACTTACATGGTTGAAGTAGGCTTGATGGAACCGCCAAAAGACACCCCTCGGTTCCCGCCTGGAGCCGCGCCCTCCGTCGCGCGGCCCATAAATTACCTTTGCTTTTGCCGGGTCCCCCGCGAACCGGGGGCCCGTTGATCTTTAGACGAAAAGAGTTATGTTGCAGCCGGTGGCGTAGTTCAAGAAGGTGGCCGCGCCGCCCAACTCCAGATCGTCGATCAGTTCCTCGCGCTTGATGCCCATGACGTCCATGGTCATCTGGCAGGCGATTATCTTGACGTCGCTCTCCACGCAGGTGTCCAGCAGCTCGGGGATGGTGGGCACGCCCACCTTGCCCATCCAGTTGTTCATCATCTTGGTGGCCATGGCGGTCATGCCCGGCAACATGCCGATGATGTTGGGCACCGGCACGGGCATGGCCGGGTTGCCCACCGGGGGCACGCCCAAATGGGCGTTCTTGTTTTTGCGCAGGATTTCCAGGCCGTAGAAGGTGAAAAACACCTGGCACTCGATATCCAGGGCCGCGCAGGTGGAGGCCAGGATCAGGGGAGGATAGGCCATGTCCAGGGTGCCCTTGGAGGCGATGATGGCCGCCTTGGAATTTTTCTTGAGCGCGGCGGTGAACTGCTTGTCCACCGCCTCCTTAACCGCCTGGTCGATATAGGCTTGAATGTCCTTTTCCATGCCACGGCTCCTTTTGGCTGGACGGCCCTATATGGCCTTGACCGCCCGTTGGGCTCCGGCGGCGCGCTGGGCGCCCTCCCGGATGCAATGGATGATCTTGTAAACCTCGGGACGGGCGATGCTGTAGTAGACGCAGGCCCCCTCGCGGCGGGCGTCCAGGAGACCCCGCATTCGCATGGCTTTGAGGTGGCCGCTGGTGGCCGCCTGGGCCGCGCCGATGGCCTGGCTGATCTCGCCCACGTTCTTTTCGCCCGGCTCCAGGCATTGAGCTATTTTTATGCGCACCGGATGGCCCATGACCTTGAGCATCTCCGCCGCGTCCTCGATGAAACCCTGATCCACTAATTTTCTCCAACCC
>JAHJPG010000075.1 GCA_018819925.1 Pseudomonadota bacterium
CGAAAGCGTCGGCCACGCTGATCACCCGGGCGGGCAGGGGAATGCCCTCGCCGGCCAGGCCGTCGGGATAGCCCAGGCCGGCGTCCAGGCTGATTTTCAGGGCGAGGCCGCCCAGAGTCCGGCGAAGCCAGGGCCCCAAAAGGTTGACCCTTCGCGCCAGCCGGGCGGCATCCATCTTAGCCCGGATATTTCATGTAGGCCGCGCGTCCGGCTGCGCCGGCCACCGGCATACTGTGTTGCCGGCCGCGCTCGGTCCTCGACGTAGCTCTGACTACGCCAGCGGACCTCGCTTGCCGGACGCCTTGTCTGCCGGCGGCCGTCTGTGCCGGTCCCTGGTGCAAACCACGCCCCACTACGGCTAGCGGTTTTTCCATAAGGATTGCCTAATTACTGATTCGTTGTTTATTGCCGCCCAACCTACATGAAATGTCCGGGCTATCGCCCCTTGTCCTTGCGAGGCTGGTAAATGCGCGCTTCTTCGGCGATCACCCAGATGCGGTTTTCATGGCCGGGTATGGGTTGGCCCTGGCCATAGCGCCGCCGGTATTCGGGGTTTATGCACAGGCGGCGGTATGCATGGCGGCCGCGGGGGCCGGTGAACTCCAGGCACACGTAGTGACTGCCCCGGCCGTTGGGGCCCGCCTCGAAATCAATTAACCAGCGGTCGTCCCATTTGATGTAGCGGTCGGTGAGCCCGGCGGGACGCCGGGTGATGATGCCGTCGGGGGGGTAGGCTCCGCCGTGGTCGGCCGCGAATTGGCGCGCCGCCTGGGTTATCACCTCGGCCCGTTCCAAAAAGACCCGCACCGGATGGGGCTCGCGCAGATAGTAGCCCTTGAGGGCCAGGCCCAGAGTAAGGGCCAGGAAGATGGCCAGGACCCACCACTCCCAGGGCTTGAGGCGGGTTGTTTTGGATGGTTGAGCTGCGGACATAAACCAAGGCTTCCTCATGGGCGAGAATATATCACAGCGGGCTTGGCTTGTCCCACGGAGGGAAGGCGTGTTATAGGAAAAGGAGTAGCGGGAGGATGCCATGATCCAGGCGGCCGGCGGACAGGAGGGGCTGTTGAGCCTCAAGGAGGTGGTGGAGCGCACCGGGATACCGGCGGCGACCATACGCTATTACGACCAACAGTTCGAGGAGTACCTGGGCATCACCCGGGGGGCGGGCCGGCGCCGCCTGTTCAGCCGGGGCTCCCTGGAGCGCATCCAGGAGGTGCGCCGCCTGCTCAAGGAAGAGGGGCTGAGTCTGCGCCAGGCCCGCAAGCTCTTGGCCGGCGATGGGGCGGGCTCCAATGACTCCCCGGAGCAGGACGGCCTGCGGGCCGAGGTGGAGGCCTTGCGCCTTCAGGTTCAAGGCCTGGAGGTGCAGGTTAACCGCCTCAAGGAGATTCAGGGGCGCACCCTGGCCTTGGTGGACGGCCTGACTCAGCGCTAGGCCCAGGCTTTTCCAAGATACGCCGCCCGCTTCGCCTGTTGGCGGGGCGGGCTCATTTATGCCCGGGCCAGGGGGCCAGGCAGGGGCGGGGCGGGGACAGGGTGGGGGTGAGACGCCAGGGGCCGCCGCCGCTGACCAGCTCCAGGCAGCCCTGCCAATTGGTGCCGTACAGGGCGGCCTCCGCCGTCCGGGCCCGCGCCTGGGCTTGACGGCTGGGGGAGGGCCAACGCCCCCAGCAGCCCGAGGAAAACACCACCGCCTGGGGCCGCATCCGGGCCAGCAGGGCGGGCGAAAGCGAGTTCTTGGCCCCGTGGTGAGGGGCCAGGATCACCTGGGAGCCGCCCTCGGGCATAAGCTGCGTCACCGCTTTTTCCACCAGGGGCCCGCCGTCCCCGGGCAGCCAAAGCCATGCGCCGCCCAGGCCCACTCCCAGCCACAGGGAGCGGTCGTTGGAGCTATACCCGGCCAAATCCGTTCCCGGCGGCGGCCAGAGCAGGCGCACCTGGACTCCGCCCAGTTCTTCAATTCGGGCGATCCGGGCCGGCCCTGACACGGGAATGCCTTGCTCATGGGCCACTGCCAGCAGGCGGGCGTAGCTGCCGCCAGAAGCCGCCTCGCCGTTGGTCCATACCATGCGGGGGCCGAACCAGCGGGCAACGAAGGCTAGACCCCCGGCGTGGTCCGTGTCGCGGTGGGAGCAGGCAACCACCTCCACCCGGCCGAAACCCCGGCTCCACAGGAAAGGGGCCAGCACCTGGCGGCCGAAGTCGAAGTCGCTGCCTCCCCAGCCGCCGCCGTCCACCACCATCACCTGACCCCGGGGCAGGCGCAGCACCGTGGCCGAGCCCTGGCCCACGTCCAAGACCCAGGCCCTGAGTTTGCCATCGGCCGGGGGCGGCCCGGAAAGGCCCAGCCACAGCGCCAGGCCCGCCGCGCCCAGCCCGGCCCCCAGGCCCCAGGCCCAGCGCCGGGGCAGGATGAGAGCGGCCAGGGCCCCGGCGTAGAAAAGCGCTGTGGCCCAGGGGCCGGGGCCGGCCAGGTAATGCACCGCGCCGGGCAGTCCAGCCAGCCATTGCACCAGATGCACCGCGCCATCGGCGGGCCAGGCGGCCAGGGTGAAGAGGGCTTCGCCCCCGGCGGGCCACAGCAGGCCCATCCCGGCGGCCACCAGGGCCAGGGGCAGGGTGAGCATGGCCACCAGGGGGATCAGCAGGGCGTTGGCGGGCAGGGAGTACACCGGCAGTTGGTGGAAGCTCTGCACCGCCAGGGGCCACACCGCCAGGCCCACCACTCCGCTGAGGGCCAGCCAGCCCAGCAGGGCCCCCACCAGGCGCGGCCCCGGGGCCTGGCCCCGCAGCCAACGGGCCAGGGGGGCGGCGGCCAGGAGGATGGCGGCCACGGCCACGAAGGACATCTGGAAGGAGAGGGTCAAGGGAGCCTCGGGCCAGAGCAGACCGATGATCAGGGCGGCCAGGGCCAGGCCTCCCGATGGACTGTAGGGCCGGCCGGCCCACAGGGAGGCCGCTAGGCAGGCTATCATCACCAAGGCCCGCAGGGTGGGGGTGGAGCCTCCGGCCAGGGCGGCATAGGCCGCCGCCGGCAACAGCGCCCCGGCGGCGGCCAGCTTGACCACCGGCCAGCGCAGGGCCAGGCCGGGCCAGGCGGCCAGCCCCCAGCGCAACAGGGCGTAGGCCAGGCCCCACACCAGGCCGATGTGCAGCCCGCTGATGGCCAGCAGATGGGCCGCGCCGGTGACTCCGAAGGCCTCCCGCACTTCTTGGCCCAGGCCTCCCCGCTGGCCCAGCAGCAGGGCCCTGAGCAGCTCCCGCCCCTGGGAGGGGGGCAGGGCCTCGATCTGCCAGGCCAGGCGCTGGCGGGCGGCCAGGAGCCAAGAGCGGGGCCAGGGCAGGGGTCCATGGCCCAACACCTTGAGCCCGGCGGAGCGCCCGGCATAGGCCTGCACATAGATGCCTTGGGTGGCCATGTGTTTTGCATAGTCGAAGCCGCCGGGGTTGGCCAGGCTGGTCACCGGGCGCAGGCTGGCCCGCAGGGTGAAGCGGCGGCCCGCCGGGGGCGGGGTCAGCTCCGGGGCCAGGGACAGGCGCAGCAGGCCGCTCACCGGCCTGCCGTCCAGGCGCACGGCCCGGGCCAGCAGGCGAACGCCCCGGCCGCCGGGTTGGGCCGGGGTCAGGGCCACGGCTTCGATTTGATGGGTGCGGCCGTCGGCCAGGTGGGTCAGGTGGCCGGGGGGCAGAGTGGCGGAACGCTCCAGGGACAAGAGTCCGGCCCCGGCCAGGAGGCAGGCCAGGGCCAGCAGCGTCGGGCTGATGCCCTTGCCACGGATCCCCAGCCCCAAAGCCACGGCCAGAGCCAGGGCGGCACCGGCCAATAGGGGCCAGACCGGCCACGGCCCCAGCCACGCGGCCAAAAAAATGCCCCCCATGAGGGCGGCGGCGGGCAGGATCAGGGGATGCAACCGGCTCATGGGGGCCTATTGTAGAACATTGGGCGGCCCGGGTGGGCCAGGGAAAGGCGTCGCGGCTATTTCTTGCCCGGCCCCGGCTCGGATTCCCGGCGCACCGTGGCCCCGGCGTTGGTCAGCTTCTGGTCGATGGCCTCGTAGCCCCGGTCCAGGTGGTACACCCGGCTGATGTGGGTTTCGCCCTCGGCGGCCAGGGCGGCCAAGACCAGGCAGGCCGAGGCTCTTAGGTCGGTGGCCATCACCTGGGCCCCGGCCAAACGGCGCACCCCCTTGACCACCGCAGTGGAGCCGCTGACCTCGATTTCAGCCCCCAGACGCCGAAGTTCGGGCACGTGCATGAAGCGGTTCTCGAAGATGGTTTCCTGGAACACCGCGCTGCCGTTGTTCAGGGTCATCAGGGCCATGAGTTGGGCCTGCAAGTCGGTGGGGAAGCCGGGGTAGGGGCCGGTGATGATGCTCACCGGACGCGGTGCCCGCCGGGCCGAGACCACCAGTCCCTTGGGAGTGGGCTGAAAACGGATGCCCGCTTCCTTGAACTTGCCCACCACCGAGGTTAGGTGCTCCAAGGGCGCGTCCACTATGGTCAACTCGCCCCGGGTGATGCCTGCGGCAGCCATGTAGGTGCCCGCCTCGATGCGGTCGGGCATGACCCGATGGTCAAGAGGAGCCAACTCGGCCTTGCCCTCGATGGTGATGGTGGCGGTGCCCGCTCCGTTTATCTGGGCCCCGGCGGAGTTGAGGGCGTTGCACAGGTCCACCACCTCGGGCTCCCGGGCGGCATTGCGGATGGTGGTGGTTCCCTTGGCCAGGCAGGCGGCCATGACCAGGTTTTCGGTGCCGGTGACCGTCACCAGATCCAGGCTGATGTCCGCGCCCCTGAGGCGTTTGGCCGAGGCCATCACATAGCCCCCGGCGATCTCGACCTTGCAGCCCATGGCCTCCAGGCCCTTTAGGTGCTGATCGATGGGCCGCTCCCCGATGGCGCAGCCGCCGGGCAGGGACACCCGGGCGCTGCCCTGGCGGGCCACCAACGGCCCCAGGACCAGCACCGAGGCGCGCATGGTCTTTACCAACTCGTAGGGGGCCTCGTCGCCCTCGGCTCCGCTGGTGTCGATGAAAAGGCGGTCCTTCCGGGTGCTCAACTGGGCCCCCAGGGTGGCCAACAGAGAGCCCATGGTGCGCACGTCCCTGAGGTCGGGCACGTTGCCCAGGCGGCTCTTGCCCCGGGTGAGCAGGGTGGCGGCCATGAGCGGCAGGGTGGCGTTCTTGGCCCCGCTTATGCGCACCCGCCCCACCAGGGGGGCGCCTCCGGTTATTACCAGCTTATCCATAATCCTTCCGTTCGCAGATCAGCACCCGCTCTATGCCCGCCAGGTCCTTGACCAGGCTCACCTCGGCAAAAGCCCCGCAGGCCTGGGCCAGGAGCCGGGCCTGTGCGGCCTGGCCGGCCCCCAGCTCCATCAGGAGCCAGCCCAGGGGCCTCAGATGAGCCCCGGCCCCGCCGATGATGCTTCGGGCCAGGTCCAAGCCGTCCTCGCCGCCGTCCAGGGCCAGGCGGGGCTCGAACCCGCCCACCTCGGGGGGCAACTGGGCCATTTCCGCCGTGGTCACGTAGGGCGGGTTGGCGGTGATTACATCGAAAAAACCGCTCCCGGCGGCCACCGGCTCCCACAAGTCGCCGGGCAGCCAGCGCACCCGCCCTTCCAGTCCAAGATTGTGGGCATTGCGGCGGGCCCAGGTCAAGGCCTCGGGGGAAATATCGCAGCCGGTCACCACCGCGTCGGGCCGCTCATGGGCCAGGGCCAGGGCCACCGCCCCGCTGCCGGTGCACAGATCCAGGATGCGGGGGGCCTGAATGCCCTTCAGGCGGGCCAGGGCCTCCTCCACCAGGTGCTCGCTCTCGGGCCGGGGCACCAACACCCCCGGGCCCACCAAAAACTCCAGGCCGTAGAACTCCCGGCGGCCCAGGATGTAGTCCACCGGCTCTCGGCTGCGCCGCCGCAGGATCAGCTTTTTGAAATCGGCCAACTCCTCCGGGCTCAGGGGCTGCTCGAAACTCAGGTAAAGCTCCAGGCGGGTGCAGCCCAACACATGGGCCAAGAGCAGCTCACCGCACAGGCGCGGGGACTCCACGCCGTGGCCGCCAAGATATTCGGCCGCCCAGGGGATCAGGCGGCCGACGGTCCAGGCTGGAGACAAGGTGACGGCCTATGCCGCGTCGGCCTCGGCCCTGAGCGCCTCGGCCTGGAACTGTTGGATCAGCTCGGGGAGCAGGTAGTCCAACTCACCGGCCAACAGCAACTCCAACTTGTAGATGGTCAGGCCGGCCCGGTGGTCGGTTACCCGGTTCTGGGGGTAGTTGTAGGTGCGGATGCGCTCGGAGCGGTCCCCGCTGCCCACCATGGAGCGGCGGGTGGCGGCCTGTTCGGCGGCCTGATCGGCCAGCATCTGGTCGTACAGGCGGGCCCTGAGCACTTTCATGGCCTTGGCCTTGTTCTTGTGCTGGCTCTTTTCGTCCTGGCAGGAGACCACCACACCCGAAGGTATGTGGGTGATGCGCACCGCGCTCTCGGTCTTGTTGACGTGCTGGCCGCCGGGGCCCGAAGAGCGAAACACGTCTATCCTCAGATCGTCGGGGTTGATGTCCAACTCCACGTCCTCGGCTTCGGGCATCACCGCCACGGTGACCGCCGAGGTGTGGATGCGCCCCTGGCTCTCGGTGGCCGGCACCCGCTGCACCCGGTGTACACCGGATTCGTACTTGAGCTGGCTGTAGGCGCCCTTGCCGTTTATCAAGACGATGACCTCCTTGAACCCGCCGGAGTCGGTGGGGTGGGAGTCCATGGTCTCGTGCTTCCAGCCCTTGAGTTCGGCGTAGCGCAGATACATGCGCAGCAGGTCGGCGGCGAACAGGGAAGCCTCTTCTCCGCCGGTGCCCGCCCGCACCTCAAGGATGACGTTCTTGTCGTCGTTGGGGTCCCGGGGCAGCATCAAAAGGCGCAGGCGCTCGATGAGTCCGGGGAGCTTCTCCTCGGCCCCTTCGATCTCTTCCTGGGCCATCTCCGCCAACTCCTGGTCCTGGTCTTCCACCAGGGCCTCGTTGGCCTCGATGTCGTCTTCCAGCCGGCTTATCTGGCGGAACACCTCCACGGTTTCCGACAGGTCGGAGTGCTCCTTGGCCAGCTTTTGGTAGCGTTCGTTGTCGGCCAGCACCTCGGGCGCGGCCAGGCTGCGCTCCAGCTCAAAGAAATGACGCTCCACACCCTGGAGCTTCTGCTTCAATTGACGGTCCAAAAATCGCATGTTTTGTTTGGCTCCGGGGGGCTAAAGCACGCAGATGCTTGGCCCCTCGTCATGGGGAGTTGCGGTGGCGGCCTTGAGAGCGGCCAGGGCGATCTCGATCTGGTCGTCGCTGGGCTCGCGGGTGGTCAATCGTTGCAGTTGCAGTCCCGGCCAGATCAAGGCCCCCCAAAAGCCGCGTCCCTGCTTTTTGCCGGCCAGGCGGATGATCTCGTAGGAGGCTCCGGCAATGGGGAGCATAAGCAGTATCTTAAGGGCGATCAACAAGCCCTGGTTCAACCAGCCGTTGGCGGCCAGGCGGGGCAAAAAGGGCAGGGCCACCGCGAAAACCAAAATGGATACGGCCAACACCACCAGCAAAAAGGCGGTGCCGCAACGGGGGTGCAGCCGGGAGTAGCCGCGGGCCGCCTCCACGCAAAGCTCACCCCCGGATTCGTAGCAATAAATGGCCTTGTGCTCGGCTCCGTGGTACTCGAACACCCGCCTGATGTCGCGCATCAGGGAGATGAGCCACAGGTAGGCCCCGAAGATGAGCACCTTTATCAGCCCGTCCACCATGTGGAACCAGAAGCTGTCGGTGGTGAACCCTCCCGGCACCACCCGGCCCAAGGCCAGGGACAAAAGGTGCGGCAGGGCCACGAACAGCCCCAGGCCGGCGCCGATGGCGGCCACTAGGGTTAAGAGCAGGGCCCAGGAGCCCAACTCCTCGCCTTCTTCTTCCAGGGCCTGCTGGGCCGAGAAGGACAGGGCCTTCATGCCCTGCACCAGGGTCTCGCCCAGGATCACCGGCCCCCGGACAAAAGGCCAGCCCAAAACGGGCCAGCGGGAGGTGAGGGAGCGCAGGGGATCGTTCTTCACCAGGATCTCGCCCGAGGGACGGCGCACGGCCACGCAAAGGCGCGAGGGGGCCTTCATCATCACCCCCTCGATAACCGCCTGGCCGCCCACGTTGGCCGGATTCATGGTGTCGCCTCCGGCCGCCGGCTACTCCTCGGCCTCGGCCTTGGACCTGGCCATGATTTCCGCCTTGGCCAGACGCTCGGCTTCCAACTCTTCCGCCTTGCCCCGGTACTGGTCCAGGTGGGCGTACTTCTTGTAGAAGCGCTCCACCCGCCCCGCGCTGTCCACCAGCTTTTGCTTGCCGGTGAAGAAGGGGTGGCAGGCCGAGCAGATCTCTACCCGGATCTCGTTACTGGTGGAACCGGAGGTGAACTCGTTGCCGCAGGCGCAACGCACTGTCACCTCTTTGAACTTAGGATGGATATTGCTTTTCATTTCCGCCTCCTCGGGCGCTTGATACTTAAGGCATCAAAGTATAACGGCCGCCGCTTTTTTTGCAACTTGCGGCTTTTGGCCACCGCGGGCCATTTTCCCGCCCCGTTTTGCCTAGCGGCTCATGGAGTCCAGGAACTCGGCGTTGCTGGCGGTGCCTTGCATCTTTTCCAGCAGGAACTCCATGGTGTCCACCGGGGTCAAGGGGCCCAGCAGCTTCCTGAGAATCCAAATGCGGTTCAGGTCGGCCTCGGGCAACAGCAGCTCTTCCTTGCGGGTGCCGGAGCGGTTGATGTCGATGGCCGGGAAGATGCGCTTGTCGCTGAGTTTGCGCTCCAGGTGGATCTCCATGTTGCCGGTGCCCTTGAACTCCTCGAAGATCACCTCGTCCATGCGGCTGCCGGTGTCGATGAGCGCGGTGGCGATGATGGTCAGGCTGCCGCCGCCTTCGATGTTGCGGGCCGCGCCAAAGAAGCGCTTGGGCCGGTGCAGGGCGTTGGAGTCCACGCCGCCGGAGAGTATCTTCCCGCTGGGGGGCACCACGGTGTTGTAGGCCCTGGCCAGGCGGGTGATGGAGTCCAACAGGATCACCACGTCGCGCTTGTGCTCCACCAGGCGCTTGGCCTTTTCGATGACCATCTCGGCCACCTGGACGTGGCGCTGGGCCGGCTCGTCGAAGGTGGAGGAGATGACCTCGCCCTTGACCGAGCGCTGCATGTCGGTGACCTCCTCGGGCCGCTCGTCGATCAACAGCACGATCAGAACCACCTCGGGGTGGTTTGCGGCCAGGGAGTTGGCGATGCTTTGCAGCAGCATGGTCTTGCCGGTGCGGGGCGCGCTGACGATAAGGCCGCGCTGGCCCTTGCCGATGGGGGTCATCAGGTCCATGACCCGGCCGGAGTAGTTCTTGGGCTTGCCCTCCACCTCCAGGGTGATGCGCTCGTCGGGGTACAGGGGCACCAGGTTGTCGAAGAGGATTTTGTCCCGGGCCACCTCGGGAGGCTCGTGGTTGATGTCCTCCACCTTGAGCAGGGCGAAATAGCGTTCGCCCTCCTTGGGGGGGCGGATCTGGCCGCTGATGGTGTCGCCGGTGCGCAGGTTGAAGCGCCTAATCTGGCTGGGCGAGACGTAAATGTCGTCGGGCCCGGGCAGGTAGTTGTAGTCCGGGGCGCGCAAAAAACCGAAACCGTCGGGCAATATCTCCAAGACGCCGGAGCCGTAGATGGCTCCATTGCGCTCGGCCTGAGCGGTGAGCAGGGCGAAGATAAGATCCTGCCTGCGCATGCCCGCCGCGCCTTCTATGCTGAATTCGCGGGCCATGGCGTTTAGCTCGCCAATGGGCATTTCCTTCAGTTGCAGTATGTTGAGCCGGCCTCCGATTTGGCCGTTTTCGCCGTCGCCATTGTTGTTGGCGGTTTGGGTGGCCTGGGCGGCCGGCGCAGCCGGGGCGACTGGGGGAGGCGGGGGGGCCGTGGCGCGGCGGCGGCCGCGAACCGGCCGGCGCTCGGTGTTGCGTGGGGTCTTGTTCTCGTTCATTGATCTTTCACTGCTTGTGTTGACTGCCTTGGCGGCCTCGCCGCCTGGGCGGCCCGGGAGCGGCTGGCGCAAGGCAGGGATCGACGCCGGGGTCAGTGCCGCTTAGTGGGCGTTATCTGCTTTTATTTGCTATTCCGGTTGCGTGCTCGGAATTATGGGCTTTTGACGCTGAACCCTCGGAAGACCCGCATACCTTTATAGCCAAAGGCCCCGCGGGGAGGAAAAATCTTTCCGGGAGTCGATTATGACCGGGGTTGGGTGGAGCTGGCTTTGTCCAATAAAATTTGCCAAAGGCGCTGCACCTGTTTGAGAGTTTCGTCCAGGCCACCGGAGTTGTCAACTAAAAAATCGGCCTTTTTCTTCTTATTTTCCAATGGCATCTGGGCATCAAGGGCCGCTTGGGCCGCTGGCAGACCGCAACGGTCCCTGCTCATGAGCCTTTCCAGTTGCACCTGCCGGGGAACATAGACCAGCACGGAGCAGTCAAAGCGCTTGTCCCAGCCCGTCTCGAACAAAAGCGGCACGTCCACGATCACCACCCCTTGGGGGTCTTGGACGGCCAGGCGCGTCAACTCCGCAGCTACCAATTGGTTGATGCGCGGATGCACGATGGCGTTGAGCTTGGCCCGGGCCTGGGGGTCGCCAAAGGCCAGGGCACGCATGCGCTCCCGGTCCAGGCTGCCGTCCGGCGCGATCATCTCGGGGCCGAAGGCTTGGGCGATCTCGGCCAGGGCCGGCGAACCCGGCTCCACCGCCTGTCGGGCCAGTTGGTCGGTGTCCACCAGATGGGCCCCTAGTTCCACCAGCATGCGGTCCACCGTGGACTTGCCGCTGGCGATGCCTCCGGTCAACCCGACTTTAAGCACGATCCGCCTCCAAGGCCCTGAGCACCGCCCTGAAGTCGGCGGGCAGGGGCGCGGTCACCTCCACCCGTTCGCCGCTCACCGGGTGTTCGAAAGCCAACCGGAGGGCATGCAGCATCTGGCGCCCGGCGGCCTTGAGGGCCTGGCCCGCCTGGCCCGGCAGCCCGGACCGGGCCCGGCGGCCGCCGTAGGTGCGGTCGCCGCACACCGGGAAGCCGGCCTCGAACAGGTGCACCCTGATCTGGTGGGTGCGTCCGGTGGCTATGTTGACCCTGAGCAGGCTGGCATCCTGGCCGAAACGGCGGGTGAGGCGCCAGCTGGTCAGGGCGTTTTTGCCGTGCCGGGCCTGGGAAGACATGCGCTTGCGGTCCAACGGATGGCGGCCGATGGCGCTGGCGGCCTGGCCGGACAGGGGGGGGCGGCCGTGAACCAGGGCCAGGTAGGTTTTTTCCACCCGGCCGGTGGCGAAGGCGGCCACCAGGCCCCGGTGGGCGGCTTCGCTCTTGGCCGCCACCAACGCCCCGGAGGTGTCCTTGTCCAGGCGGTGCACGATGCCCGGCCTGAGCTTGCCCCCGATGCCGCTGAGATCGCCGCAGTGGTGCAGCAGGCCGGCCACCAGCGTGCCGCTGGCGTGCCCGGCCGCCGGGTGCACCACCACCCCCGGCGCCTTGTTGACCACGATAAGTTCCGAGTCCTCGTAAAGCACCCACAGGCCCTGGTCTTCGGGAATGAGTTCCAGGGGTTCGGGCTCTGGCACCTGAACCACGATGGCCTGACCGGGGCGCACCTTGGCCGAGGCCCGGGCCGGCTGGCCCTCCAGGGTGACCCGGCCTTCTTTTAGCAAACGCTGCACCTGGGCCCGGGACAGCCCGGGGCCTAAAATCTCGGCCACCAGGGCGTCCAGGCGTTGGCCCGAGGACTGGGGAGGTACGTCTAGGTGATGCTCTTGCATTGCGATTAAAAAGCCCCCGCCGCCGTGATGGCGGCCGGGGCGAAAGGTTTGTGGGCGGGAGGGGCCATTAGGCGTGGAAAATCTTCTCCACCTCGGCTTCGATATCTTCTTCCTTGGCCTGCCGGGCTATGGAGAGTTCCTTTACCAAGAGACTGCGCGCGGTGTCGAGCATCTTGCGCTCGCCAAAGGAAAGCTCCTTGTCCAACTTGAGCAGGAAAAGGTCCCTGAGCACCTCGGCCACCTCGAAGACCGAACCGGTCTTGATCTTTTTCATGTAGTCGCGGTAACGGCGGTTCCAGGTCTGATTTTCAATTATTACGTCGCGTTCCTTGAGGATGGAGTAGACCTGGGATACCTGCTGCTGGTCGATTACCGGTCTGAGCCCCACGGTGTCGGCATTGCTGGTGGGGATCATGATGATCATGTCGTTTTCCAGGATGCGCAGGATATAAAAGCGCTGCGCTTCACCGCCGATGTGCTTCTCTTCCTCGGATTCGATGACCCCTACCCCGTGAGCAGGGTAGACCGCTAGCTGTCCTTTTTTGAACAAGATGCGCTCCTGAGGATCGGTATGGGGCGGTAGGTTGTGTAACCTGTGCGAATTGTTATTATATCAGCCAGAGGCCATCTGTCAAGCTTATTCGGCGTGCCACGGGGCTCCAACTATGCGGGCAAAGGTAATAAAAAAAGGGCCGGTCCCGAAGGACCGGCCCTTGCTTTTTAGCTTGTCCGCGTTTAGTTCAGCAAGCCGCTGTAGCCCAGCAGCACGGGAGCCAGAACCAGGGAGACCACGCTCATCAGCTTGATGAGAATGTTCATGGCCGGACCCGAGGTGTCCTTGAAGGGGTCACCAACGGTGTCGCCCACGACCGCGGCCTTGTGGTTGTCGCTGCCCTTGCCGCCGTGATGGCCTTCCTCGATGTACTTCTTGGCGTTGTCCCAGGCGCCGCCGCCGTTGGACATGAACAGGGCCAAGAAGGCGCCCATGACCGTGGCGCCCAACAGGGTGCCGGCCAGAGCGGTTGGGCCAAGGATGAAGCCCACGGCCACGGGGGTCAGGACCGCCATGATGCCCGGAGCCATCATCTCTTTGAGGGCGGCGCCGGTGGCGATGCTCACGCAGGTGGCGGAATCAGGATCAGCCGTGCCTTCGAGCAGGCCGGGGATCTCGCGGAACTGACGGCGGATTTCCTCCACCATCATGAAGGCGGCGCGGCCCACGCTCTCCATGGTCATGGCCGCGGCCAGCATGGGAACGATGGCGCCGAGCAGCACGCCGATGACCACCATGGGATCGGTGATGTTGACAGTGGTCAGTCCGGCGGCCTGGGTGAAGGCCACGAACAGGGCCAAGGCGGTCAGGGCGGCGCTACCGATGGCGAAGCCCTTGCCGATGGCCGCGGTGGTGTTGCCCAAGGCGTCCAGGGAGTCGGTGATCTTACGGGTCTCTGGACCCAGACCAGCCATCTCGCTGATGCCGCCGGCGTTGTCGGCGATGGGGCCATAGGCGTCCACGGTCATGGTGGCGCCAACGGTGGCCAGCATGCCCACGGCGCTCAGGCCGATGCCGTAGATGCCCGCAACCTTGTAGCCCACGAAGGTGGCCACACAGATGCCCAGGATGGGCAGGTAGGTGGAGCGCATGCCCACGGCCAGACCGGCGATGATAACCGTGGCCGGGCCGGTCTGGGTGTTCTCGGCGATGTGCTTCACCGGAGCGCCGCTGGTGTAGTACTCAGCCAGCAGGCCGATTACGATGCCGCAGAGCAGACCGCTGACGATGGCCCACCAGGGTCCGGAGGTCATGCCCAGGCCCTTGATGACGAAGAAGGAAAGAATGGCGAAGACGATGGCGGCCACAAAGGTGGTGTAGCGCAGGGCCCCGGCGGGGCTGCCCTTTTCAAACACCTTGATGGAGAACACGCCCACGAAGGACGAGATCAGTCCAGCCATGACCACCAGCAGAGGAGCGGCCATCATGGCCACGCGGCCCATGATGGGATCGCCGGAGACCACGGTGACTTTTTCCGCACTCACGACCTCGGCCACCTTGGCTCCGGCCACGGCCACCTGCTCGGCGACCGCTTTGATCTCGATGAGGCCCAGGTCGGCGACCAGGGCCAGGCTGGCGGTGGCGGCGATGGCCATGGTGGCGATGATCGAGCCGCAGTAAGACTCGAAGATGTCCGCGCCCATGCCCGCGATGTCGCCCACGTTGTCGCCCACGTTGTCGGCGATGACGCCGGGGTTGCGGGGGTCGTCCTCGGGGATGCCCGCTTCGATTTTGCCCACCAAGTCGGCGCCGACGTCGGCGGCCTTGGTGAACACGCCGCCGCCCACGCGCGCGAACAGCGCGATGGAGCTGGCGCCCATGGCGAAGCCGTTGATGTACTGGGCGGTTTCAGGGTTGCCGCCGTAATACCAGAACCAGAAGCCAACGCCCAGCAGACCCAGGCTGGCCACCGACAGACCCATGACCGCGCCGCTGAAATAGCTGACGTTCAGGGCTCTGGCTTGGCCGAATTTGTTGGCCGCCTCGGCGGTGCGGCTGTTGCCGCGGGTGGCTGCGGTCATGCCCGAGTAGCCGGCGACTACGGAGCACAGGGCGCCGGTGACAAAGGCGATGGCCGTGGGCCAGGCGATGCCGAAGCCCAGAAGCAGGAACACTATGACGGCGAAAATCGCCAAAATAGAGTATTCCTTTTTCAAAAAGGCCATGGCCCCTTCGTGAATCTGGCCCTCGAGCTTCTGCATAAGCTCGTTGCCATTGGGCTGTTTTTTTACGTAGCCATACAGCAGGAAGGCCACCAACAGCCCGAACAGGGCCAAAAATGGCGCTGCTACGGTTAGTTGAAGCATTACCCCTCTACCTCCTCGTTTCTATAGGATCGATGGAATCTTTGCATGGCCGCAGGGGGTCCTTCGGAGATAATCACCTCCAGGCAATCCGCTGCGGCCAGCACCATATTTTCTGCCAACAGCCGCTGGTCGGCATAAAAACCGCTCAGCACAAACTTTTCTATCGGCTCCTCGTAGCGGGGCCGCCCGATGCCCACTTTTAGGCGGACAAAGTCCGAGCTGCCGGTCCGCTGTATTACCGAGGCCACTCCCCTGTGGCCGCCCGCCCCTCCTCCCAGGGCTACTTTGAGCCGTCCCAGGGGCAGATCCAGATCGTCATGCACCACGATGAGACGGCCGGGCTCCAGATCAAAGTAACCAAGCAGGCCCTGGGCCGCCTCGCCGCTGAGGTTCATAAAGGTCTGGGGCTGGGCCAGGATCACCGAGCGGCCAACCAGCCGACCTTGTCCCCAGAGGCTGCGGTGACCGCTACGCCCCAGGGGCAGACCATTTCGCCGCGCCAGCAAGCTGGTGACCGCGAATCCCATGTTGTGCCGGGTTCCCTGATATTGGGGCCCCGGATTGCCCAGGCCCAGGACCAAAATCGGTCTCTGGTCCCAGTAAGCGGCCAAGGCTTCTTACTCGCCGCCTTCCTCAGGCTTTTCCTCTTCGCCTTCAGCGCCCTCTTCGTCTTCACCGGCCTCTTCGTCCTCGGTGGCCAAGATGGCCTCGGACAGGGAGACCACCATAAAGGTGTCGTCACCGGCGAACGTCACGCCTTCGGGCAGTGTGAGGTCTGTGGCGTAGAGCGCGTCGCCCATCTCCATGCCGCTGATGTCCAGAATGATGGAGTCGGGGATGTTGGCCACCACCCCGACCACCGAGGCGCTGTAGGCGCTCTGGCTTAACAATGCGCCGGCGGTCATGCCCTTGGGCTCGCCGGTCAGCTCGATGGAAACCTCCAGGGTAAGCTCCTGGTCGGCCCTAACTTCATACAAATCGGCGTGCTGGATGCTCTTGCCCAGGTAGTCGAACTGCAACTCCTTGATCACCGCCATGCGGGGAGCTTCGCCCTCGATGGTCAGGGACAAGAAGGCGTTGCCACCGGAGCTGCCGCGCAGCACGCGATCAATCTCGGTCTGTTCGATGGTGAGCTTGGCCGCTTCCTGGCCACCGGCATAGAAGACGGCCGGCACCTTGCCCTGGGCCCGCATCTGCTTGGCGGGCCCCTTACCAGTAGTTTCGCGGCGTGTTGCCGTAAGGGGTATCTGTTCCATGGCTGTTAGCTTCCTCCGGCCGGCCCCATGTTTACAGGGTCCGCCCGTTGAGTCAAGTGACTATAATGCGATTTTTCACAAAAGGCAAATAAATTCCCGGCTGCGGGGGGTTAGCCCTTTTTAGGGATTTGCCTGACCTCCAACAAGCTGATTGCCGGCGGCTCCGCCCGGCAATCAGCTTTAATTACTCAATGTTGTCGCCCGCCTCCTGCGTGGGGCAGGTTAGCCTACACGAAAAGGGAGCTTACCGAGTCTTCCATATGGATGCGCCGAACCGCCTCGCCCAAAAGCTGGGCCACGGACAGGCTGTGGATCTTGGGATTGGCCGCCGCTTCCTCGGCCAGGGGAATGGTATTGGTCACCACCACCCGGCTGATGGGACTCTCGGCCAGCCTGCCCAGGGCCGGGCCGGACAGCACCGGGTGGGCGGCGCAGGCCCAGACCTCCTTGGCTCCGTGCTCAGTGAGCGCCCGGGCCGCTTCGGTCAGGGTGCCGGCGGTGTCTATCATATCGTCCAAAATCACCGCAAGCTTGCCTTTTACGTCGCCGATGATGTTCATGGCCTCGGCCACGTTGGCCGCCTCGCGGCGTTTGTCGATGATGGCCAGGCCCGCTTGCAGGCGCTTGGCGATGGCCCGGGCCCGCTCCACGCCGCCGGCGTCGGGGCTGACGATCACCGCTTCGCCGGTGAGGTGCTTGCGCAAGTATTCCAGCATGATCGGGGCGGAGTAGAGGTGGTCCACCGGGATGTTGAAAAAACCGCCGATCTGGCCGGCGTGCAAATCCATGCACAACACCCGCCCCGCCCCGGCGGTGGTGATAAGATCGGCCACCAGCTTGGCGGTTATGGGCACCCGGGGAGCCACCTTGCGGTCCTGGCGGGCGTAGCCGTAGTAGGGAACCACCGCAGTGATGCGCCGGGCGCTGCTGCGCCGGAAGGCGTCCAGCATGATAAGCAGTTCCATGAGGTGGTCGTTCACCGGAGGACTGGTGGACTGCACTACGAACACATCGGAACCGCGCACGTTTTCACCCACCTCCACGAAGATCTCGCCGTCACTGAAGCGCCGCACCACCGCTTGGGACAGCGGCAGGTGCAGGTAGTGACAGATTTCTTCCACCAGGTGGGGGTTGCTGTTGCCGGTGAAGACCTTGAGCTTGTTGAACATGGCTCGCTAAAGATTCCCCGGGCCCCAAGGCCCTATAGCCGGCTCCTGGCGGGCGGCTGCCAAAAATAGCCACACCTGGAACAGCGCAGCCGGATCTCCCAAGAGCCGGTTGCGTGCCCAGGACTTGTACTTATTTAACAGGTCTGAGCCAAAAAGCCAGTCTAGCCCACACCACCACGCTGGAGCCTAACGCCCCCTCGGTGATTGGAACCCGGACCGGTCCGGCCGGGCCGGCGGTGGGCGTTTTGGCCGGACGGCCCTAACCGCTGGCCTCGCTGACCTCCTGACCTTCGGTCCGCACGCGATCGTATTCGCCCAGAACCGCCTCTTCGATCATCCGCCGAGTATCCCGGTTTAGGGGATGGGCGGTGTCCTGGTAGGTGCCATCCTTGCGTTTCTTGCTGGGCATGGCCACGAAAAGACCTTTGTTGCCTTGAATGATCTTGAGGTCTCTCACCAGGAAGCAATGCTCAAGGGTGATGGTTGCATAGGCCTTAAGTCGCTCTTCCTCTACCGGGAAGACCCTTACCTCGGTCACGTCCATGCTCAGCCCCCTCCTCGTAGCTCAAGCTCTGACGCCTCGGCAAGACCTGACCCACCAGCGCCCCTCGGCTCTCAGCCTTTGGGCCGCTGTCCCTGCCTGGGTGGCATCGGCGAACACCCCGAACACGGTGGGACCGCTTCCGCTCATCAAGCACCCCTCGGCACCGGCCTTGCGCAGCGCCTCCTTGATATGACCCAGGATGGGATACTCCCGCAAGGAAACCTCTTCCAAATCGTTGGCCAACAACGGGCCAAAGGAGCGAGCTTTCCTCAAAGGGCGCCTTATTCTAATTGGTTCGGGAGGATTTGTCCAATAGAAATCAAATTGTTGATACACATGGGCCGTGGACAGGGCGAAGCCGGGGTTAATTAAAACAAAGTGAAGCGATGGGAAATCTGGCCAAGGGGCCACACGTTGGCCTATGCCGGTGCACCAGGCGGTGCAGCCAGCCAGGAAAAAGGGCACGTCGGCTCCCAGGCCGGCGGCCAACCGGGCCAGGTGGCTTGGTTCCAGGGCGCCTTGGTGAAGGGCGTTCAGGGCCAGGAGGGCGGCGGCGGCGTCGGAACTGCCCCCACCCAGGCCGGCGGCCACGGGAATGCGCTTTATCAATTCAAAGGCGGCGGCGGGCTCCCGGCCCAGGGCGGCGTAATAGGCCCGGGCCGCGGCCAAGACCAGATTGTCTTGGCCGGCCAACTCGGGGCGGCCGCAGATCAAGGATAGGCCGGGGGCGCCCAGGCGCACGGTGAGGGTGTCGGCCAGGTCCAGGGGCTGCATCAGGGTGGCCAACTCGTGGTAGCCGTCGGGCCGCAGGCCCAGCACCCTGAGCAGCAAATTTACCTTGGCCGGTGCCTGGATGGTGAGTTGCATGGGCAAGCCGCCAATAGACAATGGGGGCCCCGCGGGGCCCCCATTTGAGTTGGGATCTACTTTTTATCCGGTGCCTTGATCACCACGAAAAGGGTGGCGTCGCGCCGTTGGATCAGCAGCAGCAGGCCCTCGCCGGGCCCCAGCTTGCCGGTCATGTCCTTGAACTGGTCCACCTTGGTCACCGGTTTTTGGGCTGCCTCCAGGACCACGTCGCCCCGCATAAGGCCGGCTTCGGCCGCCGGGCTTCCCGGATCCACCGAGGTGACAATCAGGCCCTTTTTGCCCGATATGCCCATCTGCTTGGCCAACTCCGGGGTAAGCTCTTGCAGGCCAAGGCCCAACTTGGCCACGCTGTCGGGGGCCGCCTTGGGGCCGGCCGGGGCCTCGGCCTTAAGCTCGCCGATGGATACTTGCATGGGGCGCTTCTTGCGGTCGCGCACCACTTCCAAGTTGACCTCGCTGCCCACCTTGGTCTCGGCCACCAGCCGCGGCAGGGCGTGCATGTCCTTTACCGGCTTGCCCGCGTAGCCGACGATCACGTCGCCGCGCTTGAGCCCGGCCTTGTCCGCCGGAGAGCCGGGCACCACGTCGGCCACCAGGGCTCCCATGGGCTCGTCCAGGCCGAATTTTTCAGCCAGCTCCTTAGTGACCGGCTGGATGGTGACCCCCAGCCAGCCTCGGATCACCCGGCCCTTCTCCCTGAGCTGGGCCATGATCCTCTTGGTGGTGTTAACCGGGATGGCGAAACCGATGCCTTGGCCCTGGGGCACGATGGCGGTGTTGATGCCCACCACCTGGCCTTCCAGGTCGATCAGGGGACCGCCGGAGTTGCCCGGGTTGATGCTGGCGTCGGTTTGGATGAAGTTGTCATAGGGGCCGGCTCCGATAATGCGCCCCTTGGCGCTTATGATGCCGGCGGTGACGGTGTGCTCAAGGCCAAAGGGGTTGCCCACGGCCAAGACCCAGTCGCCCACCCTGAGCTTGTCGCTGTCGCCCAGGGTCAGGAAGGGCAGCTTGTGGTCGGCTTCTATCTTGATAAGGGCCAGGTCGGTCTTGGGGTCGCGGCCCACGATCTTGGCCGGGTATTCCTTGCCTTCCTTCAGGCGCACCAAAATCTCGTCAGCCTCGGCCACCACGTGGTTGTTGGTGATGACATAGCCGCTGGGGTCAACGATGACCCCCGAGCCCAGGGAGCGTTGCTTGAACTCCCGGGGATGGGAATTGCCGCCGGGGCCGCCAGGGCCGCCGAAGAAGCGGCGGAAAAATTCGTGCAGGTCGGGGGGCTGGCCTTGCGGCCCTTCCTGGCTCGGCCCTTGCTGCTGGCCGGGGAAGGGGGAAATGCCGGTCATGGGGCCTTGGGTGATGGTCTTGACGATGCGGATGTTCACCACCGCCGGGCTGACCTTGCTGGCCAGATCGGCAAAGGATGCGGGCACATATTTGGCCCCCGCCGGAACGGCCAGGGCCAAGGCAAAGACCAGCGCCAGCAGAACCAGCGCCGGTTTGACGGAACATTTATATTTGTTCAGGGTCACTTTCTTCTCCTCCTAGTGGAAAAAGGAGGCTAGCCGGCGATCTGGACAAAGGCCATGCGCAACTCGACCAGCGCCGTGTCCACCAGTTTCTGCTCCTCGGGGTCGAGGTTGCCCTTGGTCTTTTGTTGAAGCATGGCGATGGTGTCGATGGTGTGGCGGGCCAGTTCCAGGTCCGGGGCCATGGGCTGACCGCCCGGGCCGGGGATTTGACCCAAATGCATCATGGTGGCGTGGGCCAAGGACAGGATCAAGCCGCTGAAATCAACCGGGGGCAGTTGGGGGCGCCGCCTGTCCTGGGGGCCTTGCTTCGCCTTGGGGGGCTCTTGGGGCTCGGCCTCTTGCATGGCCGGCTCCTGGGGCGCAGCTTCGGGTTCGGGTTGGGGCTTTTGCTCCTGGGCCTTTTCCTGCTCGGCCTCGTCACCCTCGCGGGTCTGGCCGCTTGCGTCGAACCTGCGCCGGTCTTTTACCGTAAAGCCCTTGTCTTGCTCGCTCATTGACTAGCCTTTCGTGAAAAAATCCACCGGGACGCACTTAACCGGATTTGATGCTTCTAACTATAAGTACCGCGAGGGCCCAGCGCAACCGGGCAAATAAAAGCCCGGCCGCCTAGGCGGCCGGGCAGGGCGATCGGCGAAAAGCCGAAATTTACTTCTTGGGGTCGTTTACCGCGAACTCGGCCGGGCCCCCTTTGAGGTAGGCGCTCATCTGGTTGGCCACGGCCACGGCCACGTTTTCCTGGGCCTCGAAGGTGTTGGCCCCCAGGTGAGGGGTGCAGGTGAGGTCGTCGGCGTAGATCAGACGGCTGTCGGCCGGCAGAGGCTCCACCTCGAATACGTCCAAGGCCGCGCCGGCCAGCTTGCCGCTGGACAGGGCGTCGCACAGGGCCACTTCGTCAACGATGCCGCCCCGGGCGCAGTTGATCAGATAGGCCCCGTCTTTCATCTTGGCCAGGTTGGCCTCGCTGAAAAGGTTGGTGGTTTCGGTGGTCTTGGGCACGTGGATGGAGATGTAGTCCGCCTGGGCCAGCAGGTCTTCGTAGGGCACCGGCTCCGCGCCCCGGGCCTTGATCTCGGCGTCGTCCAGGAAGGGGTCGAAGCCGATGACCCTCATCTTTACGCCGATGCCCAGCTCGGCCAGGATGCGGCCGATGTTGCCCATGCCCACGATGCCCAGGGTCTTGCCCTTGAGCTCGCGGCCCCTGAGCTGCTTCTTCTCCCACTTGCCGTCCTTGATGCCCCGGTTGCCCCGGGCTATGTGGCGGCTAAGGGCGAAGATGTGGCCCATGGCCAATTCGGCGGCGGCGTTGGAGTTTTGCCCCGGGGTGTTCATGACCACCACCCCGTGCTCGGTGGCGGCGGGAATGTCCACGTTGTCCAGGCCGGTGTCGGCCCGGCCCACCACCTTGAGCAGGTCGGCGGCCTCCAACAACTCCTTGTTCACCTGGGTGGCCGAGCGGATAACCAGTCCGTCAACCCCCTTAATGGCCTGGTGCAGGTCTTCGGGGGAAAGCCCGGTCTTAATCTCCACCTCGAAGCCCTGGTCCTTGAAAATCTGGATCCCTTTTTCATGCAGGGGATCGGAGACGAGTATCTTCATGATCAGGCCTCCCCGAAAATCTTTTGGGCCGCGGCCACGCCGGCGCCCATTTCAAACTTGTACCCCAGGCCGGCCAGAGCCATCTCGATGGCGCTGATACCCTGCAGGGTGTCGAATTCGCTGATAAAGCCCATGTGCGCCACCCGGAAGATCTTGCCCTTGGCCTGGGCCTGGCCGCCGGCGATGAAGATGGCGTACTTGTTCTTGAGCCAGCCCACCACGTCCTGGGCGTCGATGCCGGCCGGGGCTTCCACCGCGGTCAGACCGGTGGAGGCGTTTTCCTTGGAGTAAAGCTCCAGGCCCCAGGCGGCCACGGCGGCCTTGAAGGCCTTGGACTTGAGCGCGGTCTCCTCGAAGATGTTATCCAGGCCGCCCATCTCGTCGATGACTTCGAAGATGTCCAGCAGGCCCAGGAACAGGGGCACCGGCGAGGTGAAGGCGCCCTTGTTCTGACTCTGGGTCTTAAGCTCCTTGGCCCATGAGAAATAGAATTTTGGGCACTTGGAGGTCTTCATCATTTCCAGGGCCTTGGGGCCGATGCTGACGAAGGCCAGGCCCGGAGGCAGCATGAGGGCCTTTTGGGAGCCGGAGATCACCACGTCCAGGCCCCATTCGTCGGTGGGGATGTCGTAGGCGCCCAGGGCGCTCACCGCGTCCACCACCAGCACCGCGCCCGTATCCTTGGTTACCTGGGCCAGTTCCTTGATGGGATGGCTCACCCCGGTGGAGGTTTCCAGGGCCTGCACGTAGACCGCCTTGATGGAGGGGTCGGCCTTGAGCAGGGCGGCAACGTCGTCAGGCTTTACCGCGTAGCCCCAGGGCACGTCCAGGTTGATGGCTTGGCAGCCGTAGGCCTCCAGGAGTTCGGTCCAGCGTTCGCCGAACTTACCGCCGCGGATGGCGATAGCCTTGTCGCCGGGCGAGAGCAGGTTGGTCACCGCGCTCTCCATGGCGCCGGTGCCGCTGCTGCAAAAGACCAACACGTCATTATTGGTCTTGAAAATCTTTTTCAGGCCTTCCCGCACCCGTCCGAATATCTCCAGAAAATCGCTCGAGCGATGGTGGATAAGGGGCTGGGCCATGGCCAGCAGGGTGCGAGGAGGAACCGGCGTGGGTCCAGGCGCCAACAGGGAGACTTTTTTCATCAGCGAACTCCTTCCTCGGATGGATTTGCTTCGGGCTTCCGTGGGAATTGTGCTAGCGGGCCCGATAGTACTATATATTTCCGGCCTATTCCCTCGGCCAATCCCGCGGGAACAATCCGCCAACCCCCGGAGGACGCGATGCCTCCGAGCTTTAGCGAAAACTCCCGCTCCGCTCGAGAGCGGCAGCGGGACCGGCTGGTATTCCGGATGCAAGTTTGTATGCCCAAAAAATATAGGCTGTCAAGATTATTGTATCCAGAACCCCAAAACACTACCACCGGTGCGGGAGGCGCGCCACCAAAAGAAAGGAGGCCGGGGCGCTGGGCCCCGGCCTCCTTGGGGTGATTTTTTAAGCGTTCAGGATCGTCTTAGAAGACGAAGCGGAACTGCACGCCCAGCAACCACTCGTTGCCCATGTCGTTGCCGGTGTTGGGGTTGTCGCCGTACTTGTAGTAGGAGAACTCGGGGTGGATACCGAAGTTCTTGGTGAACTGGTAGGGCACCGCGATGAAAGCGCCCCAACGGGTGGTCTCGTCTTCGCTGGTCCAGGTGTCGTTGGACCATTTTTCGTAGCCCACGCCGCCGGTGATCATGACTTTGCCGATTTGGTATTCGCCGGCCAGCACGCCACCCCAAATGATGGTGTCTTCAACGGTGCTGCCGCTGAGGACCGGGCCGGTCCAAGTGGTGTTGTAGAAGGGAATCTCGGTCGCGAAGTTCTTGCCGTAGTGGCCCTGGAACTTCAGGGTGAAGGCGCCGACGGAGAACTTGATCGGCAGCACGATGGCCAGGGTGTCCCAGTCCTCGTCGGAGGCGCCGGTGGTGCCAGCCTCAAAGCCGTGCTTGACGAACAGGATGCCGGGATGGGTCATGAAGGCGCCATACTTGAACATGAAGGTCAAGCTCATGCGGGGCATGATGAACTTGTTGTCCACGTTGGCGGCGCCGCCCCAGGTGCCCTTGTTGCGGGGCTCTTCCAGCGCGAACTGCACGCCCCACTTGTCGGTGTTATAGGTGAACTGCACCTGCGGCACACGATGGGACCACACGAAGCCCCAACCGAACAGCAACAGGTGGGAGTTCTCGTTCAGGCCGACGTACTGACGCACGTGGTAGGCCAAGGAACCGAACCAGTTGTCGGTCTGGCCGGCCAGGATGCGGCATTTGCCTACGCGCCAGTAACCGTACGCATAACGCAGGCTGACGCTGGCTTCGGGCTGCAAGCTGGTGAGGCCCAGCTCGATACGGCCACCCACGTTTTTGTCCACGCTGTAGAAGCGGGCGCGCAGGTAGCTGTGGCCGGGCATGTTTACGAACCAAGTGCCGACATCGTTGCCGCTCTTGGACATTTCGCCGCTCTTGCTCTGCCAGCCGATGTCGGTCAGCATACGAGCAGCCATGTCGAAGGTGTAGGTGGACGGCTCCACCGCCATGGCCGGAATGGTATAAGCGCCGGAGCGAAAATGTACCAGTGTCCGCCCTTGTTGAAGGAGGAATGGGCGGTTGAAAATTGTACCACTGGTACTCCTTTCACAGTTTTGACAAGGCAGAGCTGTGAAGGGGTGAAGGATGTATGGCGTGGAGTTTTACGGACGAGTTCGCCGGGCGTGTTTGGTGGAGGGTTTGAGCCGTCGCGAGGCGGCGCGTCAATTCGGCATAGACCGCCGGACTGTGGCCAAGATGCTGGAGCATTCGCTTCCTCCCGGCTATTGCCGCAGCAAGCCGGCCACCAGGCCCAAGCTGGGGC
>JAHJPG010000076.1 GCA_018819925.1 Pseudomonadota bacterium
ATTCACCAAGGCAGCCCACGCCGGATTCATCCCTTTGTGCGCATCAACTGCGCCACCATTCCCAGGGACCTGTTGGAGGCCGAGCTGTTCGGCTATGAAAGGGGCGCCTTCACCGGGGCCAAATCCGGGGGCAAGCCCGGCAAGTTCGAGCTGGCCCACCGGGGGACCCTGTTCCTGGACGAGATCGGCGACCTCCCCCTGGAGATGCAGCCCAAGCTCCTGCGGGTGTTGGAGGAAAAGGAGTTCGAGCGGGTGGGGGGCACCAGACCCCTGCGCTCGGATTTCCGGGTGGTGGCGGCCACCAACCAAAACCTGGAGGAGATGATCGCCCGGCGCGCCTTCCGCAACGACCTGTTTTACCGGCTAAACGTCATCCCCCTGCACATACCGTCCCTCAGGGAGCGCGGCGGTGACATTCTCGAGATAGCCCTGCACTTGCTGGAGCAGATGGCCGGGGAGATGGCTTTGCCCGCCATAAACCTGGACCCCGAGGCCCAGCGGGTGCTGGGCGGCTTCGCCTGGCCGGGCAACGTGCGCGAGTTGAGCAACGTGTTGGAGCGCACCGTGTTCAACCTGGAGGGCGACACCATCCGCGCCTCACACCTGCCCCTGTATCTGCACCGGGAGGGCGGCGAAAGGCCCGAGCGGGGCGGGGCCACCATCAAGAGCATCCAGGCCCGGTCCGAGGAAGACGCCATCCGCATCGCCCTGAAGGAGACGGGCTACAACAAGGCCCTGGCCGCCAGGCGCCTGGGCATCCACCGCACCTTGCTCTACAAGAAGATGAAAAAACATGGCCTGCCCCTGCGGCCTTAGCCGGGTCTATGTATCAATAAGTATACATGGCCCTGGGGCTAGCGTTGCTTGCGCAGGGCCTGGCGGGCGTGCTCCCCGCTGGGGTGCATGCCCGGCTCCAGGCGAAGCTTTTGCAGGGCCTCGCCCAGATGCATGCGCAAAAAGGCGTTGGTGGTGTAGCGGGTCACACGTGCGTAGTAACGTTCGACCAAATACTTCACCATCTCCAAATAGGGAGGCGCCAACTCCGGGGCGATGGAGAAGTTGTCATAGTTGACGATGACATCAACCTTGTGCTCCAGGTGGGCCACCCTGGACTCCACCTCCTGCTTGATGAGGGCGATGTCTTGTGCGGTTTTTATGGACAACCCATCGAAATCGATAAAAAATATGTTTTGATCTCCATCATGGGAAAAGCGCTGGGAAAGGCTGAGGCAGGAGGTGAGGTCCTCCTTGAGGCCCATGGGTTCAGACCGGAACAGGCGTTGATCCATGGCCTTTAAATCCCGGGAAATGGCCGGCCTGAATCCCATATGGGCCAGGATGTCGCGCTCCAGGTCCACCCCAGGGGCTATCTCGCTGAGGACCAGCCCGTCGGGCCCCAGAGTAAATACGCAACGCTCGGTGACGTAGAGGGCCGGCTGCCCCAGGCTCTGGGCATACTTCCCGGAATAGGTGACGTGCTCCACCTGCTCCACGAACTTGACCTCCCGCCCTTCCTCTTCGATGGTCAAAGTTCCATCATGTACTCCAATTTGCAGGCCGCCGGCGGTGAAGGTACCCACGAACACCACCCGCTTGGCGTTTTGGCTGATATCGATGAACCCGCCCGCCCCGGCCAGGCGGGGCCCGAAGCGGCTGACGTTCAGGTTGCCCTGGCGGTCGGCCTGGGCCAGGCCCAGGAAGGCGATGTCCAGACCGCCTCCGTGATAAAAATCAAACTGATAGGGTTGGTCGACCACGGCATCGGTGTTGCTGGCCGCTCCGAAGTTCAGGCCCCCGGCAGGCACCCCGCCCACCACCCCTGGCTCGGCAGTTAAAGTGATTGCCTGAAGAACGTTCTCCTCGTTGGCCACGTTGGCCACCCCTTCGGGCATGCCGATGCCCAGGTTCACGATGTCGTGGGGCCTGAGCTCCTGCGCCGCCCGGCGGGCGATGACCTTGCGGGGCCCCAGGGGCATGGGGGCGATGGCGTTGCTGGGGACCTTGATCTCGCCGCTGAAGGAGGGGTCGTACACCTCGATGAAGGTTTGCCAGTGGTTCTCGGGCTTTGCCTTGACAACGCAATCCACGTGAATGCCCGGCACCTTGACTTGGCGGGGGTTGAGGGTGCCCCGGTCGGCGATGCGTTCCACCTGGGCGATGACCAGGCCGCCGGAATTTTTGGCGGCGGTGGCCAGGGCCAGGGACTCCAGGGTCAGGGCCTCCTTTTCCATGGTCAAGTTGCCGTCGGTGTCGGCGGTGGTGGCCCGGATTATGGCCACGTCTATGGGCAGGGTCTTATAGGCTAGGTATTCGCGCCCATCGAACTCGATAAGCTCCACCAACTCCTCGGTGGTCACCTGGTTGATCTTGCCGCCGTCCAGGCGGGGGTCAACGAAGGTGTGCAGGCCCACGGTGCTGATGGTGCGGGGCTTGCGGGCGGCTATATCTCGGTAGAGATGGGTTATCACCCCCTGCGGCAGGTTGTAGGCCTGTATTTTGTTTTGCAAAGCAAGGGCTTGCAGCTTGGGAGCCAGGCCCCAGTGGCCGCCCACCACCCGGCCCACCAGGCCCTCGTGGCCCAGATGGTTCAGGCCCTTGCTCTTGCCGTCGCCCTGGCCGGCGGCGTAGATCAGGGTCAAATCGCGGGGCGTGCCCGTGGCCAGGAAGCGCTCCTCCAGGGCGATGGCGATCTCTTCGGCAAAGCCTATGCCCACGAAGCCGCCGGTGGCCACGGTGTCGTGATCCTTTATAAGGGCCACCGCCTCCTGGGGGGTTACCACCTTGCTCTTGGCCCCGCCCAAGGGGGAAAGCTTGGCCAGCAGGGGGCCGCCGCCGGGGTTTTGCTCTTGGCTCTGACTCATGGGTGCATCTCTTTCCTTGCCGGGGTGCGGGGAAAAGCGCTTGCCAACCACAAATTCCTCTGCAAAAAAAGTGCCTTTTTCTTGACCCACGCGCCCGGGCGACGGAGACTAGGCCCGGCCCCCCACGGGGCGGCACGGGAATTGCTTTTACGGATAAGGCATTGACCGCGCCTGAAACGGGGGCGGGACCCGGCAGCTACATGAGGAGGTAAACATGCTTGAGATAAAAGACGCCGTGGCGGTGATCACCGGCGGAGCCAGCGGCATCGGCCTGGCCCTGGCCCAATATTGGTCTTCCCAAGGGGGCAAGGTGGTGCTGGCCGATCTGTTCCCCGAGGCCCTGGAACAGGCCAAGGCCCAGATCCCCGGCCCGGTGCACACCGTGGCCTGCGACGTGACCAAAGAAGAGGACAACGCCCGCCTGGCGGCCGAGGCCATTGAGGCCTTCGGGGCCATCAACCTGGTGGCCCCTTTCGCGGGCATCATCAAGGACGGCCTGCTGCTGTCCCCGGACCGCGATAGCGGCCAGGTCCTGCGCAAAATGCCCCTGGAGCAGTTCGAGAGCGTGGTCAAGGTGAACCTGACCGGGGTGTTTCTCACCGTGCGCGAGTGCGGCGAACAGATGATAAACCACGGCTGCCGGGGGCTGATCTGCCTGATCTCCTCCACCGGCTCCCTGGGCACCGCCGGGCAGATCAACTACGCCTCCACCAAGGCGGCCATGTCGGTGATGCCCAAGGTGATCACCGGCGAGTTCATGCGCCGGGGCCTTTCCGGGAGCATCCGCTGCGTGGCCGTGGCCCCGGGCTACGTGGGCACGGCCATGGTCAAGGGCATGAACCAGAAGGCCCTGGACAAGATCGTGGGGGACGTGCCCATCGGGCGTCTGGTGGAGCCCGAGGAGGTGGCCTCGCTGGTGGGCGAGCTGTACCGCAACGAGGCCCTGAGCGGGGAGGTGTACTTCATCCACGGCGGCCTGCGCCTGGGCTCCCGGGGCTGAAACGCCCGGGCATCTGCCTCACAAAAAACGCCTCACCACAAAAAAGGCCCGGGCGTCCGCAAGGACGCCCGGGCCTTTGACGGGCCAGGGAAGCTGAGGCCCTTATGTGCTACTTGAGTCTTTGGCGATAGGCGTTCTTGTTGCCCAGGCCCGGTCGGCCGGTGGCCAAAGAGCCCGCCCGCACCAGGGAGGTTAGGGCGCCCGCCGGACGGAGGCTGGGCGCGGGCTGGGCAACGGCGGCCTCGGCCGGGGCCGGCTTTTCCAGAACCACGGTCATGCCCGCTCCCATGAGCAAGAGCACCCCGGCGGTCAGATAGGCCGACTCGAAGGAGCCGGTGGCGGCCACGATCATCTGAGAGACCCGGGGCAGCACGAAGCCGCCCGCGCCCCAGGCAGTAAACACCAGGCCGTAGTTGACCCCGAAGTTCTTGAGGCCGTAGTAGTCCTTGGTGGCCGAGGGGAACAGGGACAGGTTGGTGCCGTAGTTGAAGCCTACCAGGGCGGCGGCCATGACCATGATGATGGCCTGCTCCTTGCCCAGCATCATCAGCGAGAACATTATCAGCGACTGGAAGGTGAGCATGATGGCCAGGGTCTGGGTGCGACCGATCTTGTCGGACAGGGTGCCGGCCACGATGCGCCCTCCCGCGTTGCCCACGGCCATCAGGGCCACCACCACCCAGGCCATGTCGCCCAGGCTGGACTTGGCCATGCCGGCCACGTTGCCGATTATCATAAGCCCAGCGCCAGCGCCCACGAAATACACGAACCATAGCAGATAGAAGCTCCGGGTGCGCAGCATCTCCATGGGTTCGAATTCCTCGGCCTTGGCCTTGGGCTTGGCCGTTGCCTCCTGGGTCTGCTGAGCCTCGGGGCTGTAGCCCTTGGGCGGATTGACCAAGAACTGGGCCAGGCCGCACACCACGATCATGAAAGCGCCGCCGAATATCATCATGGAGGTGCTGAGGCCGTAGTTGGCGATGAGGTAGCTGCTTAAAGGTGCGATGTAGACCGAAGCCAAACCGAAGCCGGAAACCACCAGGCCCGCGATGAGGCCGGTTTTGGCGGCTGGGAACCATTTGATGGCAGGCGGGGTAGCCGAGGCATAGCCGAAGCCCAGGCCCGCGCCGGTTAGCACGCCAAAGCCCAGCACCCACACCATGAGCGAGTAAGATTGGCTGATCCACATCAGCCCCAAGCCGGTTAGCACGCCGCCGATAATCGCGGTGATGCGCGGGCTCAGTTTATCCTGCACCCGGCCAGCGATGATCATGCTGAACGCGAAGACCAGACAACAAACCGCGTAAGGGTCGTTGAGGGAGGACAGGCTCCAATTAAAGCGGCCATCGCCCGCCTCAATGGACTCCTTTATGGCCATTTTGAACATGGACCAGGTGTAGAGGATGCCCAAAGCCAGGTTGATGCCCAACCCGGACATTGTCACCGACCACCCTTTGTTTTTGATCTTTTCCATGGAACACCTCCTAAAAGGTCTAAGCGCTTGGCTTCTAAGTTGCCCCATCTAGTACATGTTTCGTGCCAAGAGGAGGCGCTTTGACTGAAAGGCAACAATACTAACCAATTATTAAAGATTAGCAAGACGTGACCCGTATAACTACGGGCATTGAAAGCAAGAAAAAATAGAAATTTTTCTATATTGGTGAGAAATCTTCTATACGGCGTTGAGGCGGGATGGGATGACTTTCAGTCTATTCCTCCTCCCCATCCAAGAGCTTTTTCTTGCGGTAGCGGAAGGTGTGATAGTTCATGCCCACCAATTCGGCGGCCTTGGTTTCATTGCCCGCAGCCAGTTCCAGCGCCTTGTGCAGATAGGTGCGCTCAGCCGCCTCCAGCATGCCGGGCAGGTCTACCCCATCCTTGCCCAGGGGCGGCAGGGAAAATGGCCTTCCACCGGGAGGAGGCGGCCCGGTGATCAGATCGCCCAGGCCCATATCTTGGTGGGAGACCATGGGGCCCTTACTTACCAGAACGCCGCGCTCCACCAAGCCTTTTAGCTCGCGCACATTGCCCTGATAGGTGCGCTTTTGCAAGAGTTCCTCGGCCTCGGGCGTAAAGCCGCTGAACATGTGGCTGTACTTTCCACCCAGTTCCAAGAGAAAATGACGGGCAATGGGCAAGATGTCGTCGCGCCGCCGGTTAAGGGCCGGCACCTCGACTTTTATTACCCCCAGCCGGTAAAAGAGATCGCGGCGGAAGCGGCCGTCGTTGACCATGGCCTCCAGATCGCGGTTGGTGGCCGCCACCACCCGCACGCTAGTCTTGAAAGGCCGGGTGCCGCCCACTTTGTAATATTCGCCGGAATCCAAAAAGCGCAAAAGCTTGGCCTGGGCTTCGGGCGGCAGATCGCCCACTTCGTCCAAGAACAAGGTGCCGTCCTTGGCTTCCTCCACCAGGCCCCGCTTGCCGCCGGTCTTGGCCCCGGAAAACGCGCCGGACTCGTAGCCGAACAACTCGCTTTCAATAAGATCGGTGGGCAGCGCAGCGCAGTTCAAGGTCACCAGAGGGCCTCTGTATAACGGGCTCTGATAATGCACCGTGGCCGC
>JAHJPG010000077.1 GCA_018819925.1 Pseudomonadota bacterium
CGCCGGGGAGGGGCTGGCCCGCCGGGCCCTGCCGGTGTCCCTGGAAAAGGGCGGGGTGCTGGTGGTGGCGGTGGGCGGCTCGGCCTGGAAACAGGAGCTGTCCCTGGCCGGGCCCCAGCTTTGCCAGCGCCTGCGCCAGGCCGGACACCCGGTGGAGCGCCTCAAGCTGGTGAGCGCGCCCTCCCTGGCCCCGGCTCCCCCCCCGCCGGCCCCCTTGCCCGAGCTTGACCCCGAAGAAGAGCGTCAGGTGGAAGAGGCCGTGGCCGGGGTGGGCGACCCTCAGCTGCGCCAAGCCCTGGCCTCCCTGGGCCGAGCCTGCCGCCGGGCTAGCAAAGCCGCTGGTAAATAGATCTGACTTCGGGGCTGTATTGCCGGCCTTGCTCGTAGACGATCAGGGGGGGCTCCACCCCCAACTCCTCTCCGCCGTCCTTCACCGCTTGAATCAGGGCAATCTTGGCCGGTAACTCCACCCGGCCATGCACCAGGCGCAGCCGCCGGGGGGCCAGGCCGTGGGCCGCCAGTCCGCTCATGGCCTCGGGCAGGCGAGCCGGCGGCCAGCACAGGGCCAAACGCGCTCCGGGAGCCAGAAGCTCCCGGGCCCGCTGCCACAGGTCCTCGGCGGTGAGCGCCAGCTCGTGGCGGGCTCTGGCCCGGGCGGGGTCCGGCGACAGCCGCCCCCGGCCCGGCTGGCCAAAAGGTGGATTGCTCACCACCAGGGCGAATGAATTGGGCTTAAGGCCGGGGTGGGGTTGGGACAGGTCGTGCAGCAGCACTTGGCCGCTCAGGCCCGCCCGTTGGAGGTTGCGCTCCGCGCAGGCCGCGGCCAGGGGGTCGATCTCCACCGCGCAAAAAGGGCCGACCAGGCCCCGGGCGGCCAGGAGCACGCACAGCACCCCGCACCCGGCCCCCAGGTCGGCCACCGGGCCGGGGGCCGGGGTGGCGAAGTCGGCTAGGAGAACGCTGTCTATGGCGAAACGGAAGCCTTGGGCGGGTTGCTCCAAATAATGACGCCCCAGGCGGTCGTGAGTGGTGGCGTCTTGTCCCTGACCGCCTGGAGGCATGGAACTAGCCTCTACAGCCCTCGGCCTCTTCATCTGGCTTGAGCAGATTTATCACCAGGCCGGTGAGCACCTTGGGGTAGAAGTAGGTGGCCTTGCGGGGCATTATCAGCCCGGCCTCGGCCACCGCCTGCACCTGCTCCACCTTGGTGGGGTTGAGCAAAAAGGCCAGGCGGGAGCGCCCGCTTTTGACTTCTTCAAGCACATGGTTCATGTCCGCCAGGTAGCGGATGGTGTGCTCCTGGTCACGGGCGGTGTTGTCCAGGCCCAAAATTTTTTCCAGCACCAGGTGGGTGAGCACCACCACGTCCAACTTGCCCAGCGGGCCATCCACGTCCGGCCCCGAGAGGCTATCCATCACCCCCTGCTTGAGGGTGAGCAGATAGGCCTTGTCAGTGTCATGGGAGATCAATCCCAGGCTGTTGCTCATCTCATCGGCCTGGGCCAGGGCCTCGGTCAGCTTGACCTTGGCCGCCTCCACATCGCCGGTCAGGGCCAGCTCGCGCACCTCGAAGTAGGGCTTGGCCAGGGCCAGGAAGTCGTCGGCTCCAAAGCCGTCCAACTGGGGCACTAGGCGGTGGCAGGCGAAGATGGTCAGCCCCGGGTCGCTCATGGAGCAGAGGTAGGTGAGGGTGTAGTTGAACAGGGCCTTGGGTCCGGCCTCGGGATGCTTCTCACGCATGTAATTGCGGTAGTTCAGCGCGGTTTCGTAGCGGTGGTGGCCGTCGGCTATGAAGATTACCTTGTCGGCCATTAGCTCCTTAACCCGGCGGCAGGCCTCCGGGTCGCCCACCCGGTAGAGCTTTTGGGGCAGGCCCATGGGGTCCACGAAGTCGTTGAGCGGCTCGGGATCCTTGGCCTGCTCTAGAGTGTTCATCACCTCGTTGAGATCGTCGGGGTACAGGGCGAAGATGGGGGAGATGTTGGCCTGCGCCGCCTTGAACAGCTGGAAGCGGTCTTCCTTGTGGGCGGTGAAGGTTTTCTCGTGGGGCAGGACCGTGCGTTCGTGCAGGTCGGCCACCTTGAGCATGGTGAAAAAGCCCCGCCGCACCCGCTGGTTGCCCTCCGCGTCCGTGTAGGTGGTCTCGGACAGGTAAAAGGCCGGGGACTCGTCGCGCAGCAGCACCCCCTCTTCCTGCCAGCGCTCGAAGTGCTCGGCAGAGCGGGTGTAGCGGTTGTCGCCAGCGTGGTCGCTGTCGCGTTTCTTGTTCAATTCCACACGGATGATATTGTGCGGATCGGCCGCGTAATATGACTCCTGCTGTTCATGGCTGATCACGTCATAGGGGGGAGTGACCACATCGGCCAGGCTGGAGACCTCTTGGGAGTTGTAACGCACGGCCCGAAAGGGAGCCACCACAGGCATCTGAAACGTCCTCCGGCTGTTTGATGGATCCACCCGCCACCTCAGGCGAGCGGGACTAAAACGTCTTAACTACACCAAACCGAGGCCATGCGCAAGCATGGGGCGCCCTGGTGAATGAACCCTTGACCCCACCGCCGGCTCGCTGCAAAATTTAATATGAATACAATCGCTTTAGTGCTGTTAGCTGGCTCGGTCCGGAACGCCGGCGGGCCTTCACCACCGACAAAGGAGTATGCCGTGACCACTCCCCGTCATTGCCCCGGTTTTGAAGCCAACAAGAGCTTGAAGTCCTTTATCTGCAAGTGCCCCAGTTGCGGCAAGGAGAAGGAGGTTTTCTCCGATGAGTTCGACAAGGAGCACTATTGCAGAGGCTGCTCGCAGAAGATCGACTTTAGCAAGTGCACCTTGGAGTCCGGCGACTAAACCGGCCTGCGCGCCAGCTAATAACCAGGCCGGACCCCTTCATCCGGGTCCGGCCTCGAACTTGGGGTAAGGGCCCTAGAAGGGCATCTTTTCCGGGGGGCGCCGCTCGGGCACGTAGTCGTGGGGGATGTCGCCCCGGTTCCAGGCCTGGCTTACGTACAAGTTGCAGTAGCAGGAGCCGTACTCGGCCATGTCGGGTTCGCGGTAGACGCAGGGGCATATGATGTCCGCGTCCTTGTCCCGGTCGCCGGAGGACAGGCGGCAAGGGCAGCACATGTAGCCGTAGCGCTGTTTGTTGACCAAAAGCCCCTCCATGAGCTCCATGGTGCGCTCCATGTCCACATTGAAGTAGCAGCCCTTGGGCTCCTGCGTCTTTTTGAGCATCTCATGGAGTTCTTGGGCGGTCATAGCCCCAGCGCCTCCCTGATCTCCATCTCGCGGTAGCCCACTATCACCTTGTCCCCGATGACCAGGGTGGGGAAGGAGCAGGCGGGGTTGTACCGCTTCACCTCATCGACCACCTTCTCCCGCTCATCCAGGGGGCAGAGGTCCACCTCCACCACGTCGTAAACCACGTTGTTTTCGTCCAGAAATTTGCGGGTGTTGCGGCAGTGGCTGCAGGTGCTCAGGGCGTAAAGTTTGACCGGAGGGGTCATGATGGCTTCCTTTCCCGGTGGGTTACAACCGATGAACAACGTTTTATAAAATCATACCATTGTCTTGTGGCGCACCCAAGGCTCATGCCTTGAAGGGCCGCCCCCGCCACTGGGCCACCTTGCGCCGGGCGTCCAAAACCAGCGACAGCAATGAGGGCACCAGGAACAGGGTGAAGATGGTGGAGACCAGCAGGCCGCCCACCACCACCGAGCCCAGGCCGCGATAAAGTTCGCTGCCCGCTCCAGGGAAGAGCACCAGGGGCAGCATGGCGAACACCGAGGTAAGCGCGCTCATGAAAATGGGCCGGGTGCGCAGGCGCACCGCCTCGGTGACGGCCTCCCTGGGCTCCAGGTTGTCGTCGCGCATTCCCTGGAGGGTGCGGTGCACGATGAGGATGGCGTTGTTGACCACGATGCCGATGAGGATGATGAAGCCCAGCATGGTCAACACGTCCAGGGGCTGGCGGCTCAGGGTGGCGTTGACCACCCACAGGCCTAAAAAGCCCCCCGCCGCGGCCAGGGGCACGCTGAACATTATGACAAAGGGGTAGAGGAAGCTTTCGAACAGTGCCGCCATGAGTAAAAAGGTGATGGCCAGGGCCAAAAGGAAATTGCCTTGCAGGGCCTGGCGGGTCTGGGTCAGGTCGTCGGCGGTGCCCGAAAGCCCGATGCCGTAGGGCGGGGCCACCTGGCCGCTGGCCACCAGGGGCTGCACCACCTTCTGCTCCAGGCGCTCCATGGCCTCTTGCAAGGCTACATCCTCGGGGGGATAGATGCGCAGGGTCACCGCCCGCTGGCGCTCGATGTGATTGATCTGGGTGGGGCCGCCCATGAGGCGGGGCGGGGCCACCGCGGCCAGGGTCACCAGGCGTCCGTCCGGTGTGTTTATCTGCATGCGCCCCAGGTCCTGGGTCTCACCCACGCTCGCCGGCAGGGCCATGAGCTTCAGGTCGATGTTGTAGCCTTCTCGGCGCACCTCGTCGATCTTGGCCCCCTCCACCAATACGTTCAGGTTGAAGCCGATGGCGGAGGCGTTGAGTCCCACCGCCGCGGCCCGCACCCGGTCGGGCACAAAGCGCAACTCCGGTTGGCCCAGGTCCAGGCCGGGGATGGGCCGTATCTGCACCCCGGGGATGAGGCCCTGGATCTGGCCAAACAGCCTGCCGCCCAACCTCACCAGGCGCCCCAGGTCGGGGCCGGTGAGGTCCAGGTCGATGGTGCGCCCCTGGGCGGCCCCCCGCTGGAACAGGCTGGTCTGCTGCACGATGGGGATCATGCCCGGTATGGTGGCCAGGGTGCGGCGCATAAGGGGGATGAGCTCGCGCGCCCGCTGGTCGTCCCAGGTGGCCAGGCCCATGAATACCTGGGCCCCCCAACCCACATAGAAGAAAGTTTTTACGGAAGGCTCGGCCTTGTTGCCTGCCTCCACGTGGTAGTTGGGTCCCCAATGAGCCTGCCAGTCCTTGGTCAGCTTGTGGCCGATCCTGGTCAGCTCCTTGATGTTGTAGCCCGGCGGGGGCAAGAGGATGCCCAGCACCAGGTTGCGGTTGCCGGTGGGCAGATATTCGGCCTTGGGGGCCAGGAACCAGGCCATGGACAGGGCCAGGGCGGTCATGAGCAGCACCAGCCCCAGGCGGGCGGTCACCGAGCCGGTGATGCGGAACACCGTGCCGCTGATGAAGCCGCGCACCCCCTCGCCCAAGACCAACAGGGGGCGCAGCCAGCGGTCCTGACGCCGGGCCCCCTGTCCCTTGCCCTCGCCGCCGCCCACGATGCGCGCGGCCAGTGTGGGGATCACGGTGATGGAAACCGCCATGGACAACAGCACCGCGAAGGACACCGCGATGGCGATGTCAGCGAAGAGCTGCCCCGCCTCCTGCTTCACCCGGATCACCGGCAAGAACACCGCCACCGTGGTCAGGGTGCTGGCCAACACCGCCCCCCACACCTGCACCGTGCCTTCGTAGGCCGCCTCCATGCGGCTCTTGCCCGCCTGGCGCAGGCGGTAGATGTTCTCCAGCACCACGATGGAGTTGTCCACCACCATGCCCGCGGAAAAGGCCAAGCCGGCCAGGGAGATGACGTTGATGTTGCGGCCAAAGGCCGACATCATTATGAAGGTGCCGATGAGGCTGATGGGAATGGCTATGGCCACGATGAAGGTGGCCGAGATGCTGCGCAAAAAGATGAGCAGCACCGTGATGGCAAGCCCCCCGCCTATGTAGATGTTGTCGCGCACCAGGTCGATGGCCTGGCGGATGTAATCGGTTTCGTCGTAGGCCTGGTGAATCTCCAGGCCCACCTCGTCCAGAAGCTCCCGGTTGACGTTGGCGACGGCCTTTTGCAGGCCGGCCATGACCTCCAGAACGTTGGTGCCGGTTTCGCGCACCGCGTTGAAAACCAGCGAGGGCTGGCCGAACTGCAGCACCACCGAGTCGGGCCGGGCGTAGCCCAGGCGGGCATTGCCCAGGTCCCTGACCATGACCGGGGCCCCGTCCTCATAGGCCACCACCGCGTTGTCTATCTGGCCCGGGTTTTCAAACTGGCTCTGGGTGCGCACCTGGTAGCGCCGCCGCCCCTCGTCCAGACCCCCGCCGCTGATGTTGACGTTTTCGGCCACCAGGGCGCCGCGAATCTGCTGCATGGTCAGGCTGTGGGCCGCCACCTTGCGGGGGTCCAAGACCACCTGCATCTCGGTCTCGACCCCGCCGTAGAGGGTGGCGGAGGCCACGCCCTGCACCCGCTCTATCAGCGGCAGCACCCTCTCGCGTACAAAGGTGCGTTGCTCCTCCACGTTCTCGGCCTCGGGGCGTTTTTTCACCACCACCATCCAGGCGATGGGCGGGGCGTTTTCGCTGGCGGAGATGAGCACCGGCTTGTCGGCGTTGGCCGGGTAGCGGGGCACTTGTTGCAGCTTGTTGTTCACCCTCACCAGGGCGGTGTCCACGTCGGTGCCCACCGGGAACTCCAGGGTTATGGTGCCTTGGCTGGTCACTGACTCGGAAGTCATGCGCACCAGCCCCTCCACGCTCTTGAGCTCCTTTTCCTGGCGCTGGATGATCTCCTGCTCGATCTCCTGGGGCGAGGCCCCCAGCCAGGTGGTTCTGACCGTTATCATGGGACGGTCCACGTCGGGGATGAGCTGCACCGGCACCGCGAACAGGGCCAGCAGGCCGAACATGACCAAAAGAATCACCCCCACCGATACGCTCACCGGGTGGGCTATTGCCGTGGAAACCAGCTTCATGGGGGGCCTACCGGTTCGCCGGGGCGGGGCGGCCGTTGGCGGCGGCCCGCACCGGTTGGCCGGGGTATAGGCGTTCGTTGCCCACGGTGACGATGGCCATGCCCGCCTTGAGCCCGCCGCTCACCTCCAGCATGTTGCCGTGGGAGGCCACCACCTTGACGGGGATGGGCACCGCCTTGCCCCCCTGCACCGTAAATACGCTGAGGTTGTCGCCGGACATCACCAGGGCGTCCTTGGGGATGAGCAAGGCCTGGTGCCGCCGGCCCACCTCCAGGAGCACCCGCATGAACATGCCGGGCATAAGCTGGGCCGAGGGGTTGGCGATGCGCACCTGCACCGGGAAGGTGCGGCTTTTGTCGTCGCCGCTGGGGATGATGGCCTGGATTTGGCCGCAGAACTCATGGCCGGGCAGGGCGTCGGCCGTGGCGCAGACGGGTTTGCCCACCATGAGTTCCGGCAGGTAGCGCTCCGGGACCTTGACCACCACCTTGATGGGGTCCAGCACGGCCAGGGTAAGCACCGGGCCGCCTTTTTTCATCCATTCGCCCCGCCAGGCCAGACGCTTCACCACGATGCCGTCCCGGGGGGCTCTTATCTGGGCGTCGCGCAGGTCCAAGGCCAACTGCTTGATGTTCTCACGCTGCCTCTCCACCGCCGCCGTCTGGCGCTCCGCCGCCGTCTGGGCCTCCTCCAGGCTTTTAAGGGGCACCGCCTTCCGCTGGTTCAGCTTGAGGTTGCGCTGCAAGTCGCGCTTGAGTTGCCCCAGCAAGGCCTGGTTGTCGGCCAGCACCGCCTTGGCCTCGGCCAGCTGCGAGTCCAGGCGGCTGGTGTCCAGGGTGATAAGCGCCTGCCCCTGACTTACTTTTTGGCCCTCGGCCACCTCGCCCCGCAGCACCAGGCCTTCCACCTGGGAGGCCACGGTTATCATGCGGTGGGCCTCGGCGGTCCCGGTGAGGGGCACCTTGCTCTCCACCTCTTTTTGCACCACCTGGCCCAGGCGCACCAGGGCCGCGGGCGGCCCGGCGGCGGCGGATTGGAGCGGGGCGGCCAGAGCCAAAAGCATGGCCATCCCCAGGGCGCCTAGGTGTTTGTGGGTCATCTTTCCTCCCGGGGTATTGGCCCGTTTCAGCATATTTCGGCCCCAAAGAGATTTTGCATGCGCTTGAGGGCGGCCTGGGCCAGTTCGGGGTCAAAGTCGGCCACCGCTTCCCGGGGCACCCGGACCGCCAGATCGCGGTTGGCCAGGCCGGCCACGGTCTCCATTACGCAGATATGGGTGCACACCCCCACCACGGTGGCCCGGGTTATGCCCCAATCCAACAGGGCCTGGTGCAGCTGGGTGCCGAAGAAGGGGCTGTAGCGCCGCTTGGCCACGACCATTTCGCCGGCACGGGGGGCCAACTCGTCTATGACTTCGGCCCCGAGGCTGCCGGCCACGGCGTGGGGCGGGAAGCGCTCGAACTCCCGGTCGTCGGGGTCGTGGGCGTCGCAAACGAAGATCACCGCGTCTCCCGCCTCCCGGGCCCGGTCCAGCTCCCGCTGGATGACGGGCACGATGCCCGGCGCGCCGGGCACGAACAAGGCCCCGCCGGGCCGGACAAAATCGTGCAACATGTCCACGATGATCAGGGCGTGGGCCACCAGCAATCCTCCCATTTGAATTGGTTATTCTAGCCCGCCGCCGCTTTAGGGCGCAAGCCCGCCCACGAAGCCCCGAAGCGCGCTAAAAAAAGTTCGGCCCAGGCAATGGCCGGCCGGTAAGACGGATGCCTCGATGCGCGGGCCGGGCTGGTAATATAATAAAATAAACCGGGAAGCCGGATTTTACCGGCCATGCGCCCCGCTGGGGCCGGGAGGTTGGCTGGCCATGCGCCTGAAGGACTTCAGCCTGCTCAGAAATATTTTGGACTCGGCCCACAACGGCATCCTCATGGTGGATGCCACGGGCAAGGTGGTCATCTTCAATCGCGCCGCCGGGCGTGTGACCGGCCGTGATCCCCAGGTGGTGTTGGGGCGCAACTTCGGGGAGTTCGAGCCCGAAGTATGGGCGGACATGCAGCGCATCCTGGCCACGGGCCAACCCCAGGTGGGCCACCGCACCTCGTCCTTGAGCGGGGTGCTCATTTTCGCCAACCGGACCCCCGTATACCTTGACGGCAAGGTGGTGGGGGTGATGAGCGTTTTTCAGGACGCCACGGAGTATGAAAAGGTCCTGAGAGAATTGCACGCCTACCGCCAACTCAACGAGCAGCTGGACGTGATAATCGACTCCTCCTACGACGGCCTGTGGATCAGCGACGCCGAGGGCAAGGTGGTGCGGGTCAACCCGGCCTCGGAACGCTTTTCCGGGGTGAACGCCAAGGAAGTCATCGGTTGCAACGTGTCCGATTTGGTGGACGCCGGCTACTTCGACCGCTCGGCCACCCTGGAGGTGCTCAAGCACCGGGCGGCGGTTTCCCTGATCCAGAAGTCCAAGGACGGGCGCCAGGTGCTGGTAACCGGCAATCCGGTGTTCGATGAGAACGGCGAGATAAGCCTGGTGGTCATCAACGCCCGGGACCTCACGGCCATGAAGCGCCTGCAAGAGGAGTTGGAGCACAGCCGGGCCCTCACCGATCAGTACCGCTCCGAACTGACCCACATCCACCGCTGGGAAGAGTTGCGCTCCCGCCTGGTCATGCGCAGCCGGGCCATGCAGCGGGTCTTCGAGATGGCCATGAAGGTGGCACGGGTGGACTCCTGCGTGCTGCTCCAGGGCGAGTCGGGGGTGGGCAAGGGGGTCTTCGCCAAGCTGATCCACGGCGCCTCGCCCCGGGTGGACGGGCCTCTGGTGCGGGTGGACTGCGGGGGCATTCCTCCCTCTCTTATAGAGGCCGAACTCTTCGGATATGCCCGGGGCGCCTTCACCGGGGCCCGCTCCGAGGGCAAGACCGGCTACTTCGAGCTTGCCGACGGGGGCACCCTGTTTCTGGACGAGGTGGGTGAATTGCCCCTGCTCATGCAGACCAAGCTGCTGCGCTTTTTGGAGGACAACGAGGTGGTGCCGGTGGGCTCCACCACCCCCCGCCAGATCGACGTTCGCATATTGGCCGCCACCAACCGCGACCTGGAGAAGATGGTCAAGGCCGGGGCCTTCCGTAGCGATCTGTTCTTCCGCCTCAACGTGGTGCCCATCAATATCCCGCCCCTGCGCCAAAGACCCGAGGACCTGCCCCACCTGGTCGGCCATTTCCTGGGCATGTTCAACCAAAAGTGCGGCAAGGAGATGAAAGTGGCCCCGGCGGTGGTGGATCGCCTGCGGCGTTACTCCTTTCCGGGCAATGTGCGCGAATTGGCCAACCTCATCGAACACCTGGTGGTTCTCTCCCCCGGCGGCACCATAGATATGGAGGACCTCCCCGCCGAACTGCGCCAAAGCCAGGTGGATCTGCCGCCGGAGCCCAGCGAGGACGCCTGGAACCTGGCCGGGGCGGTGGCCCGGACCGAGCGGGAACTCATAGCCCGCGCCCTGACCGAATACGGCAGCCAGCGGTCCGCGGCCAATGCCCTGGGAGTGAACCATTCCACTTTGTCGCGCAAGGCCCGCCGGTACGGGCTTTTTGTTGCAGAATTACAACGCGGTGCAAAATAGCAACAGAAGTAGAAGGCCATTTATATTAGACGGTTATTGTTTAATTTTAAAATTGTTGGTCGCATATAAATTCATTTCTGAATCATAGCGCCGCTTCCAAAATTGTATTAGTTTCATTATATCAACCAGTTGACATCAGTGGCACGCATATTGCTCTAAAAACGGGCAAGAGTCCGAGCCGACTTATGAGAGTAGGTTGATTACGTGGTTTCTTTCGAATCGCTGGCCGCCTCCCTGGAGCCCGATCCCAAACTTGCCCTGCTTTTGGTGGAGGTGGGCCCGGGCCCACGGAGACTGAAGCAAGCCCAGGCCATCCTGGCCCAAGGCGAGGCGGGAGAAATGAAAATCCTGCACTTGGACCAAGGGGAGCCCGTGGTGCTGTTGGTGCATACCACTGCGGAGAAGGCTCGCAGATTGATCATGACTCTCATTGAAAACGGCTTCACCCGGCTCAAGAGCATCTATCCCGCACGGTCCGTGCCGCCGGAAGCGCGGGGAGCCGGAAGCGGTCGCGAATGATAATTGGAAACAGATGAAAAATAACGAGTTGGCCATATTGGAGGCGGTGGACGCCCTCCGGGAAGACATGCTTGATTTCGCCTGCCGTTTGGTGGCCCAGCCTTCGGTCTTGGGACAAGAGGACGGGGCGCTGGAGGTGATGGCAAGCGAGCTGTCCCTACTGGGCTATGATCCGGTGCGGGCGGCCATGGACTCCCCGGAGTTGGCCGCGCACCCCGGTTTCGCGCCCACCCCCTGGAGCCAGGAGGGACGCTACAGCCTGGCCGCCACCCGGCCCGCCGACGGGACGGGGGGAAAGAGCGCCCTGTTCAACGGCCACTTGGACGTGGTGAGCCAGGAGCCCTTGAACCTTTGGGACCGCGATCCCTACGACCCGCTGGTGAAGGACGGGTGGCTGCACGGCCGGGGGGCCGGCGACATGAAGGGCGGCGTGGCGGCCATGACCTACGCCCTCAAGGCGGTGGAGCGGGCCGGACTGGGACTGGCCGCTCCGGTCACCCTGGAGGGGGTCATCGAGGAGGAATGCACCGGTAACGGGGCCCTGGCCTGTCTGGTCGCCGGCTTCGACGCCGACGCGGTGCTCATCCCCGAGCCCTTCGGCGCCACCATTCTCGTCAGCCAAGTTGGGGTGATGTGGTTCAAGGTTTCCCTGAGTGGGGTGCCCAAGCATGCCCTGGAGGCCTCCAGCGGGGTAAACGCCATTGAGATGTGCTGTTACCTGATGGCGGCCCTGCGCGCCCTGGAAAAAGAGTTCAACCGGGACAAGGGCGCGGACTTCGCCCACCTGGAAAACCCGGCCCACCTGAACATAGGGGTGATACAGGGCGGCGACTGGCCCTCCACCGTGCCGGCCATGGCCGAATTTCACTGCCGTTTGGGTTTTTTGCCGGGCACGAGCTTTGAGCAGGCCAGCCAGGCGGTGCGCCGGTGCCTGGCCCAGGCGGCACGGCAGGACCCTTGGCTGCGGGACAACCCGCCCCGGGTCGAGTTCTACGGCTTCCGCTCCCAGGGACACCGGGTGGACAGGGACCAGCCGGCCCTGAACCTGCTGGGCCAGTGCCACCAAGAGTTGAGCGGGCAGGAGGCGCCCTCCCAGGCCTGCACCTGCACCACCGACCTGAGGGCCTTTATCCACTACGGCAGGGGCCAGGCCACCTGCTTCGGCCCGGTGGCCCAGAACATCCATGCGCAGAACGAGCGGGTGAACATCGCCAGCATGGCGCATACGGCCAAGGTCTATGCCCTGTTCTTGGCCCGTTGGTGCGGCTTGGTGCAGTAACGAGGGAGCCGGTGTGGGGCCCGCGCCCCGTGAGGAGTATTGGAGTTTTTCTTACCAACATGGCCGGGCCAGATCGGGCCGGCCGGGCGGGAGGCCCCTGGGAGGGGAGCAGCCATGCCAAGCAAGGAGGAAAAGTTTATGAAGAAGTCAGTGATTCTGCTGACCGCCCTGTTTCTGCTGGTAGGTCTGGCCGTGGCCGGACCGGCCTCGGCGGCCGATCCCATCAAGATCGGCATCCTGGGGCCCTTCACCGGGTCGTTGGCCTTTAATGCCGGCGAGATGAAAAAGGGCATGGAACTGGCTTTGGACGAGGTCAACGCCAAGGGCGGCCTCTTTGGCCAGAAAATCGAGATTGTCTACGGCGACAGCGAATGCAAGCCCGACAAGGGCTTGGCCGCGGTCAAGAAGCTGGTGACCCGCGACAAGGTGCTGGTGGTGGGCGGCGGCTATTGCTCCAGCGTGAATATCGCCGCCAGCGAGTTCTGCCACTACGAGAAGACCCCCGACGTGGTGGCCATCGCCATCAGCCCCACCATCACCAACCGGGGCTATGACTACGTGTTCCGCACCAGCCCCAACAGCCCCATGTTCCTCCTGGGCATCAACAAGTGGCTGGCCGATGTGAAAAAGCCCAAGACCGTGGCCTTCTTCATGGAGAACTCCGACTACGGCCGCGACGGCCAAAAGATTTGGGAAGAGGCCTCCAAGAAGCTGGGCGCCAAGGTGGTGGCCAATCTGTACTTCGAGATCGGCGACACCGACTTCACCACCCAGATATCCAAGCTCAAGGGGCTTAAGCCCGACGTGACCTTCAACATCGCCTCCACCACCGAGGCGGCCTTGATCCAGAAGCAGGCCAAGGAGCTCAACTTCGTGACCCAGTGGATCGGTGTGGGCGGCCAGTTCACCCAGGCCTTCTTCAAGATGACCGGCCCCATCAGCCAGTACGCCATGGGCAGCTCCCTGGAGCCCACCAAGGCCATGAAGGACCCGGTGACCGCGGCATTCGTCAATGCCTACCAGGCCAAGTACCCCGGATCGCGCCCTGGCATCTTCTCCAGCCAGGGCTATGACAACCTCAAGGTGATCCTGGACGCCGTGCAGCGCGCCGGCAAGCCCGGCGGCAACCTGGCCAAGGACCGCGAGAAGATCAAGACGGCCCTCACGGCCACGGACATGAAGCTCTCCCAGGGCACCATCAAGTTCGGCAAGGACGGCCAGGTCTATACCGTGCTGCCCTCGGTGGTGCAGGTGCAGTTGGACAAGGACTGCAAGCCCGACACCCAAATCATCTACCCGCCGGAGCGGGCCGCGGCCAAGTATGAGAATCCGCGGCCCTGGTCCGAGCGTAAGTGCAAGTAGACCCGATATGACCCGGCCGCCCCGCTTCGGCGGGGCGGCCCGGCCTCTGAATAAAAACATGGCCGCGCCCCAGGCGGTCCACTGAATTGGTGCCCGTTATGGACTCCCTATTTTTGCAGCAGGTTTTGAACGGCCTGATAACCGGAAGCGTGTACAGCCTGATCGCCATCGGGTTGACCATGATTTTCGGGGTGATGAAAATATCCAACTTCGCCCAGGGCGACTACTCCATGGTGGGCGCCTACACCGCCGTGTTCGTCATGGCCTGGGTGGGCGGCTGGTTGGGCTGGGTCGGCTCGGTGCTCGCGGCGGCGGCGGTGGTGGGCCTGCTGGGCGTGGTCACCGAACGCTTGGTGTTCAGGCCCCTGATGACCCGTTGGACCGACATCGACATGATCATGGTCTCCATCGGGTTGTTTATCCTTTTGGAAAACCTGGCGCAGCTGTTTTTCGGGGCCACCCCGCGCATGATAGACGACCCCTTCGGCGGGCGCACCATCAACCTGGGCGTGGCTTCCACCAGTCTGCTTCGGCTGTTCTGTTTCGTCTTCGCCGGAGTGGCCATCGCCTGCCTGGAGTTGTTCTTGAACCGCAGCCGCATGGGGGTGGCCATCCGGGCCACCAGCCAGAACCGCTTCGCGGCCCAACTCATGGGCATCGACATCAATCAGGTCTACCGCCTCACCTTCGGGGTGGGCGCCCTGCTGGCCGGGGTTGGGGGCGTGCTCTACGGCACCTTGTTCGCCATCTATCCCATGATGGGGGCCCTGCCCACCCTCAAGGCCTTCGCGGTCACCATCCTGGGAGGCATGGGCAACATCCGGGGAGCCATCTGGGGCGGCCTGATCCTGGGTGTGGCCGAGGCCCTGGGCGGCAACTACATCGCCATGGAGTACAAGCAGGCCATCGGCTTCTTCATCATCATCCTGGTGCTCTTGGTCAAGCCTAGCGGGCTCTTCGGCCGCAAGGAAGGTGCCTGATGAGCGCGCGGCTGCGAAAAATATTGTTGTGGGCCGCGGCCCTGGTGGCGCTGTTTTTGGTGCCCCACGTGGTCGAGGACCGCTACTTCATGCACATCGTGGTGATGGCCGGCATCTTCACCATCCTCACCCTGAGCTGGAACCTGTTGGCCGGCTACACCGGCCAGCTAAACCTGGGCCACGCCGCCTTCTACGGCATCGGGGCCTACACCAGCGCCATCCTGGCCATGCAGACTGGCCTGAGCCCATGGCTGGGGCTGTTCGCCGGCGGCTTGGTGGCCGCGTTCTTCGGCCTGTTGCTGGGTTTCCCGGCGCTTCGGCTCTCTGGGCCCTACCTGGCCATAACCACCATAGGCTTTGCCGAGATATTGCGTTTGGTGGCCATGAACTGGGTGGATCTGACCCGGGGCTCCCTGGGGCTCAGCGGGGTTCCGCTGCTCACGCCCATCAAGATCGGCGACTTCACCATGCAGTTCTACTTTGAGCGCGACTACTACTACGTGGTGGTGGCGGCGGTGCTCTTCACCCTGTTCTGCATACGCCGGCTCATCGGCTCGGAGTTTGGGGTCACCCTTCAGGCCATGCGCGACGACGAGGCCGGAGCCCAGAGCATCGGCATAAACCCCAGCTCCTACAAGTTGGCGGTGTTCACCATCAGCGCCTTCTTCGCCGGCTTCGCGGGCGGGCTCTTCGCCCACTTCGCGCGCCTGGTCAGCCCGGAGCTCTTGGCCCTGCACAACACCTTCGATGTCCTCACCATGACCATGATCGGCGGGCTGGGCACCATTGCCGGGCCCATCCTGGGCGCGGTTACCCTCACCTTCCTCTCCGAGGCGCTGCGCTACATGGAGGAAGTCATAAAAATCGACATCCGCCTGATCGTCTACGGCCTGCTTTTGATCCTCACCATCCTGTTCATGCGTGAAGGCCTGGTTGGAGTCATCAAGAACTCCTGGGCCAGAATGAAAGGGGGCCGCTGATGGGCGCCATACTGACCACCGAGAGGCTCACCAAGAACTTCGGCGGACTCACCGCGGTGAACGACGTGAGCTTCAGCCTGGAGCAGGGCGAGATATTGGGCCTCATCGGGCCCAACGGGGCGGGCAAGACCACGCTCATCAACTTGATCTCCGGGGCCTTCCCGCCCAGCAAGGGCGCCATCCTCTTCGAGGGACGGGACATCACCCGGGACAAGGCCCACACCATAAACACCCTGGGCATCGCCCGCACCTTCCAGGTGGTGCGCATCTTCAGCCGCCTCACCGCCCTGGAAAACGTCTTGGCGGCCATGGTGGACCGGGGGCGCAAGGGCCCCTGGTCCCTGGTCTGGGACAGCTTTTTCCGCCGGGCCTGCGCCCTCACCGAGGACAAAGAGGCCTGCGCCACCGCCGATGGGCTCTTGGAGTTCGTGGGCATCAGCCGCTACCGCGACGAGCAGGCGGGCAACATGCCCTACGCCCTGACCAAGCGTTTGGAGATAGCCCGGGCCCTGGCCACCCAGCCCAAGCTGCTGCTTTTGGACGAGCCCAGCAGCGGGCTTAACCCGGCCGAACTCACGGGGCAGATCGACCTGATCCAAAAGATCAACGCCCAGGGGACCAGCATCCTGATAATCGAGCACGTGATGAAGGTGATCATGGGCATCTCCCACCGTTTGATCGTGCTGCACTATGGCGAAAAAATCGCCGAGGGCGAACCGGAAAAGGTCTACAACGACCCCCTGGTGGTCGAGGCCTATCTGGGAGGAGACTCCGATGCTCAACATTGAGAACCTCAAGGTCGCCTACGGCAAGGCCGTGGCCCTGCACGATGTAAGCATGCGGGTGGAAGAGGGCGAGTTGGTCACCTTGCTGGGCTCCAACGGGGCGGGCAAGTCCACCCTGCTCAAGACCATCTCCGGGGTGAACCGGGCCTTGGCCGGCCGCATCCTGTGGAAAGGCCAGGAGATCCAGAACCAGCCCAGCCACGTGGTCGTGAATCAGGGGATCATCCAGGTGCCCGAGGGCCGGGCGGTGTTTCCGGATTTGAGCGTGGCCGAAAACCTGCGCATGGGCGCCTTCACCCGCCGCGACGAGGACGGTGTGGCCAGTGACCTCGAGGAAGTTTTCGAGCTGTTCCCCCGGCTCAAGGAGCGCCGCCAACAGTTGGCCGGCACCCTTTCGGGCGGCGAGGCCCAGATGCTGGCCATAGCCCGGGGCCTTTTGGCCGCGCCCAAACTGCTGATGCTCGACGAGCCCAGCCTCGGCCTGGCCCCGGTGCTGCGCGAGGCCATCTACCGGGTGATCCAGCAAATCTACCAGGAGAAGGGCATCACCATTCTCCTGGTGGAGCAGAACGCCCGCTGGGCCCTGAAGGTGGCCACCCGGGCCTACATTCTGGAGAACGGCCGCATAACCATGGAGGACACCGGCGCGGCCCTGGCGGCCAACCCGGACGTGCAACGGGCCTATTTGGGTCATTAGGATTACACATGCCAGATTTTATCAACGCGGTGGACCCGGATCGGCTGACCCAGTTCACTCGCCGGCTCATTCAAACCCCCAGCCTGAGCCGGGAGGAGCAGGCCGTAAGCCGGGTGATCCAGGACGAGATGCGCTCCCTGGGCTACGACGAGGTCTACACCGACGAGTTGTACAACGTGGTGGGGGTGCTGAGGGGCGGCGAGCCAGGCCCGCGTCTTTTGTTCAACGGCCACATCGACCACGCCGGGGTGGGCGAGATGCCCGATGCCTTTTCCGGAGCCATCATCGATGGCGCGCCCTACGGCTATGACGGCGAGGTGATCTACGGCCGGGGGGCTTGCGACATGAAGGGCGGGGTGGCGGCCATGGTGCACGCCGGGGCCGCGGCCCGCCGCCTGGGCCTGCCCCAGCGGGGCGAGGTGCTGGTCACCTGCGTGTCCCGGGAGGAGATAGCCCAGGGCGAGGGCATCGGCCACCTTCTAAAAAACGGCGTCACCGCCGACTTCGCGGTGAGCGGCGAGGCCACCGGCCTGAAGGTATACTTGGGCCACCGGGGCAAGTTCGAGATGCGCTTGACCACCCAGGGCCGCACCTCCCACGGGGGCTATCCCCAGGGCGGCGTCAACGCCATTTTCAAGATGAACCGGGTGCTGGACGCTCTGCAAAAGGATTACCCCCTGCCCAGCCACCCGGTGCTGGGGCCGGCCACGGTGACCGCCCTGGACATCAATGCCAGCCCCGGGGCCCTGAGCCCCATAGTGCCCGACCGGTGCAACTTGATCGTGGACCGGCGGTTTTTTCCCGAAGAGACCCAGGAGGACCTGCTGGCCGGCTTCGAGGAACTGCTGGCGGGCATCAAGGCCCAGGACCCGGAGTTCAAGGCCAGCCTGGAGCCCCTGAAGTGGTTCCCGGCCATGTTCACCGAACCCACCGAGCCGGTGGTCCAGGCCATGTCGCGGGCCCGGGAGGCGGTCATGGGCCAGGCCGGGGATTTTGGCAACTGGTACTTCGGGGTAGACGGCACCTTCTTGAACCAGGCCGGCATACCCTGCGTGGGCTTCGGCCCGGGCAATGAATTTTTGGCCCACACCCCCAGGGATGTGGTGCCCGTGGACCAAGTAATAACCGCTTGTCAGGTTTACACCGCGCTGATCGCCGATCTGTGCGGACCCAACTCAGAGAAGTGACGCCATGAAACAGCAAGATATGCAGAATTTAGCCGAGCGCCGGGCCCAGGCGGTCGCCCTGGGCGCCTCCAACGCCAACCCCTACTTTGCCCAAAAGGCCCAGGGCGCCGAGGTGTGGAGCCTGGAGGGTAAACGGTACCTGGACTTCGCCGGCGGCATCGGGGTGATGAACGTGGGCCACGCCAACCCCAAGGTGGTGGCCGCCATCCAGGAGCAGGCCGCCCGTTTCACCCACACCTGCTTCCACATCGTCATGTACGAAGGCTACGTGAGGTTGGCCGAGCGGCTCAACCAACTCACCCCCGGCGATTTCCCCAAAAAGACCATTTTGGTCAACACCGGGGCCGAGACGGTGGAGAACGCGGTAAAGGTGGCCCGTTACTACACCAAGCGCCCGGCAGTGATCGTATTTGACGACGGCTTCCACGGGCGCACCTTGCTGACCATGACCATGACCAGCAAGGTCAAGCCCTACAAGTTCGGCTTCGGGCCCTATGCCCCGGAGATCTACCGCATCCCCTACGCCTACTGCTACCGTTGCGCCTACGGCCTCAGCTACCCCTCCTGCGGCCTGGCCTGCGCCCACGCCCTGGAGGACTTTTTCATCAAGCAGGTGGCGGCGGAGAACACCGCCTGCGTGGTGGCCGAGCCGGTGCAGGGCGAAGGCGGCTTCATAGTGCCCCCCCTGGACTACTTCAAAGTCATCCGCCAGATCTGCGACAAGCACGGCATCGTCATGGTGGCCGACGAGGTGCAGACCGGCATCTGCCGCACCGGCAAGATGTTCGCCATGGAGCACTTCGGGGTGGCCGCTGATTTGACCACCGTGGCCAAGTCCCTGGGCGGTGGCATGCCTCTGGGCGCCCTGGTGGGCAAGGCCGAAATCATGGACGCGCCCCACGTGGGCGGCCTGGGCGGCACCTATGGCGGCAACCCGGTGTCCTGCGCCGCCGCCCTGGCCGTGCTGGATTTCGTGGAGGAGAGCAACCTGTGCGAGCGGGCCGCCCGAGTGGGCCAAATGGCCCGGGAGCGCTTTGAGCAGATGGCCGGGAAATACCCCCTCATCGGTGAGGTGCGCGGCCTGGGGGCCATGCTGGCCCTGGAGCTGGTGAGCGATGCCAAGACCAAGGAGCCGGCCGGCGAGGAGGCCAAGAAGCTGGTGGCCTATTGCCAGGACAACGGGCTCATCGCCCTGTCCTGCGGCCGCTACGGCAACATCATCCGCACCCTCATGCCCCTGGTCATCACCGACGATCAGCTGGACGAGGGCCTGGCCATCATCGAAAAAGGCTTGGCCCAGATCAGCCGCGCCTGATACCCCCATCACCCGCCTAATAGCGCGAGGGGCCTGGAGACACCTCCAGGCCCCTCGCTTTTTAGTCCGAGCGGTTCTAGGCCGGAGGCGGCCCGGCCACCGAGGCCAGCTTGTCCAAGAGGCCCTCGGCCAACCCGGCCCCCGGGGAAGGGGGCAGGGAGGCCAGGATGCCCAGGCCTTCGCTGGTCTCGTGGAACTCCTCTTCGTCCATGGCGCTGACCACCGCGGTGTTTACCATGGCGTTGACCATCAAAAGCTCCGACACCAGAGCCAGGGCCTCTTTTTCGCGGCCCTGGCCGTCGATGAGCACCAGGTGGGGCGCCAACTCCTTGGTCAGGACCAGGGTCTCCTGGTCCCCTCGGGCCCAATGCAGGCGGGCCCGGCCGTCCTTTTCCAGCCCGGCGGCCAGCTCTGACAGCGCGTCGGGCCGGCCGGCGGACAAAAGTACTTTGTACATCTCAGTTCCTTCCGCAGCAAGAGCCCGGACCGGCGCAGCCGGCCTGGCCGGGGGTGGAGCCGCAGCAGCTATGGTCGCCCGGGCCGGGGTAGCCCTGCTTTTGGCTGCCGGTGAGGGCGCTGGGCTTGGACATCAGCTTTTCCACCTGGGTGCCTCCACACTGGGGGCAGGTGAGCTGGTCTTGGCTGCCCATGACCAGAAGCTCCCCGTTGTAGCCGCATCCGGAGCAGGTTATCTCAAAAATGGGCATCAGCCCCTTCCTCCTTGCTCCGGGGCCTGGCGGCCTTGCCGGCGGTAGTGGTCGGCGATGGCCTCGCCCAGGGTGTTCACCGCCAAACGGGCGCAGTGCTTGTGGTCCTCGGGCAGGCCGCCCAACTCCCTTTCGATGTCCTCGGGCTCCAGTTGTAGGGCCGCGTCCAGGCTGCGGCCCTGGGCCAGGTCGCCCAGGGCGCTGGCGCAGACCACGGTGTAGAGGCAGCCGTGGGGCATGGCCTTTATTTCGGTGATGGTGTCGCCGTCCACTTTTATGTAGACGTCAACCGAGTCGCCGCACTGGCCCACCTCGGTGGCCAGGCCGGTGGCGTCACTCAGGGTCCCCAGGTTGCGGGGCAGCTGGGCATGGGCCAAAAAGCGTTGGTCCACCTGCCCGGGCAGAGGATGATCATGGCTGGACACCAGGGCCTCCCTGTTTGATCTTGGGGTTATCAACAGGGCCGTGGCTATTGCCCGCCGCCACCGCCACAAGTGAACTCCTGGGTGAAGCGGGGCAGGCTGCCCTGGAGTAGGGCGTCCACCGCCTGGTTCACCGTGGCCGCGTTGCCGCCGAAGTACACGTCGATGCCCACTTGGTTGAAGCCCATCAAAGGACGCATGCCCATGCCGCCGGCGATGAGCATCTTTACGCCTTGTCCGGCCAGGTATTGCACCGGGGCCATGCAGCCACCCTGCTGGTGCGGCACGTTGGGCACCACTTTGGTGCTTTTGATCTGGCCGTCCTCCACCTCAACCAAGGTGTAAAGGTCGCAATGGCCGAAGTGGGCTCCCAGGCCCGCGTCCATACCGCCGGGAGCGTTGGAGGGCAGTGCTACTAATCCAGTCATTTTTGTGTCTCCTAAGGTTTTGCCTTGGCGGCCGCGGCGGCCGTCGTTGGTTTGGGCTCAGGCCGCCTTTTTCCGGCCGGCCATCTGTATTATTTTTTCCCAGGCCCGGGCCAATTCCTCGGTCAGGCCGTTTTGCTGATATTCGGTTATTACCTTGCCTTGCACCATGGCCTGGACCATTGCCGGGTCAAAGGGCAATTGGGCCAGAAGCTCCAGGCCCTCACGGGCGCAGTAGCCGGCGATGTCCTGGCCCTGGTCCGGGTTGAGGTCGTACTTGTTGATAATCACTCCGGCGGGGACCTTGAAGTGGCGGCAAAGTTCCACCACCCGCTCCAGGTCGTGGCGGCCAGAGGGGGTGGGTTCGGTGACCACCACCGCCAGGTCGGTGCCCGACAGAGAGCTGATAACCGGGCAGCCGATGCCCGGAGGGCCGTCGCTGAGGATCAGCTCGTAACCGTTTTCATCGCTCAGTTCGCGGGCCTGTTGACGCAGCAAGGCAACCAGGCGGCCCGAATTTTCCTGGCCCGGAAAAAGCTGGGCATGGACCATGGGCCCCATGCGAGTGTCGGAAATCTGCCAGGTGCCGCAGTGGCGCTGGGGGAACTCAATAGCTTCGGCTGGGCACAGGGTCACGCACAGCTTGCAGCCTTCGCACTTCAAGGGGTCCACTCGGAAGGCATCCGCCCCTTCCACGATGGCCTCGAAACGGCATTTTTCTTGGCACAGGCCGCAGGAGGTGCATAGCTCAGGGCCGATGATAGCTTCATTGCCCGAGTAGAACTGGTGGATCTGGCGGGCCTGGGGTTGCAACAGCAGGTGCAAATCCGGCGCGTCCACGTCCAGATCGCAGATCACCTTGTTTTGGGCCAGGTGGGCCAGGGCTCCGGTGAGGGAGGTTTTGCCCGTGCCGCCCTTGCCGCTGATGATAAGTATCTCAGGCATGGTGCGCCTCCTTCTCCGCTTCCGCGTCTCCGGAGGCCAGGCACCTTATCTGGGCGGCCAGATCCTCGAAGGCCACTTTCATAGCCGGGGAGGCCTGGGCCACCACCTGGCCCTGGGAGTAGGCCTGGGCCACTTGGCGGTCAAAGGGAATCTCGGCCAGGATGGGCAGGTTGTGTCTGCGGCAGTACTGGCGCACCCCGTCGTCGCCCAGCCCGGCCCGGTTGATTACCGCAGCCATGGGCTTATTCATGGGGGCGAAGGCCTGGTGGGCCAGGCGGAAGTCGTACAGGCCAAAGGGGGTGGGCTCGGTGACCAGAAGGATCATGTCGCTGCCCATCACCGCGTTCACCGCGGGGCAGCTGACCCCCGGGGGGCAGTCCACGATCACGTCGGCGCCGCTTTGGGCCTGCATCTGGGCCATCTTCCCACGCACCGAGCGCATCAGGGGAGGACTCATGGCCTCGCCCACCCTCAGCTTGCCCATGAGAAAGCCGATCTTTCCGGCTTGGCCCCAGCTAACCTCGCCCAGTTCCCGGCGGTCCGGGGTCAGGGCTCCGGCGGGGCATACTTCCAGGCAGGCACCGCAGCCGTGGCACATCTCGGGAAAGGTGATGAGCACATCGCCCAAGAGGCTGATGGCCTTGAACTGACAAATTTCCGAGCAGGCCCCGCAGGCGGTGCACTTGGATTCGTCGGCCAGGGGCACCTCCATGTAGGCTTTTTCGGCGCCGGCGATCTCCGGGTGCAGGAACAGGTGCAGGTTGGGCTCTTCCACGTCCAGGTCCACGGCCAAGGCCGGACCCGGCCACACCGAAGCCAAGGAGGCCGACACCGTGGTCTTGCCGGTGCCTCCCTTGCCGCTGGCAATGGCCAGGATCATGCGCGCCCACCTTGTTCGCGGTTGGGACCCGAGGCTATCTCCACTTGGCCGCTTTCATAGCGCTCCAGGGCCTGGCCCACGGTGAGGCCCTCCAGATCCTGGCCCACCTGCACCCCGGCCGCTTGCAGGGCCCGGAAGGCCTTGGGGCCCACGTAGCCGGTGAGCACCACCTTGGCTCCAGCCTTGGCCACCGTCTCGGCGGCTTGGATGCCGGCCCCCTGGCCCATGCTCTGGGCAGCGCCGTTGTTTAAGTATTCCGATAGCTTGGTTTCCGGGTCATAAATAAAGAAACCGCCGGCCCGGCCAAAACGGGGGTCTACCAGGTCTTCCAGGGTTGGTCCTTCGCTGCTTATGGCGATCTTGCTCATGGGATTCTCCTGTTGTGGGGCCGGAGCGCCGTTGGCGTCCGGCTGTGGGGAGGGCGGCGATTTGCGGCCGCGGATGGCGTAATCACCGCCGTCGATGCGCAGGGCTTGGCCCAAAACCACCGCCTCGGCCACCGCCCGGCGTGCTTCGGCCAAAACCCGGCCGAAGGTGTGTCGCGAAACCTTCATGCGCTGGGCTGCTTCCTGGTGGGATAGGCCCTCCAGATCGGACAGGCGCAAGGCTTCGCAGCCCTCCACGGTAAGGTTGACCTCGGTCAGTTCCCTAAGGGGAATTCCCCGGGGCTTGAAATAGGCGATGGGAGGCTCGTTTTTCACCCAGCGGCATTTGCGGGGTCTCGGCACTGGCACCCTCCTGATTTGCTCTAATGTGCAAAACAAAGATACCTGTCCGGCAAGAACTGTCAACACAATAATGATCATATGAGCAATAGGGCACTATTTCGATGGGAAAACATCGCTTGGCGGGGAAGCAATAGCCGCAGGGTTTTCTGGGAATGAAAAGCTATAAAATACGAATGAATGTAGCTACTTGTCACTGGCGGAGCGGGGGGGGGAGGACCTGATACACTCCGCCCTCTATGCGGATGGACCAGCCGTTGGTCAAGGCGCGCGCAACCGCATAGCGGGCACCAGCCAAAATGCGGCAAAATGTCGCAGCGGAAACCCCCATGTTCGCAGCCGCGGTCTTATGGGTCAGCCCCTCTGCGTCGGCCAAGCGAAGGGCCTCCAGGCCCTCCAATGGCAAAATAACCCCTTTGAGTTCGTGGATCGGCACTCCCTGGGGCCGGTAAAATGATACAATTGGAAGTGTGCGCACCAGACGGCGTTTTTTGCTGCGTGGCATGGCTGGCTCCTGAATGAAACTTGGTTCATTTATAAGATGCGTTTGACTGGAAAACAAGGAAAGATTTGAAATATGTTTCAAATTAAAATGTGTCTTCCCGTTGCGGCGCGGATATGCGCCCATAAATATTATCAAAGCGATTGTTAATAAAACCAGGCAGATAGCCAGCAATGAACCCTAAAACAATCTATATTTAAACGCTTACATAATGCGATGTTTTTCACAAATACTTCTTGAAAGGATTTTTAGTTAGGGGTATGGAAAGTTCCAAATAAAACTAGCCCATTTGGGGCGATTTTGTCTGTTAGGCGTAATTTAAAATGGGGCTTAATTTTCATTGAAGCTGAAAAATGTTTTGTTAAAATGAGTGGTTAGGCTATGAAGTGCTAACTCGGGGCTAGGCTCCGCGCCGAACTTGGGAAGGAAAGCAAATGGCTTTCGCAGACAAGTTGAAGAGCAAGAGTTTCGTATGCTTGGCCGAGATGGAAACGCCCAAGGGCGTTGATTTGGCCGCATTCGTGGACAATGGCCGCCGCCTCAAGGGGCGGGTGGACGCGGCCGTGGTGCCGGACCAGAGCCATGCGGTGATGCGCCTGGCAGCCTTGGCCGGAGCCTCGGTGCTCAAGGACCTGGGGTTGGAGGTCATAGTGCAGTTCTCCTGCCGCGACCGCAACCGCCTGGCCTTGCAGGGCGACCTCCTGGCCGCCCATGTCATGGGGCTTGGCAACGTCATGGCCACGGCGGGCGAACCCATCGAGCAGGGCGACCAGCCCGGGGCCAAGGTGGTGGGCGACCTGACTCCGGCCGAGTTCCTACAAGCCGCCACCAGCCTGGCCCAGGGGCGGGACCTGGGAGGCCGCGAGCTGCAAGGCAAGCCCAGCTTCTGCATGGGCGCCGGCATCGCCCCCTTCCGCGGCGCGGCAGAGGCCGCCCAGCGGGCCGCGGAGGCCCGGACGGCGGTGGAACAGGGCGCTTCCTTTCTTATAGCTCCCCCGGTGTTCGACTTGGAGGAGTTCGCTCCCCTAGCCAAGGAACTCCAGGGCTGCGGGGCGGTGCTCATCGGCAGCGTCTTGTTGCTCAAATCGGTGGGCATGGCACGATACCTGAACCAAAACTTGCCCGGGGTGAACATCAGTGAAGCGACCATCAAGCGCATCCGCTCGGCCAGCGACCGGCCGGCCGAATGCGTCAAGGTTGCCGCCGAAACCGTGCGGGGGCTCAAGGACCTCTGCGGCGGGGCGCACATTGTGACCGCGGGTTGGGAAGACCGTTTGCCGCAGATTCTCGACCTGGCTGCGCTGTAGAGCAGCAGTAGAGTTGATGGGCCCCTGGCGGGGCCCTCGTCAGAAAGGCCTAGCCAAAATGAACCAAGAAAACAACCAGCGTACGAGCAACACAGTGCTGGTTCTGGGTGGAGGCATTGCCGGCATCAAAGCCTCCTACGACCTGGCCGAGGCCGGGCGGCAGGTGTATTTGCTGGAGAAAAAACCCGCCCTGGGCGGATTCCTCCCCCTGTTGGATCGGCAGTTCCCCACCAACGATTGCAACATTTGCTATCTTTCTCCGGATGCCGACAAGGCCGGGGGCGCCCGCACCGTGCAGACCATGCCCCTGACCAAGCTGGTGGCCTTGGAGGGACAGGCCGGGAACTTCACCGCCCGGGTGCTCACCAGCCCCCGCTATATCAATACCGACCGCTGCAACGCCTGCGGAGCCTGCCTGGCCGCCTGCCCCCAAGGGGCCATCAGCTTCACTCCGGGGCTGGACACCAACTCGCCCACCTGCCTGCGCTATCCCCAAGCCACGCCCCAGGCCTTTGCCATAAACATGGCCAAGTGCGACCGCTGCGGCGAGTGCATAAAGGTCTGCGCGCCCGAGGCCATAGACCTGGACCAGCAAGAGGTGGAGCAGAGCCTGGAAGTGGGATCGGTGGTGCTGGCCAGCGGCGCCGAGGTCTGGGACCCCGCCCCCATGGAGGAGTGGTACGGCCACAAGCGGTTCCCCGACGTGCTCACCAGCCTGGAGTTCGAGCAGCTCATGTCCGCCGCCGGCCCCACCGGAGGCGCCTTCCAGCGCCCCAGCGACGGCCGCCGGCCCAAGCGTATCGGCTGGATTCAGTGCGCGGGCAGCCGCACCACCAAAGACGGCGGCAACTCCTACTGCTCCTCCATTTGCTGCATGATCTCCATGAAAGAGGCCATCTGGGCCATGGAGCACTTTGAGCAGGATCTGGAGGCCACGGTCTTTTTCATGGACATGCGGCCCATGGGCAAGGACTACGAGCTTTACTACCAGCGGGCCAAGAACGATCTGGGGATCAACTTCGTGCGCTGCCGGCCCCATACCGTGGACCGGCATGAGCAAACCGGCGACCTCAGGATGACCTACGTGGACGATGAGGGCTCCCTGGGCGAAGTGGAGCTGGACCTGGTGGTGTTGGCCACCGGCTTCTGCGCCGCATCCGATTCCCAAGACCAGGCAGCGGCCCTGGGCATCGACTTGAGCCCCTACCGCTTTGTGAATTCCGATGAGTTCTCGCCGGTGAGCACCTCGCGCCCCGGCGTCTATGCCTGCGGCATGGCCCTGGGGCCCCAGGACATCCCCGGATCGCTCACCCAGGCCTCGGCCGCCGGCTGCCTGGCCAGCGCCGATCTGGCCGCCCCCCGGGCCCTGCGCCGGGAAGAGGACCTGCCCAAGGAGCGGGACCTCAGCGGTGAGGAGCCCCGCATCGGGGTCTTCTTCGTGGACTGGGGCAAGGTGGTGCAGGAGGTGGTGGACTCCAAGGCGGTGGAGCAGGCCGCGGCCAATATGGCCGGCGTGGTCCACGTTGAAACCTTGGAGCTTTCCTACGGCCAGAGCGGCTTGGCCGCCCTGGAGAAGGCCATCACCGACAGCCGGATAAACCGGGTGGTGGTGGCCGGCTACAGCCCCCGCACCCACGGCCGCATCTTCGCCGAGGCCATCCGCAAGGCCGGGCTAAACCGGGCCTACCTGGAGATGGCCAACATCCGGGAACAGGACGCCTTTGTGCATCAGGGCGATTCCCAGGCGGCCACGGCCAAAGCCATCACCTTGGTGCGCACGGCGGTGGCCGGAGTGCGCCAGGCCAAGCCAACCCCTTCGCTGACCTTGCCTTTCAACCCCGACGCCCTGGTGGTGGGTGGCGGCGTGGCCGGCATGAGCGCGGCCCTGGGTCTGGCCGGTCAAGGCGGCAAGGTCTACCTGGTGGAGCGCAGCCGCCAGCTGGGCGGCTTGGCCAACGAGTTGGCCCGCACCCTGAACGGCCGCCCGGTGGCGCCGGAGTTGGCCGAGTTGGTGGAGCAGGTCAAGGGCAACCCCAACATCGAGATCCTCACCGACACCCTGGTGGTGGACCACAAGGGCCAAGTGGGCGGCTTCATCACCGGCGTGCAGAGCGGGCCGGGCATGTTCTACCGCCAGATCAACCACGGGGTGACCATCCTGGCCACCGGCGCCCGGCGCTATGAGCCCACCGAATACCTCTACGGCCAAAACTCCCGGGTGATGACCCAACTGGAGATGGAGAAGCTTCTGGCCAATGGCCAGGGCGGCGACAAGCTGGACACCGTGGTGATGATTCAGTGCGTGGGCAGCCGCAACGACGACAACCCCACCTGCGGACGCATCTGCTGCCGCAGCGCGGTTAAAAACGCCCTGTGGATCAAGGAGCAAAAGCCCGACGCCCAGGTGTTCGTGCTCTACCGGGACATGCGCATGCCCTTCACCTCGGAGGACGTCTACCGCAAGGCCCGGGAAGAGGGGGTCCTGTTTGTGCGCTATAGCCCGGAGCAGCCGCCCCGGGTGGAGCAGAGCGGCGATACCCTGGAGGTGATCTTCCGGGACCACATCCTGGGGCGGGATCTGTCGGTGGAGCCCAGCGCCCTGGTGCTCTCCACGCCTCAGATCGCCGCGGACGAGGACACCGAGGAGCTTTGCGAGATATTCCGCCTGCAACAGGGGCCCGGCGGCTTCCTGTTGGAGGACCATCCCAAGGTGAAGCCCATCGACACCCCGGCCCCCGGGGTCTTCGCGGCGGGTTCGGTGCTGGCTCCGGCCTCCCTGGCCGAGGCCCGCACCCAGGGCCTGGCCGCCGCCGGGCGGGCCCTTACCCTGCTCTCCCAGATGAACCTGGTTCTGGATACCCCGGTGGCAAAGGTCAACCGCGACCGCTGCGCCGCCTGCCTTGTCTGCGTGCGCACCTGCCCCTATGGTATCCCTTACATCAATGCCGACGGCTATTCGGAGATAGACCCGGCCCAGTGCTTGGGTTGCGGGGTGTGCGCCGCCGAATGCCCGGCCCAGGCCATTCAACTACCGGGCTACGAGGATGAGCGCATGTTAAGCCGCACCGAAGCCCTGCTGGAGGGGGTGTTGTGATGAGTGACTTTGAACCGGTGGTGGTGGTGTTCGCCTGCGACTACTGCGCCTACACCGCCGCCGACGTGGCCGGCCGCATGAACCTTTCCTACCCCACCGGGGTCAGGATTCTCCGGGTGCCCTGCACCGGCAAGGTGGAACCGCAGTACATCATGCAGGCCCTGCAAAAAGGGGCCGATGGCGTCATGGTGGCCGGATGCCTGGTGGGCGACTGCCACTTCAAGAACGGCAACCTCAGGGCTGCGGTCCGGGTTAAGAGGGTGCAGGGTCTCTTGGATGAAATCGGCATCGGCGGCGAACGGGTGGCCATGGTCCACGTCAGCGCGGGCCAGGGGGCGCAGTTTGCTGAAGCCGCCACCGAATTCAGCCGCAAGATAGGTGAAATGGGGCCCAACCCCATAAAGCAAGGCGCCAAGGCGGCGGCCTGAAGGGATAAATCATGATCACCGCAGAACGCAAGCCCATGGAAGAAATTTTACGCAGCGTGGAGCCCTACGGCAAAATCCTGCTGGTGGGCTGCAACGAATGCGTCACGGTATGCCACGCCGGCGGCCGCAAAGAG
>JAHJPG010000078.1 GCA_018819925.1 Pseudomonadota bacterium
GGGCAAAAAGAAAGTTGCGTATAAAAATGAAAGTTCACGGTACGAAACAACGGCCGAGGATGTCTATTTTTCGTTGCGACGACCAGCGCGACGACGCCGGCGGCTCGCTGCAAGACTACTACGGCAACATCGGCTACAGCTTCAACCCGCACCTGCGCCTCAGCCTCTTGGTGAACTACACCCAGAACTGGTCCAAGGACCCGGGCCCCTTGGGGCATCCCGAGCTACAAGACGGCACTTTCAAGACCCGGGACCGCATCAGCATCGCCAAGCTGGAAAACAAGTACGACTGGGGCCATGGCTACATCAAGGCCTACTGGGACAACGGGCACCTGGATTGGCAAGAGCAAAGCAACGGCAGCGACACCCGCACCGACTATGACAACTACGGAGTGCGCCTGGCCCAGACCCTGACCATGTGGCAGGGCGGAGCCCTCACCCTGGGCCTGGACCAGGACTACATCTCGGGCAAGGTGCTCATCGTAAACGCCACGGGCTTCCAGAGGGGCGGGGACAAGGAAACCTTCCGCATCACCCAGCCCTACGCCGCCCTGAGCCAGGAGTTCAAACTGGGCGAGGTGAGCTTCATACCCTCGGTGGGAGCGCGCTACTTTGACCACAACAACTTCAGCTCCGAAACCGGCTACCAGGCCGGGGCCATCCTGCGCTACCAGCAGAGCGAGCTGCACGCCAACTTCGCCCACACCTACAACTACCCCGGCGTGTACGTGGTGCAGCAGTCCCGGCTGTTCTGGAACAACAACCTGTGGGAGAACCTCAAGCCCGAGGAACTCAACCACTTCGAGTTGGGCGTGTCCCAGAAGTTCGCTTCCTGGGTAAAGGCCGACCTCACCTATTTCCGGGACAAGGGCAGCGACCGCCTGGTGTTGGTCTACAACCCCGCCCACTGGGAAAACATCGGCGAGTTTGACAACCAGGGCGTGGAAGGCACCCTCACCTTCTATCCCCTGCCAGACGTGGCCATGTTCGTGGGGGCCACCTACCTGGACCGCAGCCCCGACGACACCCCCTACGCCCCGGAGTGGAGCGGTTCGGCGGGCGTGAACTGGCGCTTCCTCAAAAGCTGGATGGCCAGCGTGGACGCCCAGTACGTGGATGAATACTACGTGAGCGACACCCGCTACCCGGGCTCGCGAAAAGTGGTGGACGGCTTCTTGATCTTCAACGCCAAGGTGAGCCACAGCTTCCGGATAAAGGGAATAGACATGAAGGTCTTCGCCGCGGGCGAGAACCTGACCAACCAGGACTACGAATACAAGCCGGGCTATCCCATGCCCGGCATCAACGGCATGCTGGGCGTTGAGTTCAGCTTTTAACCAAACGTGGCGGGGCCGCATCGCGCCGGCCCCGCCACGGCCAACAGAGAGCCGGAGGCATATCTCCAACTTATGAGAACCCACCCAGCCACCCTGCCCGCCCCCCGTGCCGGCGGCCTGGGAGACGAATTGATCTCCCGCTACGGCGCGGGCCTCAGGCGGCGCTATCTGATACTGGCCGGGTTGACCCTGGCGACCATCCTCCTGGCCCTACAGGCGGTGGCGGTGGGGGCCTACGACCTCTCGCCCCTCAAGGTGCTGATGATCCTCTTGGGCCAGGGCGAGGGGGCCCAGTCGGTGGTGGTGTTCAACATCCGCCTGCCGCGCATCGTGGCCGCCCTGGTCACAGGCTGGGGCCTGGGTCTTTCGGGCATGGTTACCCAGAGCCTGCTGCGCAACCCCCTGGCCTCGCCCTTCACCCTGGGCATGAGCCACGGCGCTGCCTTTGGGGCCGCCTTTGCCATCGTGTTTTTGGGGGCCGGGGCGGTGAGCACCAGCGCCCTGTACAGCGCCGGCTCCGGGGATTTCATGTTCAGCAGCCTCTACGCGGTCACCCTCATGGCCTTTGCCGGGTCCATGGCCGCCACCGCGGTGATCCTGCTTCTGGCCCGGCTGCGCAAAATGAGCGCCTCCTCGGTCATCCTGGCCGGTGTGGCCATGTCCTCGCTTTTCATGTCCGGCACCATCCTCATCCAATATTTCGCCACCGAGGTGGAGATCGCCACCGTGGTCTTTTGGACCTTTGGCGACGTGGCCCGCTCCAACTGGCGCGAGATCACCATTTTAGCCGTCGCCACTTTCCTGATTAGCCTTTACTTCCTGCGCCGCCGCTGGGATCTCAACGCCCTGCTGGCCGGTGAGGAGACCGCCCAGGCCCTGGGGGTGCATGTCACCCGCCTGCGCCTTTTGGGCATGTTTTTGGCCTCGCTCCTGGTGGCCCTGGCCACCGCCTTCCACGGCATCATCGCCTTTTTGGGCCTTTTGGCCCCGCACATCAGCCGCCGCCTGGTAGGCGGCGACCACCGCCTCTTGGTGCCCTGCTCCGGCTTGGTGGGTTCGGCCTTGCTCTTGGCCGCCGATACGGTGGGGCGCATGCTGCTGGGTTCGGGCAGCCTGCCGGTGGGGGTGCTCACCTCTTTCATGGGTGCGCCGCTGTTCCTCTATCTTCTGCTCAAGAGGAGCCGGCTATGACCCTGGAAGCCCGCGACCTGCACTTCACCTACAACGGTCAGCCGGTGCTGCGGGGACTGGGCCTGTCCCTGATCCATGGCGAGATCACCGGCATCCTGGGGATCAACGGAGCGGGCAAATCCACCCTGCTCAGATGCCTAAACCGCATCCTGCGCCCCCAGAAGGGCGTGGTGCTGGTGGAGGACCGCGACCTCAGCAAGCTGGGCGGCGAGCAGATCGCCAGGCTCATAGGCTACGTGGCCCAAAGCCAGGAGCGGGAGCCATTGAGCGTGTTCGACGCGGTACTCCTGGGCCGCAAGCCTCACATCAAATGGCAGGCCACCTCCCATGACCTGGATGTGGTCACCCGGGTGCTGCGGCAGATGGGCCTGGAGCCCCTGGCCCTGCGCCCGGTGGCCAGCCTCAGCGGCGGGGAGGCCCAAAAGGTGGTCATAGCCCGGGCCCTGGCCCAGGAGCCCCACCTGCTGCTGTTGGACGAGCCCACCAGCAACCTGGACCTTCGCAACCAGTTGGAGGTCATGGAACTGCTCATGGAAGCGGTGCGCGGCCAGGGCCTGGGCGCGGCGGTGTGTTTGCACGACATCAACCTGGCCCTGCGCTATCTGGACCGCCTGGTGCTGATGAAGCAGGGGCGGGTGCATGCCCTGATAACCCCGGCCGAGTTAGACGCCGAGATCATCCGGCAAGTTTATGGAGTGGAAGCGGTCCTGGCCGAGATAGAGGGATACCGGGTGGTGATTCCCCGTAGCGCGTCCTCCCGGAGCCAAGCCCGCCCCACAACCCCGCTTCGCACCTAGGAGGAAGCAAGATGTACCTTGTCAATTCCCATAAACGCTTTTGGGCATGCGCCTTGGCGGTCCTGCTGCTTCTGGCCTTGGCGCCCTTGGCCCGGGCGGCGGAAACCATCCAGGTGACCGACCTCACCGGCCGCAAGCTCACCGTGCCGGCCGACCCCCAGCGCATCGTGTGCCTGGGACCGGGCTGCCTGCGCCTTATCATCTACCTGGGGGCCCAGGGCAAGGTTGTAGGCATCGAGGGCCTGGAAAAGCGCTTCCCCGACGGGCGGCCCTACTACCTGGCTCATCCCGAACTGGGCAAGCTGCCGGTCATCACCCCCGGCGGGGTGCCGGCCATCAACAACCTGCCCGATTTGGAAGGGGTGCTCAAGGTGCGGCCCCAGGTGGTGTTCGTCACCTATTTGCAAAGGGCCAAGGCCGACCAACTTCAGTCCCTGTTGAACATCCCGGTGGTGGTGCTCTCCTACGGGCCCTTCGCCTCCTTTGACAAAGTGATGTACGACTCCCTGCTCCTGGCCGGGCGCATCCTGAACAAGCAAAAGCGGTCCCAGGAGGTGGTGGCCTATCTGGAGGCCTGCCAGAAGGACCTGGCCCGGCGCGGCGACCAGGCGAAAAAGCGGCCCGAAGCCTATGTGGGGGGTATCGGGTTCAAGGGAGCCCATGGTCTTGAAAGCACCGACCCCAATTACCTGCCCTTCCGCTGGGTGGGAGTCAAAAACTTGGCCGCTTCCCAGGCAAAGCACGGGCATGTCATGCTGGACAAGGAGCAGCTTCTTAGCTTGAACCCGCGGGACATCTTCGTGGACGGCGGCGGCTTGGCCCTGGTGGCGGCGGATTACGCCAAGAAGCCCGAGTTCTACAAGAACCTGGCCGCCTTCCAGAAAGGCCGGGTGCACCTGCTGCTTCCGTTCAACTGGTACACCACCAACCTGGGCACCGCCCTGGCCGACGCCTACGCCATCGGCAAGATATTGCAGCCCGAGGAGTTCAAGGACGTGAATCCCCCGACCAAGGCCGACGAGATCTATCTTTTTCTCACCGGCAAGCCGGTCTACACGGCCATGGCCAAACGCTACGGCGACCTGGGCGGCACCCCGCCCTTCCTGCAAGGAGTCAAGAAATGAACACCACCAAGGCTAGTTTTTTCGACGCCCAGGTTCAGGCTGGTTGGGCCGCCGAGGAATACGGCGAGGCCGAGCGCCCCAAGTTGGAGCGCCTGCTTGCCCAGAGCGAGTTGCGGCCTGGTCATTGGGTGTTGGAGCCGGGCTGCGGCACGGGCCGACTCAGCGAAGTGCTGGCCCAGACGGTGGGCCCCAACGGCCACCTGGCGGCCATGGACATCAGCCTGGGCATGGTCCAGGCCTGCCGGGAACGGGTGGCCGGGCTGTCCTGGGTGCGGGTGGAGCAGATGGCGGTGGAGGAATTTGAAGCCGAGCCGGCCAGCTTTGACCGGGTGATCTGCCACCAGGTATTCCCCCATTTCGACGACCAGCCCGCCGCCCTGGCCCACATGGTGGGCCTGCTCAAACCCGGGGGTGTGCTCACGGTGGTGCATTTCATGCCCAGCGCGGTCATCAACGACACTCACCGCAAGGCCGGCACGGTGGTGGAGCGGGACATGCTGCCCCAACCGGAGGAGATGCGCCGCATGGTGGCCCAGGCCGGCCTTAGCCTGGAGACCCTGGTCGATGATGAACTGGGCTATTTGCTGAAGGCTCGTCTGAAGTCCGAAACGCCCGTTTAGCTCTCGCCTTCCACCGGGAAGCCGACAGGAGGTATTAATATGGCAGGATGCGAACTCTCCCCCGAACAGATCGAAAAGGCGGTGGACTTCCACGGCCACTGGTGCCCCGGTCTGGCCATCGGTCTCCGGGCCGGCGAGTACGTGCTCAACCACATGGGCCGGGCCGAAGACGAAGAGTTGGTGGCCCTGGTGGAAACCGACATGTGCGCGGTGGACGCCATCCAGGTGCTCACAGGCTGCACCTTTGGCAAGGGCAACCTGATCTACAAGGACCACGGCAAGCTGGCCTTCACCTTTTACCGCCGGGCCGACGGCAAGGGCGTGCGTCTGGTGTTCGACGCCCAGCGCCTGGGCAGCCCGGACTCCGAGTTCACCGAACTTACCCAGAAATGGCTCAAGGGTCAGATCGGCCCCGAGCAGGAAGCCAGGCTCATGCGGATGCGCGAAGAGCGCACCAAGGACATCATGGGTTCACCCTTGGATGAGCTGTTTAGCGTCAAGGAACCTGACGTGTCCATGCCCCGTTCGGCCCGCATCCTCACCAGCCTGGTGTGCGAGGAATGCGGCGAGTCGATCATGGAGTCGCGCACCCGCCGTCTGGCAGGACGCACCCTGTGCATCCCCTGCTTCCAGGCCCAGGGGTAGCCGCGCGATAAAACCAGCACGTCTTTTCGCCTGCCCCATATGGTCATTAGCTTCAATGTCCCGCCCGCATGGGCGGGGTGAGGAGAACCACCATGCCCACTCCCCTTGGGAGCAAGCGCGAAGAATCCGGCGAACGGCCCACCAGCGGCTCGCCCAACTTCCACCACGGCTTCTTTTATTTGATCGGCTGCGGCCCTAACGGCCCCCAGACCGCCACCCTCCAGGCTCTGGAGACGATTCAGCGCATGGACGCGGTATTAGCCCCGGCCCGCCAGGCAAGGCTATTCGCCGACTACATCGGCGACACCCCCGTGGCCTTCGACCCTTGGGCGGGCTTTTGGGATTACCAGGGCAAGCCCTTCAACACCCTCACCCCCGAGGAGACCGAGCTGTTTCGCCAAAACCGGACCGGGCTACTGGAACAGCGCATGGAGGAAATCCGGGCCATGCTGGACAAAGGCCTTGACGTGGGCCTGCTGGAGTTCGGCAACCCCTGCCTTTTCGGGCCGGGGCAAAGCTACGCCGAGCGGCTGAGGCCCCAGGAGGTCATCATCATACCGGGCATGGGAGCCGATGCCGCGGCCATGGCCGCGGTGGGGGCCAGCATCCTGCCAGCCCACCAGGCCCGCTTTCTGCTCCAGACCGCGCCCTTCATGCTCACCGGCCAGGGACTGAGCCCGGACATGTCCCTGGAGGAGCCCAGCCCCGAGGCCCAGGAGTTCTTGTCCCTGTTGGCCAAGCAGCAGCACAGCGCCATCTTCTACATGGCCCTGACCGACGCGCCCCGTTTGTTCGAGATGCTCGGCCGCGACCTGCCCGGAGACCTGCCCTGCGCGGCGGTGTACTGGGCAGGGGACCCGGAGCGCCAGCGGGTGGTGCGGGGAGTCCTGGAGGATATGCCCGCCAAACTGAAAGACGATCCCGAACGCTTCATGGGCCTGCTGCTGGCGGGACGCTTCCTGGAAGGCCAGCCCTTCACCACCGCCCACGACCGATCACCAGCCATGGCCGAAGCCACGCAGAAAAAAAACTAGCCTCGCCGCCGGGCGCCCCGTTATGGCCCTGTCGGGTGATTCGCGGCGCGTCCGGCCGTGCTCTACTAGGGGTGTCGCTCATAACCAACAAGGGAGTGGAAGCATGATACCCCCAAAGCAAAACGAGGCCTTTGAGAAGTTTCTGGAAACCGTAAAGGACAACGGCGTGCTGGAGGCGGACACCACCACCCTGGTGTTTCTGGGCGCGGCCCTGGCCATTCGCTGCCGCCACTGCGCCGAGCGTTTCATCGGCTATGCCAAGACGATAGGTGTAAGCGACGAGCAGATGGGCGCGGTGGCTGCCATTGCCATGTGCGTGCGCGCGGGCAGCGCCCGGGCCCTGGCATTTGAGATTGCCGAAGCGCAGGATTAGGGGCCATGGGCCAAGGGAGGTGTGACATGACCAATGAACAACCCCAACCCAGGGCCGTCTTCGGGCAGATTCTTGAGGACTACCTCGATCAGCTACGCCAGGAATGGAGCAAAATCGACTTCGCCGCCCTGGGCGTGGAGCAAGAAGCGGACACCGCCGTGATCCCTTTTTTCGGCCAGCCCAACCGGGTGAGCCTTGCGAGCGGCTTTGCGGACCCCAGCGGCAAGCAACCCTCCCATGCCACCTGCGTGGCCCTGGCCAAGTATCTTTTGCAAAACGCCGGGGGCCCAGGCTCGGGCAACGAATGGGTGGCCTTCAAGCAATTCCCCGACGCCGCGCCTTTTGTGGGGGGCTTCGCCAATACGGTGGAGCGCAAGATCGCCAAGGAGTTCGCCGGCAATCGCGATGTCCTGGCCCTGGCCTGCGCCCAGTGGAACGGCAAGGCCTTTGACGCTGGGCTGTCCTACGACTTGGTGTTGCGCCTGGACGCCCTGCCCCGGGTGCCCCTGTTGCTGCTGTTCAACGACGAAGAAGCTCCCTTCCCGGCCCAGTGCTCGGTTCTATACTGCCAGGATGCGCCCCGCTATTTGGACATGGAGTGCCTGGCCATAATGGGCATCACCTTGTCCCAACGCCTGGCGGCCGGGCTGAAGGGCGGCTCGGACCAGAATCTGGTGGGCTAAACTAGGCCGAGCCGCCAAAAAAGCGGCCCGAAACCTGGATGGACATGCTGATTTCCTCCCCGGTTCGGGCCGCCTTGCTTGCCCCCCCCTAGAAGGCTATGGCCAACTGACTGGTGACGGTGTCGCTGGTGTCGCCGGTGGCGTAAGCGCCGCGCAGGTATTCTAGGCTCAACACCGTGTTCGGCAACATTTCCCATGCGGCCACCGCGCCCCAGCGGGTCTCGGGGAACTCCTCGAACACATCGCCGGCCTTGCCGTACTTGGCGGCAAAGGTCCACTTGTCCCAGGGCATGACCGCCAGTTCCAGGTTGAAGGCCCAGGGCTTGGCCTTATGGGCGCCGGCGTAGGCAAGCTCACCTTCCTTGAACTCGTCCAGGGCGGTGATGTATTCCGCCTGCAAGGCCAGCATCTTCCAACTGGCCGAAGCCATAAGCGACAGGCCGCCCACCAACTCGCTGAGTTGATCGTCCGGGACCTGCTCGCGCAGGAAGCCGGAAGAGGCGATGTTGTTGATGTAGGCAACGCCGGCGGCGATGTTGCCGTCGGGTATCAAGCCCTCTGGGGTGCTGAACTGGGCCCGGCCGTAAAAGGTGTTGATCATGCTTTCCGGGTCGTCGTTGCCCTGGTGCACCTGGGAATTGAAGGCGCCCACCCCAACGTTTACCCAACCGGCGGAGTAGCCGATCTCCACCGCCGACTCTTGGGTTTCGAACAGTTCCTTGGTGATGGGGTCTGAGATGAAGTTGCTCTCGAACAGGCCCACCGCCGGATAGATGCGGCCACCCAACAGATACCAGGGCATGTACTCGGTCTGTCCCAGCAGGATGAAGGCCTCGTCGATGTCCACCGGCTCGGTCTTGCCCTCTTCCCACAGAAAGTGCAGCACGCCGGTGACGTACTTGTTGATGGCCGCTTCCACGAACAATTCGGCGGTGGACAAGGTGATATCCGAACTTTCCACGCCGGGCCGGCCCTCGCGGGTGCGCCTGTCCCAGTTGGCCTCCAACTCCACCGCACCGTAGAGCTTCAGGCGCTTGCCCGCCTCGGAGAAAAGACCCTTGGGCAATTCATCCCTGGTACGCGACAGTTCCTGGGACACCTTCAACGAGCGTCCGCTGGTGGCGCGGGCCTCCATGGCCGCTTCTTGCGCCTTGGTGGCGTCGACCTGGGCCTTTTCCAGCCTCTGCTCCAACTCGGTCACCCGGGTCTTGAGGGCCCGCAACTCATTGAGCAGGGCCTCGCTTGCGTCGCTGGCGCTGAAAGCCAGCGTTGGCACCGCCAGAAACAGTCCAAAAAAAAGCAGAAGAATCATGGGTGGCAAAGCGTTCACTTTCACTTGTCTCCTTCGTGGTTATCAATTGGCCCCCGGCAACCCCTGGGCCGGGACGTTTGCTTCCGCAGTAGTGGCAACCGCAAGCAGCGCAGTCGCCACCGCAAGCGCAGAGTTTGCCTTGCTATTCGGCACCAGTGAGCGCGATCACGCCTGCGGGCCTCTTCGCGGGGACAAACCCCTCCTGTCCGGATATTGCTTCCGGCCTAATAACTCTTTTTATTTAGCTAGTTATCCCTTAAGGCCGCCTGACAGTCATGCCAATGCTCGCAGCCCTCGCCCTGGCTGGCCCGGAGGTTGTCACAGGCTTTGGCTGAGGGATTGCTGCCTCTCGAGTTGAAGGGCGACCGGCAGCCTACGTTAGACAATACCTATTTTGTTTGGCCATCCTAACTTTTTGGTTAAAAAAATCCACCTTGCCCGGGATTGTAAATCCATTTGTCTGGTGGATATATTTACTTTGTTTGTTAGCATTAATTTAATTTGCTGTCAATAATTATTATGCGGCGCCTATGTCGACAAATGGAGCTGGGGGCCGGGCCAAGTTTAAACAAAAGGGACGCCCCGGGCGGGCGTCCCTTTTGGGTTGCACAAGCTGCCTAAGTTTTGCGCCGGCTCAGTCTTTCATCTCTATGGTCAAGGGGATGGCATGCACCTCGTTGCTGATTACCCTGGTACGGCCCAGGCTCCAGGAAGTCTGGGCCGGGTCGGCCCCGGCCATTTCGCATACCCACTTCACCACCCCCTTGAGGTTTAGCACCGGGTGGCGCCCTAGAACCTGGGGCAAACCATAAGTGAGGTTGCAGGCCAGGCACTTCCCGGGCCGCTGATGCAGCAGAAGCTCCAGTTCTATGCGCCCAGGTTTCTCGCTGCGGCATACCAGCTGGAAATCATAGGCCCCCTCTGCCGCGTCGCCGTAGAGCGCCTCGAAAAAATCATCCGCCCTGCCCGGAGGCAGCAATTGGGTCAGAGTCTGTTCGTCAAAAATATTGCTGTTGCTGGCCATGCTCCGCACCTGCCGCGTCCTTTGGGAGTTTCTCGGGGCGCATCAACGTTATCGGTTGGAGAGAAATTCTAATACAATCCGTGAACGGCATCCAGCATTACCCGCAAGCCTATAAATATTTCCTTGCCCGTGTCCCGCATTGCGTGTATATACATTTATTATACGGTGGATTACTCGCACAGGGCTGTCTATGACCTCCCAGGGCAAACCCAAATCAGGTGACGCTCATGTAGAGCTACCGATCATCCTAGATCGTGAGCACTGCATGACCATGGCCCGCACCTGCGCGGCCTATAACCTTCGCCGGGCTTCCCGTTTGGTCACCCAGGCCTTTGACCAAGCCCTCAGCCCCACCGGCCTCAAGGTCACCCAGTTCAGCCTGTTGGTTTCCTTCCTCTTATCTCCAGGCAGCAACATGGTCCAACTGGCCCATTGGCTGGGCATGGACCGCACCACCCTTAGCCGCAACCTCAAGGTGCTGGAGAAAAGGGGCCTGGTGGAAATGGTGCCGGGCGAAGACCGGCGCGAGCAACAGGTGCGCATCACCCCTGCGGGCAGGAAGTTGTTTGAGCAGGCCTGCCCCTTGTGGTTCCGGGCCCAGGAACGGGTGGTGGGCGGCATTGGCCATGAAAAATGGGCCGCATTGGCCAAGGAACTCCGGTCCCTGGTGGCCGGGTTGAAATAAATTTTTTTCAGGAGAAAGGTGCATATACACGCTATGTGGCCAGCAGTATGCAGAAAGAACAAGGAGCGCCCCCGGCGATGGGGCAAGCTGATCTTGGGTCCCTGGTTCACCACCCCCGACCGTGACCAGTCGGTGGACGGCATCCTGGAGCGCTATCAGGGGGCTGAGTTACACGAACGCCTCAACCTGTGGATGCAGCACCGGGACCTGCGGCCGGTACTGAGCCGCCTGGAGAAAACCATGCGCGACTACTGAAAACCACGCCTCCGCCGACGCAAAGATCTTGTCCGGATTTTATTTGGGCGAACTCTGGAGTATAAATGAAGGCGTGTACTGCGGCGGTTAGGAGGCCCAATGCCCAAGTTGATCAAGGTCCTACTGGTTCTGGCGTTATTGGCGGGAGCGGCGGCTGGCGCGTATTATTATTTTTATTACGAACAAGAGCGCAAACCCAGCGACCGGCTCACCCTCTACGGAAACGTGGACATCCGCCAAGTGCATCTGGCCTTCCATGCCAACGGGCGCATAGAGCGCGTCATGGTGGAAGAAGGCGACGCGGTGAAAAAGGACCAACTGGTGGCCGAGTTGGACCCGGTGCGCTACCAGGCCAATCTGGCCCGCGCCAAAGCTGAAGTGGCCTCCCAGGAGCAGGTGCTGGCCCGCCTGCTGGCCGGCAGCCGGCCCCAGGAAATAGCCGAGGCCCGGGCCCGCCTGGCCTCCGCCCAGGCAACCCTGCGCGATCAGTCCAACCTGTTCCGGCGCAACAACGACCTCTACCAACGCCGGGCCATATCCGCCCAGACCATGGACACCATAAGGGCCCGCTACGAATCGTCCAAGGAGGCGGTGAACCAAGCCCGCCAAAGCCTGGACTTGGCCATCGAGGGCCCCCGCAAGGAAGACATCGCCGCTGCCAGGGCTCAACTGGAGGCCCTCAAGGCGGCCCAGGCCCTGACCCAGCGCGAGTTGGCCGACACCAAGCTCTACGCCCCGGATAGAGGCGTGATCCAACAGCGCATCCTGCAACCCGGCGACATGGCCTCGCCCTCGGTTCCGGCCTTCACCGTGGCCCTTAACAACCCGGTGTGGGTGCGGGCCTATCTGCCCGAGACCGAGTTGGGCAAGGTGGCCTCGGGCATGAGCGCCTCGGTGGCCACCGACAGCTTCCCCGGCAAGTCCTATAAGGGATGGGTGGGTTACATCTCCCCCACCGCCGAGTTCACTCCCAAGACGGTGGAGACCTCTGATCTGCGGACCAAACTGGTCTACCGGGTCAGGGTCTACGTGTGCAACCCGGAAAACGAACTGCGCCTGGGCATGCCGGTCACGGTGAGCATCCCCCTTAAGCAAAAGGCCGAGGCCCGGCGCGGGCAAAGCGACCCCTGCTCCGGTTCCTGAGCAAGCATGGCGTACAAGGCAACCAGCCAAGCCCCGGCCCTGATGTTCAGCGAGGTGCGCAAGGGCTTCAGCGGAGGGGGCCGCAAGGTAACCGCCCTGGACGGAGTTTCGGCTTCGGTCAAGCGGGGGGTGGTCACCGGGCTCATCGGACCCGACGCGGCGGGCAAGACCACCCTCATGCGCTTGGTGGCCGGGTTGCTCCTGCCCGACGAGGGGGAGATAACCGCCCTGGGCCTTAACGTGCGCCGCCAGCCCCTGGAGGTGCAGTCGTCCCTGGGCTACATGCCCCAACGCTTCGGCCTATATGAAGACCTCACCGTGCAGGAGAACCTGGACCTTTACGCTGACCTGCAAGACCTGGCACCCAGGGACCGCCCGGAGCGCTATGAGCAGTTGATGCACCTAACCGGCCTGGCCCCCTTCACCGGCCGCCTGGCCGGGGCCCTGTCCGGAGGCATGAAACAGAAGCTGGGCCTGGCTTGCTCCCTGGTGCGCCCCAAGGAGCTGCTGCTCCTGGACGAACCCACCGTGGGGGTGGACCCCCTTTCGCGGCGCGAACTGTGGGAGATCGTCTACAACCTGGTGGAGGAGCAGGGGGTCACGGTGCTTTTGTCCACCGCCTACCTGGATGAAGCCGAACGCTGCCAGGAGGTGATCCTCATGCACCAGGGCAAGGTGCTGGATCAGGGCAAGCCCCAAAAGTTTACCGACACCATGGCCGGACGCAGCTTTTTGGTCACCTCTCCCAAGATGAACAAGCGCCACCTCCAGCGGATGCTGGGCGAGGCCCCGCCGGTGCTGGACGCCCTCATCTTGGGCGGCGGGGTGCGCGTGGTAACCAAACAGGCCCAGGAGCCCACCGCCGCCGACCTGGGCGGCGAGGGCGGGGACCTGAGCATCAAGGCGGTGCCGCCACGCTTTGAAGACAGCTTCGTGGCCATGCTCAGGGAGCAGGGCCAGGAGGCGGCCCCCCCCTTACAGCCCAGCGGGCGCCAGTGCTCCGAAGCCTGGGAGGGGCCGGTGATCGAGGTCAAGGACCTCAAGCGGCGCTTTGGCGATTTCATGGCGGTGGACGGAATCAGCTTCGTGGTGGAGCACGGCGAGGTGCTGGGCCTTTTGGGGGCTAACGGCGCGGGCAAGTCCACCACCTTCCGCATGCTCTGCGGCCTGCTTCCCCCCAGCGAGGGCCAGCTTCAGGTGGCCGGTCACAATCTGCGCAAGGCCGCAGCCCAGGCCCGCCAGCGCATCGGCTACATGGCCCAGCGCTTCAGCCTCTACGCAAACCTGTCGGTCAGGGAGAACCTGCGCTTTTTCGCCAGCGTCTACGGCCTGGGGGGCCAGCGCCGCCGGGAGCGGGTGGACTGGGCCCTCGAGGAATTCGAGTTAGCCGATCTGGCCGGGGCCACCAGCGGGGAGTTGCCCTTGGGCTATAAGCAGCGCCTGGCCCTGGCCACCGCCCTTATGCACGAACCGGAGATAATTTTTTTGGACGAGCCCACCTCCGGGGTGGACCCCTTGGCCCGGCGTGAATTCTGGCGGCGCATCAACGCCCTGGCCGAAGAAAAAGTCACCGTGCTGGTGACCACCCACTTCATGGAAGAGGCCGAGTACTGCGACCGGGTGGTTATCATGGACCGGGGCAAGGTCTTGGCCGAGGGCACTCCCGAGGAGATCAAGCTGGCCCAAAAGACCGGGGAAAACCCCTCCCCCACCCTGGAGGAGGCCTTCATCTCGCTCATTGAGAAAAACCAGCCCAACCTTCAAAAGGAGCAAGCGGCATGAGCCGGGGCATGCCCGGTTGGAGGCGGCTCAGGGGCCTGATCCGCAAGGAAGCCTTGCAAATCATGCGCGACCCCTCCAGCATCGCCATCGCCTTCGTGCTGCCCGCCATCCTGCTGTTCATCTTCGGATACGGCGTGTCCCTGGACGCCAAAAATGTGCCCATCGCCCTGGTGGTGGAAGAGCCCAGCCCGGCCACGGCCAGCCTCACCGGCGACTTCCAAAATTCCCACTGGTTCAAGCCCAGACATTTCAGCGACATCCCCTCGGCCCAGGAGGCCCTGCGCCAGCGTGAGGTAATGGGCATTCTCTGGCTCAGGAGCAACTTCACCCGGGAATTGTTCAGCGGGGGCCCCGCGCCCATCGGTCTTTTTCTGAACGGCGTGGACGGCAACACCGCCCGCATCGTGGCCGGCTACGTTCAGGGGGTGTGGGGCAAATGGCTGGCGCGCTACGCCCAGGACCAGGGCCGAGAACTCGGTCTGCCGGTGGACATACAGCAGCGCATCTGGTTCAACCCCGAGGTGCGCAGCACCAACTTTTTGGTGCCCGGGCTCATCGCGGTGGTCATGACCCTCATCGGCGCCCTTTTGACCGCCATGGTGGTCGCCCGGGAATGGGAGCGCGGCACCATGGAGGCCCTGCTGGTCACCCCGGTGCGCGTAAGGGAAATACTCCTGGGCAAGCTCATACCCTATTTCGTGCTGGGCATGGGTGGCCAGATTCTCTCGGTGGCCATGGCGGTGTGGCTGTTCGAGGTGCCGCTGAGAGGCAGCCTGTGGGTGCTCATGGGAGTCTCCGCCCTGTTTCTGGTGGCCGCCCTGGGCATGGGCCTGCTCATCTCCACCGTGGCTCACAACCAATTCGTGGCCGGCCAGTTGGCCATTTTCACCACCTTTTTGCCCGCCTTCATTCTCTCGGGCTTTATCTTCGACATAGGCAGCATGCCCGGCTGGGTGCAGGCCATCACCCACATTATCGCGGCGCGGTATTTCGTGGAGGTGCTGCAAAGCGTGTTTTTAGCGGGCGACGTATGGCCGGTGATCTGGGTGAACTCCGTGGCCCTGGTCATAATGGCCGCCTTGTTCATGGGCCTGGTGCGGCTGCGCAGCCGCAAGCGGCTGGAATAAGGGGGGCGCGGTGTTCAGGCGGATTTGGGCATTGGTGGTCAAGGAGCTTCTGGCCCTTTTAAAGGACCGGACCAGCCGAATGACTTTGATCGTCCCCCCCTTGTTCCAGTTGCTCATATTCAGCTACGCGGCCACCTTTGACCTGAACCAGGTGAACTACGCGGTCTACAACCAAGACCCGGGTATAGCCTCTCGGGAGTTGCTGGGCTACTTCAAGGGTTCGCCTGCCTTCAAGCTGGCAGCCACCTTGGAGCACCTGGGGCAGATGGCCCCGGCCATCGACGGGCAAAAGGTCCTGATGGTGCTGCACATCCCCCAAGACTTCACCCGCAACATGCTGCAAGGCCGGTCCGGGCAATTGCAGGTGATTATCGACGGACGCAACTCAAACACCGCGTTGGTGCTTTTGGGGTATGTGAACAGCATCGTGACCAGCTTCAGCGCCAACTGGGCCGCAGAGCACGGTTGGCCCCTCCCGCCGGCGGAGCTGAAGGTGCGCACCTGGTTCAATCCCAACCTGGAGAGCCGCTGGTTCATCGTGCCAGGCATCGTGGGTCTTCTCACCCTGATGGTGGCCCTGGTGGTCACCGCCCTGTCCGTGGCCCGGGAACGCGAGGCGGGCACCTTTGACCAACTGCTGGTCACCCCCCTGCACCCGGCGGAAATTCTGCTGGGCAAGGCCCTGCCAGGCCTAATCATCGGCATGGCCGAAGGCAGCCTCATCGTCCTTGTAGCCGTAAAGGTGTTTGGAGTGCCTCTGCTGGGGAGCCTGGGCGCGCTCTATTTGGGCATGGGCCTGTTCATATTGTCGGCGGTGGGCCTGGGCTTGATGATCTCCTCCATGGCCGTGACCCAGCAGCAGGCGCTCTTGGGGGCATTCCTGTTCCTGGTGCCGGCGGTGATACTATCGGGATTCGCCACCCCCATCGCCAACATGCCCGACCTGGTCCAGCACATGACCCTGCTCAACCCCCTGCGTTACTTTTTGATCATCGTGCGCTCGGTATTTTTGGAAGGGGCGGAGATATCCCTGCTGTTGCCCCTGTACTGGCCCATGGCCGTGATCGGGGTGGTCACCCTGGCCATCGCCGGGTGGCTCTTCCGCAACCGCCTCAACTAAATTCGCGCGGTTTCCCCGGCGATCAAGCCGGCCAGCTCCGAGGGATGGGCCAGCAGTCGCCGGGCCCCTGCCTGCTTCAGTTCCTCCTCGCCGCGAAATCCCCAGAGCACCCCCGCAGCGAACATGCCCGCCGCGTTGGCGGTTTTCATGTCCACCGGGGTGTCCCCCAAAAAGATGCATTGCCCCGGCTCCAGGCCCAAATCCCCGGCCAGTTGCAGCACCGACTGGGGATGGGGCTTGTTGGGCACCCCCGTCTTGGCCCCCACCACGGCGGCGAAAGGCACCTGGGGGAAGAAGTGGCCGACCATCTCTCGGGTGAAGCGGTCCACCTTGTTGGAAAGCACCGCCAGGGTAAGACCGACCTCCTGGGCCTGGGCCAGCATTTGGTTTATTCCCGGGTAGGGCTTGGTATGCACGCTCCAGCGGCCGGCATAGACCTCGCGCATGCGCCGGGCCATCTCCGCCACCGTCTCCGGGGAGCGCAGGCTGGGCGGCAGCGAGCGTTCGGCCAGCATCTCCACGCCGTCGCCCACGAAATAACGGTAGGCCGAAAGCGGGTGCAGGGGCAGGCCGTCGGCGGCCAGCACCGTGTTCATGCTCTCGCCCAGGTCGGCCAGGCTGTCCAAAAGAGTGCCGTCCAGGTCGCAAATCAATCCGTTGTAGGTCAAATGGCACCTGTTTGCTGAAAAGTTACAGTCATGCCGCCCCGGATGGGTGGTGGTATGTATAGAAGAGTAATCCCGCCGAGCCGCCCGTGCAACCCCTTCCACTTCCATGGTTTTTCAGGCTATGCTTATTTACGGGGCTGTCTGGAATCCAACAGACGCGCCCTAGAAGGGCGAGGCATGAAGCTTCACAACATTCCCTTTGGCAACAGCGGCGATCTGATTACCCAAGTGGGCCTGGGCGGCGAAGGGGTGCTGCGCACCACGGACCGCTGGCCCGAGGCCCGGGCGGTGATCAGCGAAGCTCTAACCCAGAGCATCACCTACTACGACTCTGCCGTGGCCTATGCCGGCAGCCAGGGTTACTACGGCCGCCTTTGGCGAGAGCGGCCCCAGGAGCGGGCCCGGGTGTTCCAGACCAGCAAATCAGCCCAACGAACAAGGGAGGGGGCTTGGGCCGAGTTACAGGCATCCCTGGCCACCCTGGGGGTGGGGCACCTGGACCTGTGGCAGATTCACGATCTGCGGGAGCCAAGGGAGTTCGAGGCCATCGCCGGGCCGGGCGGGGCCTTGGAGGCCTTTGTGCAGGCCCGGGAGCAGGGGCTGGCCCGTCACATCGGAGTGACCGGGCACCATGACCCACAGTTGTTGACCCAAGCGGTGTTGTCCTGGCCCCTGGACGCGGTGCTTTTGCCGGTGAATCCGGTGGAGGCGTGCCTGGACGGCTTCTTGAACCAAACCCTGCCCGCCGCCCGGGAAAAGGGCCTGGCGGTGATAGCCATGAAGGTTTTGGGCGCGGGGCACTACCTGGCCCCGGAGGCGGAGGCGGATGCGATCAGCCTGATTCGTTTCGCACTGGCCCAGCCGGTGACCACAGTGATCGTGGGCTGCGCCAACCCGTCTCAGGTAAAGGCTCTAGCCCAAGCTGGGGAGTTGGGCCCCCTTCCCCCTGAGGAACAGAAGCGCCTGAAAGAACTTTACCGGCCCCAGGCTAGGCGGCTGGCCTTTTACCGGGGACGCATCTAAGGGGCCCCAGGGCAAAGCAAAAGGCCGGCAGCCCCGCGCCGCCAGCCTTTGTAGGCCAATTTTGAGTCAACGGGCCTTAGCGCCAGGGGTCGTCCTGCCACTCTATTCGATCCGCGGCCCTCTGCTCGTAAGCTGCATCGTAGCCCGGAGGGGCTATGGTGGAGCAGGCCATGACCATTGTGCCAATGGCCAACAACAGCAAAAGCCCAGCTATAAATTTTGTGGTGATCATTAACCATCTCCTGATGTGCGACTGCCTCATATTGCCAAGATCGGCCGCGTAACGCAACCGCTTTACGCAGCCCTGTCACATATCCACCCCTTGCGCTATAATGCCGGGCCAAGCGAGGAGACGCCATGGGAGGCAGGAAGCTTTATCGGGTGGTTTTGGGGACGGCTCTGCTGGGATGCCTGCTGGCCATAGCGCCATGGGCCCGGGCCGGCAGTGATACGCCCACCCCGGCCAACCAACCTTTCGCGGTGCCCAACCAGTCCCCCCTGGCCCTATCCCTGGTGCCCTTCACCCCCACCGGCGCGGCCCTGGACCCGTCGGGCAGCAGCAGCCTGAACCTGGTGGCCGCCTACTCCAGCATATTCGTGCGGCAAAGCTCCTCCGCCGTCAGCCTGGACCTGGACATGGAGCTGGGCTATGTGTCCCTGGGCTACGCCTACACCCCCCATCCCCGCCTGCGCCTGGGCCTGGAACTGCCGGCGGCCTTTTACTGGGGCGGCTTTCTGGACGGCTTCATCGAAAGCTATCACCGCGCCCTGGGCCTCCCCAATGGCGGCCGGGAGCAGGTCCCCCATGACCTGGTGCGCTACGACGTCACCAGCCGGGGCAAGCGAATCGTCAGCCAGGACGGCGCCACCCAGGCGGTGGGCGACCTGCGGCTCAAGGGCGCCTGGATGCTCTGGAGCGGCGGGGGCCCGGCGGTGAGCCTGCTGGGCCAGGTCAGCCTGCCCACCGGCGACCCGGACAATGGTCTGGGAGCCGGCGGGGCCATACCCGCCCTGGGCCTGAGCGGCGATCTGCCCCTGGGCCGTTTCTCCCTGAACGCCAATGCCATGTATTTCCACCTGGGCTCCACCAGCCTGCTGGACCCCCTGGAGCCGGACGACGTGTGGGCTGGCAGCCTCTCTTTGGGCTGGGCCTGGTCCCAAGCGCTTACCCTCAGGGCCCAGCTAAACGGGGCCACCGCCCTGGCGCGGGACACCGGAGTGGAAGGCTTGGACAACGCCATGCTCCAGGTTCTCCTGGGGGTGCAGTGGAAGCCCAGCAAAGGTCAGCTAATCAGCCTGGCCTTTGCCGAAGACCTGATCTACTACACCAGTCCTGATTTTACCTTGAGCCTGAGCTGGGGCTGGGTTTTCTAAAGGTCTTTTAGAACCTTCTCAAAGGGGTCGAACTCCAGGCAGTTCAGGGGCTCCTTGGCGATGGCCAGCAGGCACCGGTTGCAGGAAGTGCAGCGGGAGGGCCTGCGGTCCGGCCCGTGCAGCAGGCGATTGGGAAAATAGGGCTCGCTTATCAGGGGACGGCACAGGCCCACCATGTCCGCTCCGGCCTCCAAGACAGCTTCCATGGCCTCGCGGGAGCGCAGGCCGCCGGTAAGGGCAAGGGGGGTGTCGTCCACCGCCGAGCGAAAGGCCTCCAGGGCGGGCAGGAAATAGGCCTCGCGCTCCCCGGCTTCGCGGCGGAGTTGGTTGCGCAGCTTGGCCTGCTCCTTGACGCCCCCGCTCAATTCGATAAGGCTCGCTCCGGCCCGGGCCAACTGCCCGGCCAGCCAAACGTAGTCATCCTGGCCCGCGCCCTCGGGCAAAAAGTCGTCGGTGTTCATCTTCCAGAGCACCGGGAAGCCGTCCCCCGCCTCGCGGCGAATCTCCTCCTGCACCAGCAGGAGAAACCGGGCCCGGTTGGAGCGCGAGCCGCCCCAGTCGTCTTGGCGTTGGTTAAAGGCGGGAGAAAAGAACTGGCTCACCAAATAACCGTGAGCCCCATGCACCGCCACTGCGTCGAAGCCGGCCCGGCGCACCCGGCCGGCGGCCCGGCCGAAACAACGGGCCAGTTCCACGATATCACCATCGGCGGCCTGGTTCAGGTCAAAGCCCTGATACAGCGACCCGTAGGAATAGCCTCCTCCGGCCGCGCCGGCGTGGTGCAGCTGCACCGCGCAGCGGGCCGAGGGGTTGGAGCGGTGGATCAACCGGACCAGGCGGGCCAGACCTTCCACCTGGGCTTCGTCCCAGGCCCCCAACTGGTGGGCCCAGGCCCGGCCCTCGGCGCTCACCGCCGTGGCCCCGGTGATGATGAGCCCGCAACCGCCCTGGGCCAACTCGTGGTACAGCCTGAGCAGGACGCGGCCCACCTGGCCATCCACTCCGGCCATGTTCTCCATGGTGGCCGAGCGCAAAAAACGGTTGCTCACTTCCATGCCCCCCATCACCAGGGGGCGGCCCAGTTGACCCATGCCCTTATCTCCTACGTCAATCCCAGGTGCTCCGCGATGAAGCTGGTGTCCATTTCCCCGGCCAGAAAGCTGGGGTGCTCCAATATCCTCAGGTTCACCGATATTGTGGTCTTCACCCCCTCCACCTGGAAGGCCTTCAGGGCCTCGATGAGCCGCGCGATGGCCTTGGGGCGGTCCTGGTCGTAAGCGATGACCTTGGCCAACATGGGGTCGTAATAAGGCGGCACCGTGCAGCCGTCGGCCAAGGCGTGGTCCACTCTCAAATTATCGCCGGTCTGGGGCAGCACCACCTTGCTGATCACCCCCGGCGAGGGGTAGAAGGTTTCCGGGTCCTCGGCGTAAATCCTGGCTTCGATGGCGTGACCCTGGGTCTTGATGTCGCTCTGGGACCAGGGCAGCTCTAGGCCCACGGCGATTTCCAGCTGATGGCGCACGATGTCCACCCCGGTGAGGAACTCGCTCACCGGATGCTCCACCTGCAAGCGGGCGTTGACCTCCATGAAGTAATATTTGCCGTCCTGGGAGCGCAGACCCTCCAGGGTGCCTGCTCCCACGTATCCCATCTTCTTGACGATGGCCGCGGTGTTGGCATAGAGACGTTGGCGGTCGGCCGGGTCCACCACCGGGGAGAGCGCCTCCTCGATGATTTTCTGGTGCCGCCGCTGGATGGAGCATTCGCGCTCGCCCAGGCAGACCACATTGCCCGCCGCGTCGGCCAAAAACTGCACCTCTATGTGCCGGGGCCGCTCCACCACGGTTTCGATGTAGCAGTCCGGCGATCCGAAGGCCATCTGTCCGATGGAGCCGGCCCGTTTGAACACCTCGGCCGCCTGGCCAGGCTCGGACACCCTTTCGATGCCCTTGCCGCCGCCGCCCTTGTCCAGCTTTAGGAACAGGGGATAGCCGTGTTCGCTGCCGAAGGCCACCACCTCCTCGGGCGAGGTCACCGGCTCCAGGGTGCCGGGAGTGACCTCGGCCCCGGCCTCCACGGCCAGCTTGCGGGTATAGCATTTGGAGCTGATGGCCTTGAGCACCGAGGGCGGCGGCCCCACCCAAACGAGACCGGCGTCGGTCACCGCCTGGGCGAAGGCCCCCCGCTCGGAGAGAAAGCCATAGCCCGGATGCACCGCGTCGGCCCCGGTCTGGCGCGCCGCCTGGATGATGGCCTCCATGCTAAGGTAGCTCAGGGCCGGGTTGGCCGGCCCGATGAGCACCGTTTCGTCGGCTAGGTCCAAGAACGGCGCGTTCTTATCCGCCTCTGAGTGCACCGCCACCGTGGCCACGCCCATTTCCCGGCAAGTGCGGATGATGCGCGGGACGATCTCGCCCCGGTTGGCTATAAGCAGTTTTTTAATCATGGGGACAGGCTACTCCTCGACCTCCAGCATGACCATGGGGTTGCCCACCTGCAGCTCGTCCCACTCCTTGGACAGCACCTGGCTCACCGTGCCGGCGAATTCGCTTTTAACCGAAATCTCGGTCTTCATGCAGTTGATGACCGCCACCTCCTGGCCCGCGCTGATTTTGTCGCCCACGTTGACAACCACCCGGGCGCACAGGCCGGGCATGATGGCGTTTACGCTCTTTTCCATATTCGTATCCTTATTCCCTTCTGGCTAGGCCAGCGAGTCCTCACTGAGCCACTGCTTCTGCTTTTTGCGTTCCTCTATGGCCTCTTCCTGGCTCGACAGCTGGAACTGCATGTAGTCCCGGCCGGGCGCGCCCTGGCCCACCTTCCACAGATCGGCGTTTATCACGTTCAGGGCGCACATGTAGCCGCCCAAGGTGGGACCGTCGGCGACCAGCAGGATGGGGGTGTTTCCGCAGATGTTGAGCGCCCCGCGAATGGCGTAGGCGTGGTCGATGATGTTGGAAGGATGGCTGCCGCCCACTCCGCCGTCGGCCCTGGCGAAGAAGCTGGCCGGCAGCTCCTCCAGGCGATAAGCCGAGCGGTTGGAGGTGTGCTGGATCTTGGAAACCCGGCTGAACAGAAGATCCATGCCCTCCTGGGTGGCGTAGTCCGGGCAGGTGTTGGGGCCTGGGATGGCTCTCAGCACCCACTCATTGGAGTACTGGGGGATGGCCTCGGCCTTGAGCTTGCGCCCGGCCAAAGCCGACAGATCCGCGCTGGACGCGCCGAACTTCACCTCGTCGCCTGGCTTCAGGGCCCGGCCGTCAAAACCGCCGTAGGCCCCGAAAATGCAGGTGGACTTGCTGCCCAGATAGGCGGGCACATCCACTCCGCCGGCCACTGCCAGATAGCAGCGGAAGCCGGTGGGCGCGATGTGCAGGAATTTGATGACATCGCCGGCGCTGACCTTGAGCGCGGTCCACATGGCCACCGGCTGGCCGTTGATGGTGGGCTGCATGTCCGTGCCGGCCAGGGCGATGACGTGGTCGCCGGTGAACTCGGCTTCCAGAAAGCCGCCGGTGATCTCCAGGCCCGCCTCGCCGGAGGGGTTGCCCACCAAAACGTTGGCCAAGCCCAGGCCCACGTTGTCAAAGGCCCCGGAAGCGCTCATCCCCTTGCCCAGGTAGCCCAGCCGCCCCGGCCAGTCCTCCACCAGAACCTCGATGCCGCCATTGATTATTTTCAGCATAAGCCTTGCTCCCTTTCCCTACAGCCTGGGTGCTTTCTTGGTGCCCTCGGCCTGCTTGGCCTTCAGCTCCGCCGCGCCCTTTTGCACCTCTTCGGAGTTGAACCACGCGATGTATTCCTTGGCCTTGATCTCGCCTTGGTCAATCTCGTAGGTGTAGTCGGTTTTGTCGTGGACGTGGCCGTAAATCTCCACCACTTCCTTTTCGCTCACCTCGTGGAAACGGACCCGGTCGGCGTTGCGGTAGAGGAAGGGACCGTCCTTGAACATGGGATGCTTGCAGGCGAACTGGAACACCGGAATGGTGCGGCCGAAGAGCTGGTAGCCGCCGCCGGTGGGGGTGGTGTAAGTAAATACGCAGGGCCCGCCGATGCCCACCGCCCCCTCGGGGGTCCAGGTGCGCGGCGGGTTGTACTTGGGCACCACGATGGCGCAGCGCGGATCGGTGGGCCACAGGAAGGCGCCGCCGGGCCAGAAGCCGCCGCCGCTGTTGAACCAATCGGTTCCCAGGATGAGCTTTTTGCACTCCTCGGCGGTGATGCCGTTGCACATGGCCATGTACTCGAGGTTGTAGCCGTCGATAATGTTGGGCGCGTCGGGGCGCACCTCTTTCTGGTACTTGGCCACCGCCTTCTTGGTCTCGCTGTCCTCAAAGGCTATGGGCAGGTGGATCAGCCGGGACTTGAGCACCACGTCGTCGATGGTGGGCATGGAGTCCTCGGCCTGCTTGACCATGTCGATGAGCCCGCGCACATCCACCGCCTCGGGGTCGAAATGCAAAAGGTTGGTGCGGATGCCGGGCACCGTCTCGATGAGGCCCTTGAGGTTCTTGCCCAGGATGATGTCGTTGACCGCCAGCATGCGGAAAGAATCTTGCAGCATGGCCCGCTGCTCGCGGCCGTACTCCACCTGCACGAAGCCGTCACCGGCCTGGCGGAACAGCACCTCCAAACGGGATTCGGTTTCCGGCATGGTGTCTAAAATTACGTCGAATCTGCCTTGGCTCATAGGTTTGCCCCCTTTCGGGTCGATTTCGGCCGTCCTAGCCCTTGCTACCGGCGGCCAGTCCCATTTCCAATATTATCCAACCCTTCTTCCAGCAGGTCATCGCCGATGACCCCCGGCATGAGGGTTCTAATCACCTTGCCGTATTTCCCGAGGGAGAGCGGCACCAGGCCATGCCGCGGCCACGACGCTCGGGGCCGGTCTACAACTCCGGCGAGACCAAAGCGCAACCGGCCGTCTCCAAGGCCTTGCGCACCGCCATGACGATCTTGTCGGACCCGGGGGTGTCGCCATGCACGCACACCGAGGAGCCGGTGATGGCTATCTCGCTGCCGTCGGTGGCGGCCACCAGGCCCTGGGTGACCATCTTTACCACCCGCTGGGCCACCTGGGCCGGATCGTGGGCGTCGTGGGCGCGAGTAATCACCAGGTTGCCCTCGGGGTCGTAGCTCAGGTCCGAGTAAAGCTCGAACACGGTCCGCACCCCAAGCTTTTCAGCCTCATCGGCGATAACGCCTTTTTTCATCACGTAGAGATAAAGCTCCGGGTCCAGGTCCTTGGCCGCCTGGCAGACGGCCTCGGCCATCTCCGGATCACGGTGGACCATGCCGTAAAGGCTGCCGTGGGGTTTTACGTGGTGCAGCCTCAGGCCGGCAGCCTCGCAGAAGCCCTTGAGGGCTCCGGCCTGGTACATGGTGTAGTCGTAGACCTCGGCCGGGGTGAGCTTCATCTCCCGCCGGCCAAAACCCTGCAAATCCGGCAGGCCCGGATGGGCCCCCACCGCCACGTTGAACTCCTTGGCCAGGGCCACGGTGGCCTTCATCACCGAGGGATCGCCGGCGTGAAACCCGCAGGCCACGTTGGCGCTGGTGATGTATTTCATGAACTCGGCGTCATTGCCCAGCTTGTACATGCCAAAGGACTCACCCATATCCGCATTCAAATCGATTTTCACGACTTTTCCTCCACTCCTCTTTTACAGGCCCCGCTCGTCCACCGGGACCACCGCCCCGCCGGCTGCAACGGCGCTCAAGGCCTAGACCCGGCTCGAAAGTTGGTCATGCCTTTGCACCTCCACCTTATTCATTCAACCACCCGGGAGGCCTCTAGCCGGGCAGTCCCCTGCCCCTCCCGGCGGGGACGCGCATCTATGCCTCGAATGTCGGGGGGGAATCCGTTTTCAATGAGATCCACCACCAAGGGCCGGGCGCTTTTCTCGCGCAAGGAGAAAACCGACCACCGAGCTCCTTCCGCGTCGGAAAGGATGCTTTCATGCGTAATTTCGACACCTTGATTGATAAGGTGGTTTTTGATCCGCTGCTGAAGTTCTGGCTGGTCGAGCCGAGAAATGAGATGAGACAAATTGTTATCTAAGTACTTCTCGATTTCATTTGGAATCAGTTGACCCATGTCACCTCGACTAACAACAAGCGTGCCAGTTTCCCAGCCAAGGCGTTATAAAAAAATAAGGCCTTGTTATTGCGGGCATTTTATGGGCGGTTTTATTGTGGTGCAACCAAAAGCCATAAAATAAGGACTGCTTCCGCTTACAGACACGCCCAACCTATGCATTATTGCATCATAAAGGGTCTGATCCAACTCCATGCAAATATAATCCCCTGCATTAGATATTTCGAACCAACCAACAGATCGCATTGTTTTGCCTTATTATTTGGCCATTCCTAAATGGTAGGTAAAAAGATTTTATAATTATAAACATCAATTAATTGTCGCGGATTAAATTATGCACTTTTGAAGCAATATTTCATTCGTGAATCACCAGGCCCTTTTCTTCCTGCAAGCGCCGGGCGATGGTCGACTGGCTCACCCGCAGGTGCCGCGCCACCTGACGCTGAGTGCCAAAGCGCCGCATGGCCTCGCGAATCAGCTCCAACTCCAGGTCACGCAGCCGCTGGCGCAGGTCAAAGCCCTGCTCCCAGTCCAGAGTCTGTTCATGGCCCTGAGCCTTGCGCACCTCGCCGGGCAGGTCATCGGGGCGTATCTCCTCGTCCGGGCTGAGAATGAGCACCCGCTCCACTATGTTCTCCAACTCGCGCACGTTGCCCGGGTAGCTGTAATTGAGCATCAGGGTGCGGGCCTCGGGGGCCAGCCGCTTGTGGATGTTGTTGTCCTCGCCGATGCGTTTTAGGAAAAAGCCCAAGAGGTAAAGAATGTCGCTGGGCCGCTCGCGCAAAGGGGCCACGAACAGGGGCACGACATTGAAGCGGTAAAAAAGGTCATGGCGGAAGCGTTTGGCGTCCACCTCCGAAGCCAGATCTTTGTTGGTGGCGGCGATCACCCGAGTGTCGATCTCCTTTTCCACCGAGCCGCCCACCCGGATCATGCGGCGCTCCTCCAAAAAGCGCAGCAGCTTAACCTGGTGCTCCGGAGACAATTCTCCAATTTCGTCCAAGAACAGAGTCCCCTGGTTGGCCAACTCCACCAGGCCCTGCTTGCCTCTCCGGCTGGCCCCAGTGAAGGCGCCCCTTTCATAGCCGAACAGCTCCGATTCGAACAGGGAGGTGGGAATGGCCGCACAGTCCACCCGCACGAAGGGGCCCTGGGCCCGGGGAGACTTGCTGTGGATGAGCTTGGCCAACATGCTTTTACCCACGCCCGACTCGCCGGTGATAAGCACCGTGGAGTTGGTGGGGGCCACCCGCAGGGTCTTTTCATATACCTCTTTCATGGCCCGGCTGCGGCACATGAAGTGGTCGTCGGACATCTCCTCTATTTGTTTTTCCAACAGCGTGCTGCGGAACTGCTCCAGTTGGGCCTCGCTCTCCTCCAGTTGGCGGCGCATGCGGTCCAGCAGGGTGATGTCGCGGTCGTTTATCACCACAAAAGCCACCTCGCCCTCGGCGTCGTAGATGGGGCTGCCGGTGGCCAGGATCTTCTTGCCGGATTTCAGGTGTTGGACCATGGTGACCGTGGTCTTGCGCCTGAGCACCTCCAGGGTGACCGAGTCGCTGAAATTGCCCTCGTCGAGCAGGTCGCCCACGAAACGGCCCTCCACCTTTTCCCGGGGCAGGCCGGTCAGGCGCAGGGCGGCCCGGTTGATCTTCACCACCACCCCTTCACTGTTGGTGATCCAAAGGCCGTCAAAGGATGACTCCATGATGGCCTCCAACTGGGAGGCCACGGCCTTGTAGGGTTCGGGGTAAAGTGATCCTTGCTCCGCATCCCAGGGATCGCCCATCATCACCATCACCCAGCGCGCCTTCCCGTCGGCATAGATGGGCAGGTAGTTCACCAATACATTGCACTGTCCCAGACGCAGGCGGTTGCCCAGATGGGGAGCGCCGCTTTTTATGGTGGCCCTCGCGCCTCGCCAGGCTTCGGGCTCCAGGACCTCCACCGGGGTGTCCACCATGTCCGGCGGTTTTTGCTCGAAGATGCGCCCGGCGGCGGAGTTGGCGTAGACCAAGATGCCCTTGGCGTCGATGACCAGCACCCCGGCTGGGGAGGCGTCGAAATGCGATGCGATAGCGATCAGTTCCGGCGTGGCCTGGGCGGTCATATCGTGTCGCTCCAAGGATTAATGCCTATAAACAACCGCATGCCTGGCCAGCTGTCAATGGCCTTGACTTGGAATAAGCCGCAAACCCGTCTGGGTGCCGCCACATCGAAGGCGATACCCTACCCCTTTTCGCCCGCGCCCAACAGGCTGACCCTGGTTACGTACTTGACCCAATCATCGCCGAAATGCGCTCCCGCCACCACCCGCAGGGGAAAGCCGTGCTTGCGCGGCAAGGGCCGGCCGTTGACTTCATAGGCCAAAAACACCTCGTCGCCCATCACCTCGCCCAGGGAAAAGCGCTCGATCTTGGCTTCGGCTCCACCCACTCCCTTTATCACCACCCGGTTGGCTCCCTTCAAGGGCTCGGCCTCTTGCAACAACTTCCCCAAGCTCAGGCCCTTCCAGCGGGCGTTGAAGGAAAAGACCCCCGTGCAGATCAAAAGCACGGTGCGCTCCAGAACAGGGCGAGCCTCGAGTTGCTTCAAATCGAGGCTCAGGGGGCGCCGCACCGCCCCGTCAACGACCAGACGCCATTTGTCCAGATCCACCACCAGGTCGCTCTGCCCCATGGTGCCGAACTGCTCCAGGGGAGTGACGGCCAAGTTGCGATTGTCGATGTCCCGGGGATTGAGATGGGCCAGATCGGTGGCCTTGACGTGGCCGCCCAACACCCGGCGTTTGCCCGCGGCCCAAAGTCGGCGGGGCCAGGTCATGGCCAGGCAGAGCCCGGCCACGGCTTGCAGGCCCAGGGAGAGAAAAGCGCGGCGAGGTTTCATGGCATGGCTGCGTCCTTACCCCCCACCCGGCCCGGCGCTCCTCCCCAGCCCCGGATTATTTCATATTCATAAATGTAGTCTACCCGCGCGGCTCCAGGCGTTCCAAGGCCGCGGCGGCCGCCCCCCACAGGCCGCTGTTCTCGTCTTGGATCAAAAACACCGGAATGCCGCGCAAAACCTGGTTGGTGCGGTCGGCCAGGCGGAACTCCCGGCCAAAGGCCGGATGCCGCACCAAGGCGGGGAGTTTGGCCGCCAGACCGCCGGCGATGTACACCCCGCCCAGGGCCACCACCTGCAAGGCCCACTGGCGGCAGGCCCGGCCATAGAAGCGGGCCATCCAATGCAAAGTGTCGGGGTAGTGGTTCAGCACTTCCCCCACCTGGGCCGGTTCCAGCTTCTGCCCGGTGAGGAACTGGTGGGCGAAGCTCAGTCCCTTGCCAGACACCACCGTGTCGCTGATGGGATAGGGGTCGCCCAACTCCCGGCCCAGAAATTGCGCATAGGCCGTTTCATCTTGGCCGTTAAAGGCGAAAGCGGCGTGCCCCGCTTCCGAGGCCACCGGAGTCCAGCCGCCTTGGCCGTCCGGGACCAGGGCCGCGTGGCCCAGGTTGCTCCCCGCGCCGATCACCGCCCGGGCCCCATGCGGATCGGCTTGGCCCTCCAAGACGGTTATTGCCCCCAAGGCCACCGGTGAAAGGCAGGCCCAGGCCTGGGCCACGAAATCGTTTATGAGCAGACTGGGGCCAAGGCCCTGGATATCCCGCGCCAAGTCAATGTCCCAGGCGACGTGCGGTGGCTGGCAATAAGAACCTCTCTGCACCGGCCCGGCCGCCGCCAGGCAGATCAGGCCGGCCTTGTCGAGGGCAAGGCCCAGATCGCTGGCTTCCAGGCGCTCCAGCATTTGCGCGAAAGAAGCGGCCTCTTTGGTGGGCAGCCACACCTTGTTCACCAAGCGCAGGCTTGCGGTTTCGCCGCCCTTAAAGAATGCGAAACGGCTGTTGGTTGCGCCGATGTCGGCGGCCAGAATGGTGGGCATCTATAATCTCTCCGCTTGCCTAACCCTGCCGGGGCGGGTGGCAGGCGCGGCCCTTGGTGTGAAAGAAAAACTTGAGACCCTTTTTCACCAGGCTGGAAAAAAGCTTGGGGGCCATTACGTCGCCGGCAACCTTCTTGTTGATCTCCCCCAAGGTGGGGTAAGGGTGCATCAGACCGGCCAGGGTGGAGAGCTTCACCCCCCCGCCCAACACGGCCACCCATTCGTTTATCAACTCCCCGGCGTGGGGTCCCATAATCTGCACCCCCAGGGGCCTCTCGCTCTTGTCCAGAACCAGCTTCAGCCGCCCCGCACCAGCGCCCTCGGCCAGGGCCCGGTCGTTGGCCGCGAATTCCTCGCTCCACACCGTATACTCCAGACCCGCCGCCTGGGCCGCCTTTTCGTTCATGCCCACCGAGGCCAGCCCCGGTTCGGTGAAGGTGCACCAGGGAAGCCAGGTGTAGTCGGCCTTGCGCGGCAGGCGCAGCAAGGCGTTGGCCAGCACCACCCCGCCCTCATAGCCGGCGGCATGAGTGAACTGGTGCCCGCCGGTCACGTCGCCGGCGCCGTAGATGTGCTTGTGGCTGGTGCGCAGGCGCTGATCCAGCTTCAGGCCCTTGGCGTCGTAGGCCACCCCTATGTCTTCCAAGCCCAGGCCTTCCAGGTTGGCCCGCCGTCCCAGGGCCACCAGCAAGGCCTCGGCGCCAAGCTCCACCCGCTGCCCCTGGCCATCGCGGAAGATCAGGGCCGGGCGGCCATCAGCCTCTCGGGCGGATTCGAGCTTGGCGTTCAGGTAAAACGTCACCCCCTCCCCCTGCAAGGCGGCCATGACCAGATCGGCCATATCCTGGTCTTCCTTGCTCAACACCTGGCCGCTGCGCTGCACCACGCTAACTTTACAGCCCAGGCGTTGGAAGGCCTGGGCCATCTCCATGGCGATGGGACCGCCGCCCAGAATAATCATGGACGAGGGCAGGCGCTCCAAATAGAAAATGTCCTTGTTGGTCAGGTGGGGAGTCTCGGCCAGGCCGGGCACCGGCGGCAAGGCGGGCGAGGAGCCGGTGGCTATGAGCCAGGACCTGGCCGATATGCGCTCCCCTTCCAATTCCACGGTGTGCTCGTCCACGAAACGTGCCTGGCCGAAGCGCACCTGGGCCCCCAAAGCGCAAAAACGCTCCACGCTGTCGTGCTTTTGGATGGCGGCTATGACCCCCTTGATGCGCTCCACCACCTGGGCGTAGTCCACCGGGGGCGGAGTCACATGGGGCAGGCCGAAGCGGGCCGAGGTTTTCATCAAGTGGTACACCGAGGCGCTCTTGATGAGCGTCTTGCTGGGCACGCAGCCGTAGTGCAGGCAGTCGCCCCCCAGATTGGGCTCCTTCTCGATGAGCAGAACCTTGGCTCCCAGTTGGGCCGCGCCCGAGGTCAGGGTGAGCCCGGCGGAGCCGCCGCCCAGCACTCCAAGATCATAATCGTGGCCGGCCATGAACTCCTCTTACGGCTTGATGATGGCTTGGCGTCCTGTGCGGCTCCGGTACCAGGCCAAAATCTTTTTCACCACCAGGGGGAATATTCCAAGGATGACGAAGCTGATAATCAGGCCCGGGGAGAGGATGCCGCCCAGGGAGCTGATCTGACCCAGCTCCTTGCCCGCGTTGGTAAACACCGCCGTGCCCGGCAGCATGCCCACCTGGCTGACCCAGTAGAAGGTGCGTAGCGGCATCTTGGTCAGGCCCATGACCAGATTGATGACAAAAAAGGGAAACAGGGGCACAAGGCGCAGGGTGAACAAATAAAAGGCCCCTTCCCGCTCCACTCCCCGGTTGATAGTCCCCAGCTTGTCCGCGAATTTCTGCTGCACCCAATTGCCCAAGACGAACCGGGCGAAAAAGCAGGCCAGGGTGGCCCCGGCCGAGCTGGCGAAGGAGACCACCAACAGGGTCCACCAAAACCCGAACAAGGCCCCGCCCATCAAGGTCATCACTGCGGCTCCGGGCAGGGAAAAAGCGGTGACCAACACATAGACCACGAAATAGCCGCCCAGCATGAAAGCCGGGTGGGCGGCGTAATAGGCCTGGAAACGGGCCTGGGACGCTTTGACGTAGCTCAGGGAAAAGTACTGGCCCAGGTCAAGGAGCCAGAAGGCCAGTATGGCCGCGATGACTATGCCCACCACGGCCAGGCGTTTTATCAGGCGCTGTTTCATGCCCATCCCCGGATGGCCGCCTCTCACCGTTGCGCTGCGAGCCACGGCCCGCCCCCGCCAGGCGGCTTTGGCGGGTTCCTGACTATGTACACCAGTCTACGGCGGCCCCCCCTTGAGGCCAAACCCTATTTTGCCGCCGCGCCGCGCCTACTTGGCGGGATGGGCCGGCCAGAACAGCCTTTTGCCGTCCGCCTTGAAGTCTCCGATAATCTTCTGGCCCTGGGGCGAGAGCAGGAACTTCTCAAAGGCCCTGGCCTGACCGGCCTTGGCCTTGGGGCATTTGGCCGGATTCACCAGGATCACCGAGTAGAGGTTTTTCAGCAGGTCCTGCTGGTCGGCCAGGATGGCTAGCTGAATGCGCCCGGTGCTCTGGTATTTACGATAGGTGGCGATGTCGCTGATGGTGTAGGCCTTCAGTTCGTCGGCCATGGTTAGGGTGGGGCCCATGCCCCGGCCCGCCTCGCGATAGGCCGGCCAATCGGGCTTGATGCCAGCCGCCTTCCACAGGGCCAGCTCCTTCACCTGGGTGCCGGAGTTGTCGCCCCTGGAAAGGAAGGGGGCCTGGGCCTGGGCGATGCGCTTCAGGGCCTCCCGCACGCTCCCCGCCTGCTTCACCTGGGCCGGGTCGCCGGGCGGGCCCACCAACACGAAGTAGTTGTGCATCAGCGGCTTGCGGTCCACGCCGTAGCCATCGGCCACGAAGCGCTTCTCCAGCTCCGGGGCATGCACGATCACAACGTCGGCGTCGCAGCGCTTGGCTATGGCCAGGGCCTTGCCGGTGCCCACGGGAATGTAATGCACCGTGACGCCGCTCTGCTTGGTGAACGCGGGCAGAAGCACGTCCAGCAAACCGGTGTTGGCGGTGCTGGTGGTGGTGGCCAACACCAGGCGGTCGGCGGCCAGGGCCGGTGCGGCCAATAGCAAGGCAAGCAGGGCGGTCAGCAAAAATCGGCTGCGCATGGATATCACCTCCCTCAAGAGGACTGACGGTGGGTTGAGATTAACCAGTTAACAAGGGGGGCGCGTGCAGAGAAACCGCATGGCGCTTCATCCCCGGTCTAGGCCGGGGGTCAGGCGTCCCTCCCGCAGAGACACCACCCGCTGGGCCAGGCGGTGGGCCTGCTCCCGGGCGTGGCTCACCAACACCACGGTGCAGCCCTGGTTGGGCAAATCCCCCAAGACCCGCTCGAACACCTGGGAGCTGGTGGGGTCCAGGTTGGCGAAGGGCTCGTCCAAAAGCAGGGCCCGGGGCCGCAGCACCAGGGCCCGGGCCAGAGCCACCCGCTGCATCTCCCCTCCCGAAAGCCGCCTGGCCCGGCGCGCTCCAAAGCCGGCCAGTCCCACCTGTTCCAGGGCCTCCCGCACCCGGGCATCCCGCTTGGTCTGTTCCAAGCCCCTCAGGCGCAGACCGTAGGCCACGTTTTTCTCCACGCTGGTGTCGAAAAGATAGGCCTGCTGGGCCACCAGGGTTATTTGCCGCCGCCATGCAGTGAGTTGGGATGCCGCCCGGGGAATCTCCTGGCCATCGAAGAATAGGCGGCCTTTGTCCGGCGGAGTGAGCAGGGCCAGGATGGCCAGCAGGGTGGTCTTGCCGGCGCCGTTGGGGCCCTCCACCGCAGTGATGACCCCAGCCTCCAAATCCAGGCGATCCAGATTGAGGACCTCCCGGTCGTGGAAGCGCTTGACCACTCCGCGCAGGCTGAACAAGGGATTGCTCATCACCCGCCCCCTATTTCCAGCGGGCCTGGAGCTGGTGGCTGGCCAGGTTCACGGCCAGGGCCACCACCAACAAAATGAAACCCAAGGCCATGCCCTGGGCGAATTCGCCCTTGCTGGTCTCCAGTGCTATGGCCGTGGTGAAAGTCCGGGTGTAGTGGCGGATGTTGCCGCCCACCATGATGGCCGCGCCCACCTCGGTGACCACCCGTCCGAAGCCGGCGGCCAGGGCGGCCAGCACCGCGAAGCGGGCCTCCTTGAGCACCGCCCAGGCGGCCTGGAAACGGGTGGCCCCCAGGGTAAGGGCGGTGGGCCCCACCCTGCTGTCCAGGGTGGTGACCGCCGCGATTACCAACGCGGTGATCAAGGGAAAAGCCAGCACGGCCTGGGCCGCCACCATGGCTCCGGGGGTGTAGAGCAGACCCAGCCCGCCCAAGGGGCCGTGGTAGGAGAGCAGGCCGTAGACCACCAGGCCCACCACCACCGTGGGCAGGGCCAGCAGGGTGTTGAACAGCACCACCAGAAAGCGTTTGCCGGGAAACTCCCGCTGGCCGATGAGCAAGCCCAGGGGCACTGCCGCCAGGGCGGCCAAGATAACGGCGGAGAGCGACACCCTGAGCGACAACCAGGCGATGCCGTAGACCTCGGGGTCCAGTTGCGCCAGCAGTCCCAGTCCTTTGGTCAGGCCGCCCAGGAAAAAGTCCAAGGATCGCTACTCTTCTATTATGATTTCCAGCCGGCGGGCCCCCTCGGCTCCCTTGAGGGGGGCCAGCAGGCCGTGCAGGCTGTTGGCGATGATGTCTCGCACAAAGGCCTTGGCCTTAAGGGGCTGGCCGTCGGCCAGTATGGTGAGGGTGCGCCGCTGTGCCCGGGCGGCGGCCCGCTGGGCCAAAAAACGGGCCAAGCCGGCTGGTTCGCCAAAGGCGGGCACACCGGGGTCCTCGGGGAAATCCCCCGGCCCGGCCAGGGCCAAAAGCCCGGCCCGGCCCACCAGCGACGGCGCCGCCCCAGGGGAGCAATACTCCAACACCGGCTTGCCATCCTCCGGGGGCAGGAGGCTGATAACCATATCCATGCCCTCCAACAGGCGCAGCGCCTCCCCCAGCGAGGGCGCTTCGCCGGAATGCCGCAAGCTCAGTCCGCCCGGCCCCAGGAGCAACTCGGCCTGCCCCTGATGGAGCGAAGTGGAGCGCGGCTCCTCCGGCTTGGCCAAGGCCACGCGCAAGCCCAACTCGGACAATTCTTTGCAAAGGGCGTCCAGGAAGTTTTCCTGGTCCGCGCCGCCTGCTCCGGCCAGATGCACCTGCATTACCGGCATGGGGGCTAGCCCTTTTTCCCGCGCAACTCGTTCACCACTTTGGTCCAATGTTTTTGGGCCCTAAGGGCAAACTCCTTGGTCTGCGTCTCAAACTCATCGAATTGCTTGACCATGCTGCGCCCTTGGGGAGTCAACTGCACCTCTCGGCGGCCCGTGGCGCTGCGCTCCACCAAGGGGAACCCCAGCCGCTTTTCCGAGGCCCGCAACCGCCCCCAGGCGGCGCGATAACTCATGTTTAGCTCCCGGGCAGCCGCAGCCAGCGAACCGTGGTCAACCACCGCCTTGAGCAACTCCAGCCGGCCGCCTCCAAAGAGCACCCGGCCATCTTCCTCGACCCATAGCTTGAAATGTACTTCTGCCACGGCTTTCCTTTCCCTTGCTCCTCCGCGGAGCAGCTTTTCTCGCTCAGGGTTGCCCTGCCGGCGGACTTAGGTCATTATTGACATGACTAAGGCCCTAGCGCAATATCTATACCTTCTTACCCACGAGGTCGCCCTGAATGAAAGCCTTTTTTAAGGTGCGAGACGTGGCCATGGTGCACGCCTTGGCCCAGGAGCTAGAGCCCCTGCCCGCCGAGGAAGTGCCGCTGCCCCAGGCCCTGGGGCGCAGCTTGGCCCGCCCCCTGGCCGCGCCAGCCGATCTGCCGGGCTTCACCCGGGCCACCATGGACGGCTACGCGGTGCGCGCCAGGGACACCTTTGGCGCGGGGGAAATTTCGCCGGGCTATCTGCATATCGTGGGCGAGGTGCGCATGGGTCAGGCCCCGGAATTCAGCCTGGAGCCCGGGCAGTGCGCCCGCATCGGCACCGGGGGCATGCTGCCCCCCGGCTCGGACGCGGTGGTCATGGTGGAGCACACCCGCCGCCTGGACGACACCAGCCTGGAAGTGGCCACCTCGGTGGCGCCGGGCGCCAACACCCTGGGCCCCACCGATGACGCGGCCCGTGGCCAGGAGTTGTTGCCCCGGGGGCAGCGCCTTCGTCCCCAGGACCTGGGGCTGTTGGCCGCCCTGGGTCAGGAAAAAGTTGTGGTGCTGCGCCGGCCACGGGTGGGCATCGTTTCCACCGGCGACGAGGTGGTTCCGGTGAGCGCGGCCACGTCCCCGGGCCAGGTGCGCGACGTGAACACCTACACCCTGGCCGCCCAGATCAGCCAGGCCGGCGGCGAGCCCCTTCCCCTGGGCCTGGTGCCGGACCAAGCCAATGCCATCAGGGAAGCGGCGGACCGCTCCCTGGAGAACTGCGACCTCACCTTGCTCTCGGGCGGCTCATCGGTGGGAACGCGCGACTTCACCAGCGAGGTGTTTCTCTCCTTCCCCGGAGCCGAGCTTCTGGTGCATGGGGTGGCGGTAAGCCCGGGCAAGCCCTTTCTCTGGGTGCGGGCCCAGGCCGGTCACCTCATCGGCCTGCCGGGCCAGGTGGCTTCGTGCCTGGTGGCCTTTTATCTGCTTGTGGAGCCCATCCTGGAGCGCCTGCAAGGCCGCCCCGCCCTGCCCTTTGCCCGCTTCGCCCGCCTGCCGGCGGTGCTGGCCCGCAACATCCCCTCGGCCCCGGGCCGGGAGGAATATCTGCGGGTGTCCCTGGACCAACAGAACGGCCGGTGGCTGGCTCAACCCCTGTTCGGCAAGTCCGGTCTTTTGACCACCCTGATTCAGGGCCAGGGCTTGGTCCGGGTGCCCAAGGACTGTGAAGGCTTGGACGCCGGTGAAGCGGTGGAAGTCCTGCTCTTTCCCTCGTAGTGGAATCGACATGAAACGCAACGTCTACCTGAAAATGATGCCCCTGGACCAGGCCCGGGCCAAATTTCTGGAAGCCTTTGATTGGGCCGCCCTGGCCGGGACCGAAGTGGTGCCCACCAGCGAGGCCCTGGGCCGGGTCACCGCCCAGGTGGTGCTGGCCAACTATTCCTCGCCCTCCTACCACGCTGCGGCCATGGACGGCATCGCGGTCAAGGCCAGCGACACCTACGGAGCCAGCCAGGAGCACCCGCTTACCCTGGAAATGGAGCGCCAGGCCTTTTGGGTCAACACCGGCCATCCCCTTCCCCCGGGATGCAACGCGGTGGTCATGGTGGAGCAGGTGCACCATCCCCGGGAGGGCCAGGCCGAAATTCGCGCCGCCGCTTTCCCCTGGCAGCACGTGCGCCGGGTGGGCGAGGACATCGTCAGCCAAGAGCTGATGTTAGGCCACCACCACCGTTTGTCGCCGGCCGACGTGGCCGCCCTGCTCACCAGCGGCGTCTTTGAACTGGAGGTCCTGGCCCGGCCCAAGGTGGCCATAATCCCCACCGGCCTGGAGTTGGTGGACTGGCGTGAGGCCCGGGAAAACCCGCCAGCCCCCGGAGCCATAATGGAGACCAACAGCCTGTTCCTGGCCGGGCTGGTGCGCCAGGCCGGCGGCGAGCCCCTGGTCATGGAACGGGTCACCGACGACTTCGAGGCTATCAAGCAGGCGGTGGCCAAGGCCCTGGCCGGGCCCGCCCACATGGTGGTGCTCAACGCCGGGGCCTCGGCGGGCAGCAAAGACTACAGCGCCCACGTGATAAACGACCTGGGCCAGGTGCTGGTGCATGGGGTCACGGTGATGCCCGGCAAACCCTCCATCTTGGGCCAGGCCCAGGGCAAGCCGGTGGTGGGCAGCCCGGGCTACCCGGTCTCGGCCTGGGTCTGCTTCGACCAGTTCATCGGCCCGGCCCTGGCGGCCATGCAGGGCCAACCCGCGCCTGGGCGCGAAACCATCGAGGTGGTGCCCGCCCGCGGCCTGGCCAGCAAGCTGGGCCGCGAGGAATTTTTGCGGGTGCATCTGGGCCGGGTGAGCGGCAAGGTGGTGGCCACCCCCCTCAAGCGGGGGGCCGGGACCATCACCTCCCTCACCCGGGCCGACGGCCTGCTGCGCATCCCGGCCGACAGCGAGGGCCTGGAAGAGGGCCAGCCCGCCGTGGCCGAGCTCTTGGGGCCACGGGAGCGAGTGGAAAACACCCTGGTGGTGGTGGGCAGCCATGACGTGACCCTGGACCTCTTGGGCGACCACCTCAAGCGCCTGGACCCCAACCTGCACCTGAGTTCGTCGCACCTGGGCTCCCTGGCCGGACTCATGGCCATAAAGGCCGGCCGCTGCCATCTGGGGGGCACCCACCTGTTGGACCCGGACACCGGTGAGTACAACGTGAGCTACTTGCGGCGCTACCTCAAGGGCGTCCCGGTGCGCCTGGTGACCCTGGCCCTGCGCCAGCAGGGGCTAATGGTCAAGCCGGGCAACCCCAAGGGCATCAAGACCCTGGCCGACCTGGGCCGCCAGGACGTGGTTCTGGTCAACCGCCAGGCGGGCAGCGGCACCCGGGTGCTGTTGGATTATCACCTGAAAAAGCTGGGCCTGGACCCAGGCGAAGTACGCGGCTACGACCAGGAGGAATACACCCACATGGCCGTGGCCGTGCAGGTCCTGGCCGGCGGGGCAGACGTGGGCCTGGGCATCCTGGCCGCGGCCAAGGCCCTGGGCCTGGAGTTCATTCCGGTGATGGAGGAGCGCTACGACCTGTGCATACCCCAGGCCCATTGGGACGACCACCGGGTGGCGGCCCTGCGCCAGGTGCTGGCCGCCCCGGAGTTCCGTGAGCAGGTAAAGTCCCTGGGCGGCTATGACGTGACCCCCATGGGCACCATCGCCTGGGAGGGTTGATTAGGAGTAATAGGCTTGTCCCGCGCAGGCCGGGCACAGACCGCCCTGGCGGCTGGGGTAATATTCGCCGCAGGCGGGGCAGGCCACGGTGGGCACATGGGCCGTGTCCTTGAGAGGAGCATGCATTCTCACAGGCCTGGCCCGCACCAGGCGATGGCCGCCGGCCATAATTTCATCCACCACCTCTAGCTTATCGGCCTTTTTGCCCCCGGCGCGGCGCAGATACCAGTCCGCCACCAGGGGGTATTGCTCGATGTCCTCGGTGCCTAGCCAGGCCCGGGCCCCGTCCAGGGTCATGCGGTCGTATATGGTCAGGGCAAACTTGCCCCAATCCAGCACCTGCAAAAAACCGTTGCCCAGGGTGCAGGGGGTGAGCATCTGCACCGAGTCGGGCAGGCACACCACCGTCTCCACCACCACATTGATGTAGGGGGTGTCCCCCAGGATTTTCCAGGCCGCGTCCAGCAAAAAGCCGCCCATGACCGTACCGGGCGATACGTGGCCGTGGAACTCCTCCATGCGAACCAGATAATCTTCCCGGGATATGCCGCAGATGTCTTGGGGCGTGGGATTCATGACCAGCTTCCTCTCATGACCAGCTTCCTCTTTCGATGACGACCGTGGAGATTAAATCAAACACGAATCCGCCCCTAGGCCAGTTTTAGCCGGCCTGGATGGGACGGCCTCGGAGCAGCACTCTTTGGGGATGGCAGTAGATGGTGGCCCGCCCCTGGCGGGCGAAGCCGATTAGGGTCACCCCGGCCTCGGCGCAGATTTGGTGGCCCAGGGAGGTGGCGGCGGACACCGAGCACACTACCGGCACCCCGGCCCGCGCCGCCTTGAGGGCCATCTCCAGGCTGATGCGGCCAGACACCGCGCATACGCATTGGGTCAAATCCAGCCCCTGGCCCAGAGCCATGCCCAGAGACTTGTCCAGGGCATTGTGGCGGCCCACATCTTCGGCCAGGCACAACAAATCTCCCTGGGCCGTGCCCAGGGCAACGGCGTGGGCCGCGCCGGTGCGGAGATAAATATGCTGCCCCTCTTCCATGCCCGCGAACAGGCGCTGAATGGCCTCCAGGTCCACGCTCAGAGAAGAATGCACCGGTTTTATGTCCCCGCCCAGCTCGCGGAAAGACTCCAGGCCGCACAGGCCGCAGGAGGTGGCGGCCGGAGCCGCCCGCCGGGCCCGGGCCCGCCGGGCCAGATCGGGCGACAGCGACACGTCGGCCCAGTACACCGGCCCCACCCCGGGCAGCTTATCCTGGCCCTGGCTTACACCCAAAACCTCTTGGGGGCTGGCCGCGATGCCTTCGCTGATTGCAAAGCCCAGGGCCAGACACTCCAGATCGGCGGGAGTGGCCATGAGCAGCACGTAGGAGCGGCCGTTGAAACGTATCTCGCAGGGGGCCTCCACGGCCAGATCTTCTTCCCGCGCCCGTACTTGGTCCCCCTCCACCCGCAGACCGTCCATACGGCTAATCAGGATTTGCCGGTCGGGTTGTTTATGCAAGATGGTCCTTTTCTGACGGCGCGGAGTTTTCTAGCACCGATGCACTTGGTCAAAGCCTTGCTGGCGGGCCAATTCGTCCTGCACCGCGTGAAAGCGCTGGCCGATGACACTGGCCAGGTTGCGCATGAAAATGTAGCCTATGCGATGGTTCTTATCAAACAACCCCCAAAGTTCGTCCCGGCGCAGGCGCATGAAGCGGCACGCCGGCGAGGAGCAATAAGCGGACAAGGTGTAGCTGTGGGGCGGCACCAAGGCCGACCAACCCCAAGACCCGGACGGTTTCACCACTGACAGGGTCTGGTCGCTGCTGCTAAGGCCCCGCGGCAACTCATAGCGCAACTCCACCCGCCCCTCCATGAGCAAGAAAAAATCTTGGGCCTCCTGGCCTTCGGCAGAGAGGCGTTCGCCTTCCTGGCCCTGGCCGGTCTGGCAACAACCGCGCAGAGTTACCAATTCCGAGACGTTCAAACCCTGAAGCACATCGACCTTACTGAGGAACTCCAAATCTTTCATGGCACCCTCCCTCCGGGGTTGATGACTCCTTTCTAAATGATAGCACAGCCCCGGGAGAACCTCTTTCTGGCCAAACAATATTCAAAACAGCGCCATCCCAGTCAGGACCGCCCAACTCGGGAAAGCCGGTTCCCTTAGCTGGGCAGGTTTTGGAGGCTTTTGCGGGCCTGGCTCAGGGAGCGGCCGTGGCGTCCCATGCCCTGCCAGGGGTCGGGTTTTTCGGCCAAGCGCTCCAGAATATTGCCCAGGTGGTAGCTCTGGGCTCCCAGGCCCGAGGAGATGAGTTCGTTCCACTCCAGGGGGGTGGCCACCGGCGCGCCGGGCAGGGCCCGCACCGCATAGGGAGCCACCGAGGTCTGGCCGTAGCCGTTGCGCGCCACGTCCAGGTAAAGCCTGCCTTGGCGCTTGGTCACCCGCTGTTCAATTGTCAACAGATCAGGGTGTTGCGCCGCCAGGCGTTGGACCGCCTCTTGGGCAAAGGCGCGCACCTGGTCAAACCCCTGTTTGCGCAGCAGGGGCGCCACCACATGAAGCCCCCGCGAACCGGTGGTCATAACATATGGCCTGAGCCCCACCCTCCCCAGCAGGTTGCGCAGCAGACCCGCGGCCTGGACCGCCAAGGTGAAGCCTCCTTCGCTCTGGGCCGGGTCCAAATCAAAGATCACCCGGTCGGGCTGGTTGGCGCGGTCTGACCGGCTTGGCCAGGGATGCAAGGTGATACAGGCCTGATCCACCAGATAGATCAAGGTGGAGCGATTGTTGGCCATCACCTGCTTGATGTAGCCGCCCTCTTTTCTCTTCAGGCGGACGCGGGGAACCCAGGCGGGAAAGTAGACCGGAACGTCCTTTTGATAAAACCCCTCCCCGCCGATGCCATCTGGAAAGCGCTGGAGCATAAGCGGCCGGTCTTTGAGGTGGGGCAGGATGACCGCAGCAACTTGCTGGTAATAATGGGCCAGATCCGCCTTGCTGATCCCCTGGTCTGGAAACAACACCTTGTTCGGATTAGTCAATTCCAGGTTCTGCGGCACACTTTTTCCAGCCATGCTCGTTCCCTCTCTTTTCATAAACTTGGCGCCATAATGTTCTGAATCGCATTGCGCCAAAAAAAATATTCGAGACACGGTGGCGACCGATTTTCAGAGTATCATTCTTCCCCCGCAAGTTTCATCCCTTAGTATCTCCCATGGTTATAGGGGTATTACCGCGAGATGTCTTGGGCGGCCATGGCCAAGCGCCCCGTATGGGGAACAGTGGCGGGATTTTGGGGGACAGGCTGAGAGTAGCGAATTCACAGGTGGAGGCCGAATCGAGGGTTGCGGAAGCCGTGCGGTTTCACCGCAACGCCGCTCCCCGCCCGGAGCTTGCGCCCGCCTCCTAGGCTGTCCGCCGTGCATGATGCGCTGCTTGGCGCTATTGGCCGCATGCTTATGCTGGAGCGGTATCTGCCCCCAGGAAGGATCTCGCCGTCCCGCTACTCAAAATTGCCGGCCGCCCCGGTCTGGCCCCCACCGTCGGGTTCATCCCAGAGAAAAGAAAGTTCGTCTTCTGTCAAGGGCTTGGAACTAGGCCGGACCCGGTTGCGGCATATGGCCGCAAAAAGATACATGACCCTGTGCGAGTCCCTCTCTTGGACCTCGGACCAGTCGGATCGCACCTCATCCTTCCGGGGGCACCCCAGGCAGTCAAAGTCGTTTTGTTGTTGGCTAATCGCCTGGCTGAGACAAGAATCATAAAAAGGGCAGGCGAAGTTTCTTCTGGTCGTCATGCCGTATCGGCCTCAATCGATCTGTTGGTTAAGCAGTCAAGCTAAACGCCACCAACGATTTCCAGAACTTGCTTGTCAATATTATTGTGCAAGCGGGGTTATCATTTTCCTATAAAAACTTTTGACTATTTTGATTAAGGTTTCGGCTGGGTAACGACATTCCGGGGAAGGCCTAAGCTCTCAACGCTCTGGTGGGTGCATGTAGTCTCTTGCTTTCCATTGGCGCATCATCTTCGATAGATACTGGGCACTGGCTATGATGGGATGCGTCGTTGTCCGCAGAGAAACCGCCGGTCCACCATGCCCAGCGCCAAGGGAATTGAATTTTGTACTGGGTGTTCGGCGAGAACCGCTTCTATCGAAAGCTAGTCAATTTTTTGAATGCTGGCCAACCGGGACCAATTATGAACCGGGCGTATCAAGAGGTTCAAAGTGAGTGTGCGTTGCGGTTGCCGCATGAGCTGGGATTAGATCGCTCAAAGTAATAAATTTCAAGAATAGGCCTTCTATCGAGATGATCGTCTCATGAGCTGCCTTATAATTTCACCCCAATATTGATTTACTCTTGGTTTCAGACTTTCAATATCCCAGCGGTAATAAAGGCTATCATTTCTTCCAGGTCTTCCTGGCCTCCCTCGATGGATTCCGTTTTTGCAAAGGTTATGCTCTGGAACAGCTTGAATAAAAAATAGGCCGCCGTGCGGGTGTTCATGGCCCGGAATTGTCCCTGCTCAACTCCTGCCTTCAAGACGTCCTCTATAAGAGAAAGCACGCCGTCTTCCACCTGAAGCCGGTATTTGTCCTTTAAAAAGAAATGATACAAACCGTCTTCATCTTGCAGAACCCGAATCATGAACGACTGGTTCCACTGACGATTGACCGCAAAGCGGAACAGTTCTTGTATTTTCTCCAAGGGATTATCCATCCCTTGCATCTGTTCGAGAACCAAGTCGCGGTTGGCCAGCGCCTCTTGTATGAAGGTGGAAACGAACAGGTCTTCCTTGCTGTTGAAATATTCATACAGGGTCTTTTTAGAAATCCCCACATCCTGGCAAATTTCGTCCATGGTGGTTTTCTTGACCCCGAAGCGTTCAAAGCGCTGTCTGGCGGCGTCCAAAATCCTTACGGCTTTTTCATCCATATTCAGCCTCAGTAGCCGGTTGGGAGTCCTATTACTTGGGACCGCTTTTTTAGCGGCCTTGCTCTCATAAACATTTTTTGGCCTTTTTAGCAAGGCTTATCCTTTCAGACCCGGGAGCCACAGCACTAGTGAGGGAAATATTATCACCAGGGCCAGGACCAGCAGCATCATGATGAAAAAGGGCGCCGAGCCACGGAAAATCTCTTCCACTGTCACGTCATCGCCCACCGTGGCCTTCATGGTGTAGACCACCAGGCCGAAGGGCGGGGTGATGAGGCCTGTCTCGATGGCGATGATGGCCACCACCCCGAACCAGATGGGATCAAAACCCAGGGCCGTGACCACCGGCAGCATTATGGGCAAGGTGATTAGAATGATCGAGGTGGAATCCAGGATGGCCCCCAAGGCTATTAGTACGACCATCAAAATGGCGATGATGGCCAGGGGCGGCAGCGGCAAGACGGCCAGCCAGTCGCAAAGCGCCGCCGGGAGCCGGCTCAGGGTTATCATGCGGGCATACATGTTGGCGGTAACCAGGATGAAAAGAATCCCCACCGTGACATAGCCGGTGGACAGCATGACCTGCCACAGGTCTTTCCGGTTTAGGCGCCTCTTGGCCAGGGCCAACACCAGGGCGCCGAAAGCCCCCACCCCTCCCGCTTCGGTGGGGGTGAAAACGCCGCAATAAATGCCTCCCAGGACCAGCAATATCAAAGCCCCCACCGGAATGATTTTCAGCCACAAACTCCCTGAGAGGCCTCCGGGAGAAGCGCCGGGCAGAGCCTCGGCGTTTGGCTGGGATACCAGACCGGGACTGAGGCGAACCATAACCCAAATACCGACGGCATATACCAGGGCCAGCAAAATACCCGGGACCACCCCGGCCGAGAAAAGGGCTCCGATGGATTGCCGGGCCACTATGCCGTAGAGGATGAGCAGGACGCTGGGCGGGATGAGCATGCCCAGGATCGAAGAACCGGCGATGGTGCCCAGGCAAAATGATTTTTTATAGCCATGGCGCAGCATGGGCGGCAGCGACACTTTGCTGAACATGGCCGCCGAGGCCACGCTAATGCCCGTCACCGCGGCGAAGATGGCATTGGCCCCCACCGTGGCCGTGGCCAGCCCTCCCCTGCGGCCCTTGAGGAGGGTGGCCGCGAAATCATAGGCGTCCTCGGCTGCCCCGCTGAGATTGGCCAGAAAACCCATGAGCACGAACATGGGGACCACCGAGTAGGTGTAATCGAATACGCCGTGGAAGGCGGCGGAGCCCAACATGCTGATGGGCACCATCACGTTGTCGGCGATGAGCCACAGGCCGCCCATGCTGACCAGAGCCAGGGAAACCGCGATGGGCACCCCCATCACCACCATCACCACAATGAAGCCCACACTGAGCGCGCCCACCGTGACCGGATCCATGGCTTCAAACACCCCTCTGGCGCAAACGCGCCGCGGAACCCCAGGCCGCCGTGACCAGTTGCAGAAGAGTCAACAGCGCCGAGGCCACGATCAGGGCCCGGATGGGATAGGTGGGCACCCGCAGGGCGCCGGCCCCCTCGAACTCCCCTACCCGCCAAGCTTCCACAAATAGACCCCAACTGGAATAGGCCAACAGGACGAAAAGCAGGATGCCCGCCAAGTGGGCCAGGAGATCAAGCGCGCCGCCCACACGCCCGGAAACCTTGTTCAACAGCAAGGTGGCCCGGATTTGCTTGTCGCTGCGAAAGGTCTTGGGCAGCCCCAAAAACAACACGCACACCACGCACGCCTTCACCAACTCCGGCGCGCCCGTGAGCGGATGGTCAAACAAGGCCCTGCCCAGGACATCACAGACGATGACCAGCATCAGCACCATTATCAGGCCGGAGCCGGCCACGTGCATCCAGGTCAACACCAGCTCAAAGGCGGCCTCTGCCGGGCCGAGGCCGCCTTTGCCTGATGCCTGGGTCATGCCTGCTTCAGACGCATTGGAGGTCATTTCTTTACGCAGCCTAGTCTACTTGCCAGTTGCGCGGGAAAACGTAACCCGCCTCTTGCTGCATCTGTATGTAGCGCTTTATCAAGGCCGTACCTGGCAGGCCGCGCTTGTCGGCTTCCTTGGCCTTTAGTTTGGCGACCTCGGGCAAGGCGTCAGCCCATTTGAGGCGCTGGGCTTGGGGCAAGCGGCTCACCTTGGCGCCGCTTTTGGCCAAGAAGCCCCTGATTTTTTCATCAAAGGCCTGCACGGTCTTGGGGCCGGCCACCGCCAGGTGCTTGCCCGCTTGCAGCACAATGGCCCTGACCTCGGGCGGCAGCTTTTCCAAACTGCGCAGGTTCATGGTCAACGCGGCGGCTGGCGGCGAGCCCAGATCTATCACGGTGACATAGGGCGCCACTTCGGGCCATTTCAGGCCGGCCATGATGGATTCGAGAATGATCCAGCCCTGGTAGACCCCCATCTTGAAGGAGGTGTACCCTTCGCCGATGGAAGACTGCACCGGGACCGCGCCCAAGGGCTTGACCACGATGAGGTTGGGGCCCCCGGCCGCGATCTTTTTGCCCTTAAGGTCGGCGATGCTGTTGACCGGAAAAGTGGTGATGAGTTGGTAGCTGCTGGCGGTGAGGTTGCAAAGCATCTTTTGGCCGTACTGGGTCTCGAAGACGCTGCGCATCACCGGGAATTCGTCAAAAAGCCTCCCGGTGATCTCGTTGACCATGACCTGGTCAGAGCTGGAAAAAGGAACGAAGTACCCGAAGTTGTGCAAAAACAGTTTGGCCGGCTCGAAAAGGTAGATCACGTAGCCGATGTCCAACAGGCCCATCTGCACCGCTTCCAACACCTCGCCGTCCTTGGCCACCGTGCCGCCAAAGGCCTCGGTCCACTTGACTTCATAGGGTGTCTCGGCGGCCACCCGGCGGGAAACTTCGGCCTGGAAAATCTCCTTTACGATGGAGAACGCCTTGCCGGCCTGGATGGGCTTGGCCATGCCGATTTTTAGGTTGATGACTTTCTTTTCCGCCCACGCGTCTCCGGCGCTGGTGAAAACGGCCGTGGCCAACAACAACGCCAAGGCCAAAATGCAGGTCAATGCCTTAATTGCCTTCATCTGGTCACCCCCTCCCTTGGGAAGCATGGGTGTGGTCCCGGCAACTTGTCCGGGACTGGTCACAATCACCCGCAATTAATGTTTTTGGGTTGTTCGGGAACGCAGTCTTGGCCGTCGCCGGGGCAATCGATCACGCAAAGCAGTTCAACCGGCTCATCTCCCAGGACCGCCCCACGGTGGAACTCGTTTTCATAGAAGATAACCGAGTCGCCGGGCCCCACCTCCACCTTTTCGTTCTCCTCGTTTTCAAAAACCATGCGCCCCTTGAGGATGAAGGGCGATTGAACGTATTCGTGCTGGTGGAAGGGAACCATCTCCAGGGGCAGCCCCGGCTGAAGGGTGTATTTGCGCACGGCGTGTTTGTGGTGATACCTGTCGTCGCCGATCTCGTTGGAGAATATCCACTGGATCACCATCATGCCCTCGGGAGCGCCGAAGGGCACGCCTACATCAATTTTCTCAACGTCCTTGATCTTTCTGACTATCATGGCCGCACTCCTTTCTAATTGCTCACCGATTGGTTAGATGCCGGTATGGATCAGCGACATCTCGTGGCCGGGGATGATGTAGCCGGGTTCGTTGCGTTCGGCTATGGCCTTAACTTTCTGGATGCTGTCGTAGAAATCGTAGGCGTTATAGGTGGTGGTGGGCGGGACCGCATGGCCGAACACAGGGGTGGCCGCTGGAATGGACACGGTGTTGCCTTCCAGGTCCATCATTTCCTTGGTTCCGGGAAACATCTGGAAATTGAAAAGGCAAAGGTCTCCCACCAAGACCACGGCGCCCTTTTTGGTGTTGACCACCACCGACTGGCTGCCCGTGGTGTGCCCCGGGGTTTTTATGAGCCGAACGCCGTCGGTCAGATCGAAGTCGCCGTCAATGCGCAGGTAGCGCCTCCCCCTGAGTTCGTCGATGACACCAGGGTCATAGTCCATGCGGATGGTTTGGATGGGCAGAGGCGACATCAGGTTGGCCCACTCGTCCTTTTGAAACACCACCCTGGCCTTGGAAAACAGCTTGCTGTTGGCGGCGTGGTCGTTGTGTAGGTGGGTGTAGACCACGGTGTCTATGTCTTGGGGCCCCACCCCCTCCTTTTCCAGGGCCTGGAGCATGTATTGCTTGCCCCCCTCGGCGGGCAAAAAACCCCAGGCCCGGCCCCCGATTATAAATTTTTCCGAGATTCCGGAATCAACCAGCACGAGACGGTCTTTGCTGCGCAAGAGAAAACCGAGGTATGGGGCACTGAGCTTATGATCCTCTTGCAGGGGAGGCAGGCCTGGTGTCCAGACAAGGGACAGGTTGGCCGTTATTTTCCCCAGATACAAGACTTTGACTTCCCATGTTCTCATTTAGACCACCCTTTCTTGATGACATTGCCCAGACAGTCATAGCAACTAATATTATTTTAATTAACGCTAAAATCTTTTTTATGTACTATTAAAAACGCCTGAAATCATCGCTTGCTTGCCGATTACAAGACCCCCGCCTGTGGTCTTTATCGGCTTATTCCAGGTAGCCGCCGCCCAAACCAACCAGTAAACCTTTTCCGTTTATTAGTTTATTTATTTATAAAGCCATGTCAAGTATTTTTTTATGAATAGTTTTTATCTGTTTTATATGGTAGTTACCTGTCTGAGGCAGGCATTGACGATAATTGATAAAACAGCGATATGGTCAAGGCCTACGTTAGTTACGCCCCAATAGCCGCCGTTTATTAAATAAACTTTATGATATCAATTTTACTTTTAGCTAAACATTGTAATTGACATAAATATTTACAGATGATATGAAACCATTATAGTTTATTAGTTTCTATTGCTCTTATTATGTATGTGTCCGGTTTATTTATTAGTTACGGCTGTTACCGGATGCCTGATCGCCTGAAAAAATCCGCCGCCGCCCTTTTATGCAAGTCAAACGCCCGCCCGGGAGAGAAAGCCATGGGTTCCTTACCGGGAATTGCCACTCTGGCCGACGTGGCAGCCATAGAGAAGACGCCTTACCACGAGCGCGTTACCCAACCCTCCACCTATCACCAGATCGCCCAAGCGGCCCTGGCCGGGCCTGGCGAGCCGGCCATCAGTTTCATCGCGGCCGGCAACGACTTCGCCCGCCCGGTGCAGATCAACTATGGTCAACTGCTGGGGCGCATCAACCAGAGTGCCAACCTGTTTCATGCGTTGGGGGTGGGGCCACGGGACACCGTCTCCTATCTGCTCCCCAACCTTCCCCAAACCGTTTTCACCCTTTGGGGGGCCGAGGCGGCGGGAATCGCCAACCCCATCAACCCGCTTTTGGAACCAAAGGCCATCGCCGATATCTGCCGGGCCGCGGGCACCAAGGTGCTGGTGGCATTGGGCGAGATGCCCGGAGTGGACATCTGGCAAAAGGCCATGGCGGTGCGCGGTGAGTTGCCCGGCCTGAAGGCGGTGGTGAAGGTGATGGGCCCGGCCGAGCCGGAGCGGGGGATTTTTGCCTTTGATGAAGAGGTGGCCAAACAGCCGGGCGACCGCCTGGTTTTCCAGCGCTCCTTTTCCCAAGAGCAAACCGCGAGCATATACCACACCGGCGGCACCACCGGCCGCCCCAAGCTGGCCCGCCGCAGCCACCTCAACGAGATGCTCATGGCCTGGGTCCTGGCCCATGCCATGGCAATGTCCCGTGGCGAAACCATGATGCTGGGCCTGCCCCTGTTTCATTGCAACGGCACCATCGTCACCGGCCTGGCCCCCTTCTCCACCGGGGCCCAGGTGGTGATGCTCACCCCGGCGGGATTCCGGGATCAGGCCATGATGGCCAACTTCTACAAGATCGTTGAGCATTACCGCCCCTCAAGCTTTTCCTGCGTCCCCACCGTGCTCTCGGTGCTGCTGGATCTGCCCCTGGGCGGAGCCGACATCTCTTCGCTCAAGTACGTGTTGTGCGGCGCGGCTCCCCTGAGCGTGGAGTTGTTCAACCGTTTCGAGGAAAAGACCGGCATGAAAATCCTCGAGGGCTACGGGCTTACCGAGGCCGCCGTCGCATCGGCAGCCAACCCCAGGGACGGCCGGCGCAAGGTGGGCAGCGTGGGGCTGCGCCTTCCCTATCATGATGTGCGGACCGTGGTGTTGGGCGCAGAGGGCCGATTCCTGCGCCAGGCCCATACCAACGAAATAGGCGCGGTGGCCATAAAGGGGCCCTGCGTTTTCCAGGGCTATGTGGAGCCGGAGCACAACCAAGGCGTGTGGTTGGATGACGGCTGGTTCAACACCGGGGATTTGGGCCGGCTGGACCAAGAGGGTTATCTTTGGCTCACCGGCCGGGAAAAGGACCTCATCATCAGAGGGGGGCACAACATCGACCCGGGGATGATCGAGGAGGCCATGTATCGCCATCCTCAGGTAAAGGCCGCCGCAGCGGTGGGCCGGCCCGACAAACACGCCGGAGAGGTGCCGGTGGTCTACGTTTCCCTGGCTGCGGATGCCGACCTGACTCCCGGGCAGCTCATGGAGCACGCCGCCGGCCAGATCGCCGAAAGGGCCGCAGTGCCCAAGGAGGTGATCGTGCTGGACGCGCTCCCCCTGACCGCCGTGGGCAAGGTGTTCAAACCGGCCCTGCGCCTGGACGCCATGGCCAGGGTCTGCCGTGATGAATTGGCCGGGCTTGATGGATTGCTCTCTGATTGGCAGGTGCAAGTGAGCGAAGACCCAACCCACGGCGCCAAGGCGGTTATCACCGCCAAGGCTTCGCCCGGGGTGAGCCAGCAGCAAGCGGCCGAGGCGATCAAGGAGCTTTTGGCCCGCTATACCTTCCGCTATGAAGTCGCGGTCAGCCCATCAAAACAGGCTCCCGAAGAGGACGAGGCATGAAACTGGTGATCGTGGGCGGGGTGGCCGGGGGGGCCACCGCCGCCGCCAGGGCCCGGCGGCTCAACGAGGCGGCGCAAATAACCTTGATTGAAAAAGGCCCCCATGTCTCCTTTGCCAACTGCGGGCTGCCTTATTACGTGGGCAAGGTCATCAAACGCCAAGACGACCTGCTGATAAGCAACCCTCTGGCCTTCAAGGCCCGCTACGACATCGAGGTTTTGACCCGTCACGAGGTGACGGCCATCGGCCGCGCCTCCAAAGAATTGCTGGTCCGGAACCTGCTCAACGGTCAGGAAAAACAACTGGCCTATGACAAGCTGATCCTGGCCACCGGCGCGGAGCCCATGGGTCAGAACATACCCGGGGCCGGCCGGCCCGGGGTCTTCGCCTTGCGCTCCATCCCCGATGCCGACAGCATCAAGCGGCACCTGGCCTCGGCCCAGGTTAAAAACGCGGTGGTGGTGGGGGCGGGAGCCATCGGCCTGGAGATGGCCGACAACCTGCTCGACCTGGGGACCGGAGTAACCCTGCTGGAAATGGGCGACCAAGTCCTGCCGGCCCTGGACCCGGAGATGGCGGCCTTCATGCAAGCACATCTGCGGGAGCGCGGGGTTGACATCCGGCTGGAGGCCCCCCTGCAAAGCATCGAACCCACGCCCAACGGACTGGCGGTCCATTTCGGAGAAAACGGCGGCCAGGTGGAATGCGGCCTGGTGCTGTTGTGCCTGGGCGTGCGGCCGCAAAATCTCTTGGCCGCCCAGGCCGGACTGGCCTTGAGCCCAAGCGGCCATGTCCGGGTGGACGCCCGCATGGCCACCAGCGATCCGGATATTTTCGCGGTAGGCGACGTGGCCCTGGCCCGCCACCGGGTCACAGGCCATGGGGCCGCCATCCCCCTGGCCGGGCCGGCCAACAAGCAGGGCCGCATCGCCGCCGACAACGCCCTGGGACGATGCAGCCTATACCAAGGGAGCCTGGCCACCAATATCGTGCAATGCCAAGGCCTGGCCGCGGCCGCCACCGGCCTCAGCCAAAAGGCCGCCGCCGCCCGGGGCCTGCCCCATCTCGCCAGTTTCGTCCACGGCAACTCCCACTCCTCCTATTACCCCGGGGCCGAGCCGCTGTGCATAAAACTGATATTCACCCCTGGCCAAGGACGCCTGCTGGGGGCCCAGGTGGTTGGAGCCGGCGGGGTGGACAAACGAATCGACGTCTTGGCCACCGCCATTCATGGGGGGCTCAGAGTCTTTGACCTGCAAGAGCTGGACCTGGCCTACGCACCCCAGTTCGGCAGCGCCAAGGACCCAATCAACCTGGCGGGCTATGCCGCGGGCAACCTCCTCCAGGGCGACGTGGAAAACGCCGCCATCCAAGACCTATTCAGCGGCGGCCCAGAACAAACCATCATCGATCTGCGCTTGCCCGAAGAGATAGAGCGGCAAGGCGCCATAGCCGGCTCCCTGGTTCTGCCCCTGCCGCAGCTCCGGCAAAACTTGGACCAGTTGGACAAATCAAAATCCTATCTGCTGTGTTGCTCGGTGGGCCTGCGAGGTTATTTGGCCTACCGCCTAATGCGCCAGGCGGGTTTCCAGGTGCGCAACCTCAACGGGGGCTACCGCTTGGCTGGGGTGAACCGCAACTGACCCCGCCGCCCGCCGGGGGGGCCGGCGAATGCGCCCGGCTGGCTAGCGGGAAAAAAGGCCGAAAGGTAGATTGCCCCCGTCGTCAAAGGGCATGGCCGTAAGCGAACCCTCCAGGACGATGTTGTCCCTGGCCGCGGCCTCCTCGGCCAGGGCCTCTGATACGAACATCCGCCCCAACTCCAGGGTGTTCTTGATCCACACCACCCGAGCCTTGCCGAAGTCTTCAAGGCCCACGGTTTGCAGAGCGGTGGTCACGGCGGCGGCGTCCTGGTCATAGGACAAGGGAATGCGCCCCTTTTCCGGCACCGAGGCGGTGACGCAGTTCACCCGGGTCTTTTCCAGATCGATCTTTTCCACTAAGCGTTGGGCGGCGAAATCGGCGGTGCCCACGCCCAGGGCGTTGCCCTCGCTTTCCGGGGTCAACTCGCGCACGAAGATGCGCTTGAACTGGCGTTCGCTGGGCTCGGGGGTCACCTGGTTCATGATGCGTCCGGTCACATTGGAGTCCATGCCGCTGCCGCTTATGTTCTTGCCCATCTCGTCCACGATGAGCAGGTCCACGTTCTTGAAAGGCACCCGCCCCAGGAAATTACGGGCCTTCTCCAGCAGTTCCGAGTCGGTCTTGATGAACTCCCGGGGGCCGCAAACTTTGAGATAAGCGGTCTGCTCATAGTGGTTTTCCACCAAGGCCACCCCGCAGACCACAGGCACCTTGTCCATCACCACCCCGGCGATGTCCCTGACCACCGTCTCGAAGCCATGCTGATAGAACTGGGAGTGGGCCAGTTTGGCCCCGGTTTCCTTGCCCATCCCGATGGTGAGCATTTTGCACAGGCCGCTCTCCACCACGCCCCGGAAGCTGGTGTGGGGCTTTACCCGGTTGACCACCACCACGTGGTCCGCCTGAGTAAAGTCGCGGCCGATGACCACCGGCTGGCCGAAGCTGGTTTCCCCGATCTTATCGGTGGCGATGGAGGACTGGATGGGCGCACCCACCGTTTCCGGGGTGATGCCCAGGTGGGCCAACATATCGGCCTGGCCCTGGTCCGTGGCCCCGCCGTGGCTGCCCATGGCCGGCGCCACGAAGGGCTCGGCCCCCAGTTCCTTGAAAAAGGCCGCCACTGCGGCGATGGCCTTAACCATGTCGGTGACTCCCCGGCTGCCGGCGGTGATGGCCACCCGCTGCCCGGGCCGCACCTTGGCGGAAAGCTTCAGGGCCTCCAGGCCCCGGCGCACCTCAAAGGACACATCCACGGCCGGCGAGGCCGGGAACTGGTTTTTCACCATGACAATCTTTGGAAAATTCATATGTCAGCCCCTGCCTTGCATGCCATCCCGGCTATGCCCACGGGCGGCTTCAGCCGCCGGCCTTAACCAACCACGTCTATGGCTAATATAAAATTTTATCATCTTCGGTAGGCCAAAACATGGCCAACCTCGCCCACATAGGGACAGCCGGCGCGATGCCCTCGCCGCGCCGGCTGTCCAAATTTCCGCAAAATCCGCCCTAGGCGATTCCCAGGCCGCGCAGGGTGTCCGAGGTGGGCACCCCTTCCTCGCTCCAACCGCGATGCTGGTAATAATCGCTGAGGAGGCGCCCCATGGGCGGCAGCTGGTTGGTTAGCTCCTCGCCCTCGCGGTTCAGGGTCATGAAACGTGGCGGCAGGAAGTCGTCCTTGCGGCTGATGCCCAGGCGGGTGTTGTACAAACGCTTGAGGTTGAAGACGCGCTCGCCGGCCTTCATCAACGATTCCACGTCCCACTGCTTGCCGGTGACCAGGGACATCCACTCCACCATGTTGTTCACCGTCACCGCCTTGCCGATTTGAGTAAAGCGGCACAGCAGCGCGCTGTCTTGCACGCACATCAGGTTCTGCAAGATGGAGGTGAAAGCCGCCTTGCCTTCCACTTGATAGGCGTCTTGGGGCTCTGCGATGCCGATCTCGGGCATGGTCAGGGCCAGTTCGTAGGGGTGGCTCCAACTGGCGTTGTGGCAAGCTCCCCGGGCTGCGGTGCCATAGGAAAGGGCCTGGCTGAAAAAGCGGCGGGGGTCGTGGGCCGAAGGCTCCAGGCCCTTGACATGCACCGCGAACTCGCTGGCGTTGTGGCCCAGCGCCTCGGCCATGGCCCTGGAGCCTTGGCTCATCAGTTCGCCTATTCCCTCGCGGCGGCCCATCTTGTCCACCATATCCACCATGGCCTGGGCGTTGCCCCAGGTAAGCTCCACCCCGCCGGTGTCCTCGGTGGTGATCAGGCCCTTTTCAAAGGCCTCCATGGCAAAAGCGATGGTGGCCCCGGTGGAGATGGTGTCCAGGCCGTAGAGGTTGCACAGGTCGTTGGCCTTGCAAATGGCCTCCAGGTCGTCAACCAGGCATTCGCCGCCCAAGGTGCCCATGGTCTCGTATTCCGGCCCCGCGCAATCCAGGCCGGCATAGGGGCCTTCGGCAATCTTGATGTGCCGCCCGCAGGCGATGGGGCAGCGCAAGCAACCCTTGCGCCCGGTCAGTACGGTGTCGTGCAGCACCACGCCATTTATCTTGGCCACCCCCGGCCAACGGCCCTGCTTCCAGTTTTTCAGGGGAAAGTTGCCGGCCTTCTCGTAGTTCTCGGCCCCGCCGCCGGTGCCGTACTTGCCAAAGGTCTCGGTGGCGGTGGTGATGTGCTTGAGCAGGCTCTTGACGCTTTGCTCCAGGCCCTCGGGGTCGGCCACCGGCACCGGGCCGTTGCCCGCGGCCACGATGGCCTTGAGGTTCTTGGAACCCAGCACCGCGCCCAGCCCGGTGCGCGCCGCCGCCCGCACCAGGGTGCCGATGTGGGGAACTCCGGCCAGGGGCGCCAAACGCTCGCCCGCCTGACCGATCACCGCCGCCGCCGCCTTGGGCGAAGTCTGGCTTTTCAGCCACCGGGCGGATTTCTCGGTGTCCTGCCCCCATATTTCGCCCGCGTCGCGAATCTCGGCCTTGTCCTCGTTGATGGCGATGTAGACCGGTTTGTCCGCCTTGCCGGTCACCACCAAGCCGTCATACCCGGACCTCTTGAGCAGCACCCCCCAGGAGCCTCCCACGTTGGACTCGCCGAAAATGCCGGTCTGCGGGGAGCGGGCCACGATGTGGTGGCGGCTCGAGGAGGGCACATTGGTGCCGGTGAAGGGCCCGGTCATGGCGATGAAGACGTTCTCCGGCCCCAGGGGGTCGGTGTCAGCGCTGGTTTCCTCGTAGAGCAGCTTGGCCGCCACTCCGGCGCCGCCAATGTAGGCGTCGGTAATCTCCGGAGCCAACTCCTGGGTCCGGACCTCGCGGCTAGTCAAGTCCACTCTGAGAAGTTTGCGATGATATCCCGACATGGTCACTTCCTCCATCAACCGCCGGTCACCGGCAGGAATATTTTCAAGGTATCCCCGTCGGTCACGGGGTCGCCCAGTTTCATGAATCTCCCTGAAGAAAAGACGCTGAGGTGGGCCCCCAGCATGGCGTCGTCCTGATAGCTCAGGTATTTGGCGAAACACTCGTACCTGTCGGCCAGAAGCCGCAGAACCGCGCGCACGGGGATTGGCTCGGCCAGGCTGATTTCCAGGCTTGGCTGGCCGATCAGTTTTTCAAAGGCTTGGGAAAGCTCCACTCGCATGACCCACCCGCTCCTCGGAGGCAATTAAAGCGAAAGAGCACATGGTTTTGCTTCAATTTAGAGAACCAGCACCGGCTTGAGCAGTTGGCCGCCCAGGGCCTCTTGGAAGGCCTCCTCGGCCTTGTCCAGGGGGAAGTTCTGGGCCAGCACCGAAAAATCAATGGCCTGTTCGGCCATGAGATTTATGGCTTGCAGGTAATCCTGCCTGGTGCTGGCGTAGCTGAACAAAAGGCTGAGTTCGTCACGCACCGCCGGGCTGGGGAACCAGGTCACCTCTTGGTTGTACAAGGCCACCACCAAAATCACCCCGCCCCGATGCACCAGGCCCAAGCTTGTCTTGAGGGCCGCCGCCGAACCGGAGGCCTCGATGAACAGGTCGGCCATGCCCGGACCGAAGTGAGAGCGCACCACTTCCTCGCTGGACTCGCCTTCCACTATGGCCGTGTCCAGGCCCAGGCGCTGGGCCGCCGGCAGGCGCACCTTGGCGTCGCGGTTCATGCCCAGGAGCAGGACCTGGGCCCCGTGGAGCTTGGCCAGGCTGGCGCAGAGCAGGCCGATGGGGCCGGGTCCGCTGACCGCCACCTTGTCCCCGGGCCGGATAACCACCCGGCGCAGGGCGTGCAGGGCCACGGAAACCGGCTCCACCAGGGGCGCCAGGGAAAGGTCCAGGTTGCTGGGCAGGGGCAAAAGCTGGTCGGCCTTGCTCACCACGTAACCGGCCATGGCGCCGTCGAAGTGCAGGCCGATCACCTTGCGCTCCGGGCACAGGTGGCTGTTGCCCGCCAGGCAGGCGGGGCATCGCAGGCAGCCCTGTATGGCCATGACCGTTACATGGCCGCCCACCCAGCGGGAATCCACCCCCGGGCCGGTTTCCATGACCACCCCGGCGAACTCATGGCCCAGGATCACCGGCGGGGTCACCCACTCATAGCCCGGGTCGGAGTTGTAGGCGTGCAGATCGCTGCCGCAGATGCCGCATCCGGCGACCTTGATGAGCACCTCGCCGTGACCGGGTACTGGGCGAGGCACCTCGGCCACCGCCGCCTGGCCGGGTTCCTTGCCGAATTTTACAAAGGCTTGCATGGCTTCCCTACTTGCCGAGGTACACCTTTTTAACGTAGTCGTCGTTGGCTATCTGGGCGCTGGGCCCGGACAGGACGACGTGGCCCTTTTCCATTATATAGGCCTCGTCGGCCACCTTGAGGGCATGGTTGACCTGCTGCTCCACCAGCAAGATGGTCACCCCTGTGTTGGCGATCTCGCTGACCATGTTGAACATGTGCTTGACCAACACCGGCGACAGGCCCAGGGACATCTCGTCGATCATCAAAAGACGCGGCTCGGTCATGAGGCCCCGGGCGATGGCGCACATCTGCTGTTCGCCGCCCGAAAGCGAGCCCGCCTGCTGGCTGGAGCGCTCCTTCAAGATGGGGAACAGTTCGAACATCTTGTCCAGATTTTTCCTGAGATTCTTGCGGGCGTGCTTGCTGTAAGCGCCCATCTCCAAGTTTTCCAGCACGGTCAGGGTGCCGAACAGCCTCCTGCCCTCGGGCACCAAGGCGATCCCCAGGGACACGATATCCTCGGGAAGCATGGCGTTGATATGCTGCCCCTGAAAGGAGATGTTGCCCTCGCGGTAGGGGATCATGCCGCTGATGGCGGAGAGCAATGTGGTTTTGCCGGCCGCGTTGGGACCCAGCAGGGCGACGATCTTGCCCTCGGTGACCTCCAGGTTCACATCCCTGAGCGCCTGAAAATCGCCATAGTAGGCATCCACCTGTTGGATGTTTAACACTCTGGCGCCTCCTCACCCAGATACGCCGTGATGACGCACTGGTCACTGGTCACTTCGTCGGGAGTCCCGCATGCGATGAGAGCGCCCTGGTCCATCACCAACACCCGCTCGGATATAGCCATCATGGCGTCCATCAAGTGCTCGATGAACAGGATGGTCACTCCGCTGTCCCGCACCTGCCTTATCAAGGGCAGGTTCTCCGCCACCTCGGAGGGGTTCAGGCCCGCCAAGACTTCGTCCAGGAGCAAAAGCTTGGGTTTGGTGGCCAAGGCGCGGGCCACCTCAATGCGTTTGCGCTGGGCCAGGGTCAGGCTGCTGGGCATGCTGTCGGCCATATTTTCCAGCCTTACCATCTCCAGAATCTCGTAGGCCTTTCCCTTGGCCTCCTTGGCGCTCTTGTAATGGGCGAAGATGGGCACCATGACGTTTTCCAGCACCGTCATGTCAAAGGGACGCACCACCTGGAAAGTTCTGCCCACCCCCATGGCGCTACGCCGGTAGGGAGGCATCTTGGTCAAATCCTCACCTTCCAGCTTTATGGAGCCTTGGTTGCTGGCGAGCAGGCCGGAAATGAGATTGAACAGGGTGGTCTTGCCGGCGCCGTTGGGGCCGATGAGACCCAGTATCTCGCCACGGCGCACCTCGAAGCTGACCTCGCTCACCGCGGCCAGGCCGCCGAAGTTTTTGGTCAGGTTTCTTACTACAAGCAGGTCATCCATAATTCCACCATTCCAGCCGGCTAGTTGTCCCGCGCGGAGGATTCGCCTGATTTTTTCTTCTTGAACCAAGGCGCCATCAACGAAACGATGCCGCCCGGTACGAAGTTAACCACGGCGATCAACATCAAGCCGTAAACCACGAAGTTCAGACCCTGCTGAATGGTCCCCAGGTAGAAGCGCAGGAACTCTCCCAGCGGTGTCATGATTATAGCGCCGATCACCGGCCCCCAAACCGTTCCCATGCCGCCGATGATGCCGTTCATGGCCGGCTGCAAGGAGAACAGGTCCATGGAGAAAGCGGTGCCGGGCTCGAGCACGTAGTTGTAGAACACGTAGAACACGGCGATCATGCCGGTGAGGCCGGAACTCCACATCAAGGCGAAAAAGTGCGACTTGGCCGTGTTGATGCCCAAGGCCTTGGCCGCGTCCTCGTCGGCCGCCGCGGCGCGCAGATGGTAGCCCAGGGCGGAGCTGCGTATCCACCAGGCCAAAAGGATCACCAGGACGGCCAGGCCCAGGGCGATGTAGTAGAAGGGCATGCCGCTGGTGAAGGTCAGATTGAGCCAACCGGGCTTGAAAGGGATGTTGAGACCCACCGATCCGTTGGTCATGGACCGCCAGTCGATGGCCACCATGCGCAAAACCTCGGCGAAGGCGATGGAAGCCAGGGTGAAGAAGGGCCCCTTGAGCCGAATGAGGGGGAAACTCAGGATCACCCCGCCCAGCATGGCGCAGACCGTGCCGGCAAAGATGCCGATCAACGGAGAGATGCCGTATTTGACGTAGAGGATGGAGGCCGCGTAGGCGCCCAAGCCAAAAAAGGCCGCGTGTCCCAGGGAAAATTTGCCGCCAAAGGCCGGTATGTTCCAAGCTGCGGTCAAGGCGATGTAGAAAAACACCAGGGTGAACATGTGCAGGATGAAGGTGGAGGTGAAGTACAGAGGCACCGCCAACAGCCCCAGCGCCAGAATGGCCGCGGCTACTATGATTTTGTTAGTTCTCACTTTAAACCAACCTCCTCGGAGCCTTTACCCTTCCCGAATATTCCTTGGGGCCTGATGAGGATAGCAATGATAAAGATGCCGAAATAGATCGCTTCCTTCAGTGCCGGGGAAACGTAAGTTCCACCTACCGCCTCGACCACACCGATGAAAAGTCCGGCCAGGAAGGTGCCGCCCATGCTGCCCAAACCACCCAGCACCACCACGATGAAGGCGATGAGGGTGAAGGGGATGCCCACGGTGGGGTACACCGAGCTGAAGGGCATGAGCAACACGCCGCCCAAGGCCGAAAATGCGCAGCCGATGCCAAAGGCCAGGAGGTAGAGCCTTTGCACCTTTACGCCCATCAGGCGGGCGATGGTGTGGTCTTCCACGATGGCCCTGAGGGCCTTGCCGGTGTAGGAGTACTTGAGGAAATAGTAAAGAAGGGTGATGGAGCCCAGCGCGGCGAAGAAGGCCACCAGCCGGGGGACGCTGATGAATATCCCCGCCAACTCGAAGGTGCTCATGCCGTAAGGGACCTGAACCGTGCGGAAGTTGCCTTTGCACACGATCAAGGCCACGTTTTGCAAAATCAGGGAAAGGGCGACGGTGGCGAAAATCTTCATGTTGGCCGAAGAGCTCTGGATCGGCTGCACGATGACTCTCTGGATCAGGACGCCGAAGAGGAACATCACCGGCAATACGATGATCGTCGCCACATATGGGTCCATGCCAAAGAAATAGTTGAGCCAGAAGGTCAGGTACATGGCCACCATGACCATCTCGCCGTGGGCGAAGTTGATGATGCGAACCACGCCGAAGATCAGGTTCAACCCGATGCTGATAAGTGCGTAGATCCCACCAAGCAGGAGACCTGATACACAGACTTGGACTATCAACTCCATTGCTACTCTACTTCCATCTCTGGTTAGATGGTCCTCTTAGATGGTCCTCGTGGGATGTGGTCAATCCATGAGCCGAAGGGCGAAAAGCGATACGGCATTCGAAGGCATCGCCTCGCAAGTTGACCGCATGGCCAGCCCTCGCCGGGCTAATTGCCCCTGCCCGGCCATGCGGTATCCCGCCTAGCCGGAAGCCCAAGGCCGTGGCGCCCCGCGCCCCTTGACCGGAGGCCTGACGGCGCCCATGACATCAGCGCCCTTGCGCCAGGCCGCCCCGCGAGGAGCGCGGAATCGCTTGGGCCCATCCCGGGGCGGGTCTGTGCGGCCCACCGCGCCAGGGTCCTTGTCTCGCCGGCCTACGGCCCTGAGCCGACCGCCGGCCCGCGTCCTCGGGCTAATGGGTCAGATCGGCTTGCTTACCGGTGTTTCCCCCCCGCAGAGGGGAAACACCGGCGTTGATCACAGGGCCCTACTTCTTGCTGGGAAGCACCGGCTCGGTCACTGCGGCGCCCTTGGGGAACACGGTGAGCAGCTTGCCGTCGCGCCACTGGGTGACGAAAGCGGAAGCCCGGGTGTTTTGCCCCTTATCGTTGAACTTCACGCCCCAGCCGTTGGCGGTCTTGCCCAACGGAATGTCCACGGCCATGGCCGCCGCGCGAATCTTGTCAGGATCGAATTTGCCGCCGGCCTTCTCCACGATGTCGAAGACCACGTTGGCGCCCATGAAGTTGGTCAGGCTGTGACCGGAGCGGGGCTCCTCTTTGTAGGTCTTGCGGTAGAGCTCCAGGAACTCCTTCAGACCGGGGGTGAACTTGGTGTTGACCTCGTACTGGGTGAAGTCGATGTTGAACACGCCGTTGGCCTTGTCGCCCAGGGCTTTCTGGAAGCTCTGCAGGCTGTGGCCGCCGCCGGTGCCGATGAAGGGCTTTTGAAGCTTGTACTCGGCGGCCTGACGACCCAGGAGAATGGCGTCCTGGGCATAGGACACGGCCACGATGACATCGGGGTCGGCCTTCTTCAGGCGGAAGATGACCGGAGACAGGTCGCTGGAGGTGGCGGTGTAGGGCTCAACCGAAATCACCTGCAGACCGGCCTTGGCGGCCAGTTTCTTGAAGCTGTCGGCCACGGAGGTGCCGTAGTCCGAGTCCTCGTGGGCCACGGAGACTTTGATGTCCTTGGGTTTTTTGCCCAAGGCCGGGGCCAGGTAGTCGATGATGAAGTCCACCTGGCCCTGGCTGAAGCCGGCGGCGGTGCTGTTGGTGCGGTAAACCGTGGGGTAGCCGCGCTCGGTGATGGCGTTGGCGATGGCGCCCAACTCAAAGTAGGGCAGATTCTTGCGGGCGGCCACTTCGGTGGCGGCCATGCTGCGGGAACTGGAGTAGGAGCCCAGGATCAGGCCCACCTTCTTCTGCTCGATCAGCCTCTCCGCCTCGGAGCGGGCTGCGGCCACGTCGGAACCGTCGGCATTGGCGAAAACGATTTTTTTGCCGTTGATGCCGCCCTTCTGATTGCGGACGATGCGGGCAATCTCGGCCCCGCGCCAGCTTTCCTCGCCCAACAGGGACAAGGAGCCGGACCGTGGATACAGAGCGCCGATGACGATCTCCTCCTCGGCGGCAAACGATACGGGCGCCAGAGACATCACCAGCGCCAGCGCCAGGGTAACCAACAGGAGCTTTTTCATACTAAATTCCCTCCCTACCACAAATAAAACCGGGATAAAGATCAGGGTTGTCATCAACCCCTTTGGTAAAACTCGATAGTCCGGGCAAGATCGCCGGTGACCATCGTTTCGTAAAAGACTTTCAACCGCTGTGCGTCTATGGGCGCCGGGTTGGTGGGCCGGGGGTAGCGCTCCACGCACTCGGTGATCATCGCCGGCACGTCCGACTCGGTGATGCCCACCTCGCCGAGGGAGCGCGGCAGTCCCAGGGCCGCGATCAGATCCGCTACCCAGTTCACCAATTCCACCGGCTGGGCCTTGTCCTTGCCCAAAACCAAGCCGGCTGCCTGGCTAAGGCGCTCGGGGATGGCCTTCAGGTTGTAGGCGATGGTGTAAGGCAAAGCCATGGCGCAGGAAACGCCGTGGGGCAGATGGCAGCGGTTGGCTATGGTGTAGGCCACCGAGTGGCCCAGGACCACCCCCGCGTTCAGGGTGAGCCCCCCGGTGTAGGCCGCATAGATCATGGCCCGCCTCGCCTCCATGTTGGAGCCGTCCTCATAGGCGGGTTTGAGCCAGCGCGCCACGATGGACATGGTGGTCAGGGCCTGGGTGTCGGAGAACGGGCTGGCGTTCACCGACATGAAGCCCTCCAGGGCGTGACTCAAGGCATCCATGCCCGTTGCGGCCGTGATCTGGGGCGGCAGGGTCTTGGTCAGCTCGGCGTCCAGCACCGTGGCCAGGGGCACCAATTGGGGACTGAGCACCACGGCCTTGCGGCCCCGAACCGATAGCATGGACACGGCGGTGGCCTCGGCCCCGGTGCCGGCGGTGGTGGGCACGTTGATCAGGGGAAGCGGCGCCTTGGCAAAGCTGGTCAAGCCCAGGTAGTCGGTCACCTCGCCCTGGTTGAGAGCCATGGCGGCGGCCAACTTGGACATGTCCAGGGAACTGCCGCCTCCCATGCCGATCACCGCCTTGAAGGGCTTTTGACGAGCAAACTCGGTTAGGGCCTCGGCGATCTCCAGGGTGGGCTCGCCCACTATGCCGTCAAAGCAGGCCACAGTGAAGCCGGCGGCTTCCAGGGGCTCCACCACCTTGCGGTCCAGGCCCAGCTTCACCACTTCCCTGTCAGCGACCAACAGCAGGTCGCCGCCGGAGATTTGCCATCCGATCAGCAGCTTTTCCACCTGTCCGGCAGAGCCGTCACCCAGCATGAGCTGCCGGGGGGACAAGCAGTTGTACACGTTGTTTTTAGCAAATGATATCATCGCTATAATATCCTTTATTGATAAACGAGATTAAGTTACCGGGGCATGGCTATCCGGCCATCCATCCCCCATCGACATAGATAACCTCGCCGGTAATGTAGTCGGAGGCCGGGCAAGCCAAAAACAAGGCGGCGTATCCGATATCCTCAGGAGATCCAAAGCGCTTCAAGGGTATGCGCGAAAGCATCCATTCCTGGGTATCGGAATTGTTAAAAGCGGCTTCGGTCATGCTGGTGCGCACATAGCCCGGGGCCACGGCATTTACGTTGATGCCCTTGCCGGCCAATTCCAGGGCCATGGACTTGGTCAGGGAGAATATCCCCCCCTTGGCCGCGCCATAGGCCGAGATGTTGGGCACCCCGATCTTGCTGGTCAACGAGGCCAGATTTACGATCTTGCCGCTGCCAGCCTTGGCCATCTGACGAGCCGCGGCCTGGGCCATGAAATAGGCTCCGCGCAACTGGATGGCCATGACCGCGTCGAAATCCTCGGGCTCGAACTCCAAAAATGGTTTACGGACATTGGAGCCGGCGTTGTTGATCAACACGTCCAGCCGCCCAAAGCGGTCCATGGTTTGTTCCACTATGCGGCCGTAATCGCCCACCTGGCTGAGGTCGGCGCTGATGGTTTCCACCTCGCGGCCGTAGCGCTGGCCTATCATCTCCGCGGCCGAATTAAGCTGTGACTCGCTACGGGCCACCAGCACCAGATCCGAGCCCGCGCCGGCCAGGACTTCGGCAATACCCAGTCCGATGCCTCGCCCACCCCCGGTCACCAGGCTAACCTTGTTTTGCAGGGAAAACCTATTGTTTTCGTTGGGCATTTTTATATCCCTTTCCTGTCACGGTCTTGCCCCGCCTTAAGAGCCCGCCCTGGCGGCCCCTTAATTCACGAACCGGCAGGGCTTTACGAGGCTGCGCAATGAATCCCGCCACATACAGGTTTAACGTTTTACCTTTGTCGCAAATTTGCCCCCCACTTGTCAACCACAAAAAGGCTGGCGTCGGACTTTTAGGTGGTCCGCCGCATGGGGTTGTCACCCCAAACGCGGCCCCGCCGGGGACGATAAACTGGACTAAAATTTAGATAGGCGTGAGATACGGCGACAGTCGCCGATGGTTAATCAGACGCTTTCCCGAACCGGCAAAATCTGGTCGTAGCGGCTTTCCCTGGCCTTGAAACCACATGTGTCCCTGATGATAAGCTTGGGCTCCAGGACAACCCGCCGAACGGTTTCCACGCTCTCCATCTTGATCTTGCTTACCAAGACATCCACCACCGTCCGACCCATAACCGTCTTTTTCTGAGAAACGGTGGTAAGGCCCACCCCGGGCAGTCCGGCCATCTCGATATCGTCGAAACCCACCACCGCCACGTCCTGGGGAACCCGCAACCCCGCCTCTTGCAAGGCGTCCAAAACACCCAGGGCCATATGGTCGTTGGTGGTGAATATCGCTGTAAATTCATTGCCTTTACCAATAAGGCCCCGCGTCAGCTCATGGCCGGAACGCCGAGAGAAATCCCCTTCCACCACCAGACGGGAGTCAAAATCAATGCCGTAAGTGTCAAAGCAAACCTGTGCGCCTTGCAACCGGTCCTGACCGGTGGAAGTGTTTTTGGGGCCCACCATCAAGGCGATTTTTCGGTGCCCCATCTTGACCAGATGCTCGATGGCCAAGTAAGCCCCCCGAGGGTTGTCGATGCCCACGAAGTCCACCGCCGGCGAACCCAATTGATCCTGAACATAGCGCATAGCCAAGGCCACGGGCAAACCGCTGTCTATAAGCTCGAACACGAACTTGTCATCCAGAAGAGCCGCGCAAACGATAAGGCCGTCCACCCCATGTGAGATCAACTCCCTTATCTCGGCTTTGTGGTTATCCACCCCGTCTTCCACCGAACAGGTTATCACCCGGTAGCCGCGCTCTTGGGCCCGGCCGATGATGTCCTGGGCCAGCTCGGAGTAAAAGGGGTTTAAAAGCGTTTTGATAAGCAGGCCAATTATGTTGCTTTGCTTGTTCACTAGGGAGCGAGCAGCAAAATTAGGCTGATAATTCAAAGTTTTGGCTATGGCCAGCACTTTTTCACAGGTGGCGGAGCTGATGCGATTGGCATCCTTGCCCCTCAGCGCCAAGGAAACGGTGGTGATGGAAACCCCAGCCGCCCGGGCGATATCTTTTACGGTGGCTTGCTTTTTCATTAATGCTTTTTACAACTATATTAAATGGTTATAGCCAATACCCCCTATGGGCGGCTGACCGTTTCATGCATGAGCGCCCCCTCAACGCTCCAGGTTTATCGTTTAATCGATACTAAATGGGAAATAAATATGTGTCAAGCATGACATGGATGCCTGAATCGCCTTTTGCGGAATTTGCACGTTAACTAATGGAATAAATGCCTTTTGTTCTAAAAACTCCCGAGAGGCCTTCCATGGTGCCGCCTCCCCCATGGGATGCCAGGCTGGCCAAGGCACGCAAAGCACATATATTTTATGCGCACTTTTTTTTTGCAAGTAAATCATTTGATCCGCCGGCCACCCCGCCCTGCCCACCGTGCGCCGAGCCCCAAGCAACTTGCCAATCAACCGGGTTAAGAGAATTCACCGGCCAGGGGTCAAGAACCACCCCTGGATCATGACCACGATGCGGGGCACGCCAAAGGGAATGGGAGCCTTTGGCGGCTCCCATTCATTGGTCGTTGGCAGGGCAATGGCCGGCCGCCCTTGCCCTGCCAGCGGCGGTCCTGGTTCGGCTAGACGTCCTCGGCGCTGGGCTCCTGGCTGGGCAGGGGGCTGCTGCTCTTAAAATCCTTGGCCAGCTTCATTCCCTCGCTGAGAGCCTTTTTATTCAAGCTCTCGGTCCCCTTGGGCACCCGGGCCAGGAGGGCCTTTTCCAGGGCCCGCCGGCTGACCACCCCGCTTAACTCAATAAGAGCGCCCAGGGCCACCACGTTGGCCACCATGGGCTTTTTCAGCTTGTCCCGGGCCGTAGCCGTGAAAGGCAAGGCCACCGCACGACTGGAGGGGGGATGGCTCACCAGGTCGCTGTCCACCACGATCCAGGCCCCGGGTTTCAGGTCCCATGAATAGGTGTCCGCCGCCTCCTGGGTCAGGGCCAAAAACAGATCCACCTTGGTGGCCAGGGGATAGTCAATGTCCTGGTCGCTGATGATGACCTCGGCCTTGGATGCTCCGCCCCGGGCTTCGGGTCCGTAGCTCTGGCCCATTGCCACCGAGCGGCCGTCGTACAGCCCCGCCGCTTCGGCCAAAACCAACCCCGCCAGGATCAGCCCCTGCCCGCCGCTGCCCGCCAAGCGCACCTCCATGCGCTCCTGAGTGGAGGCCTGTGACGGGGCAGTCTCTTTCTTAACGCTCCGCGCCATGATTAGCCCTCCCGCCGGGCGGCCAGGGCCCGCTCTACCGCGCCCTGGTAGGTTTCCAAGAAGGTGGGATACTCCCGGTCGGCCAATACTCCCACGGCAAAGCGGCCCTCCCGCTCCGCCGGACTCAGCTTGTCCCAGCGCTCCATGCGCACCGCCTGCTTCTTATAGCCCTTCATCATTTCCAACTGGCTGCCCAGACGGTTTTGCCGCCCATAGTTGGTGTGGCAGGGGGAAAGCACCTCCACCACCCCAAAACCTTTTTTCTTGATGGCCTGGCCCAGCATCTGGTCCAACTGGGTCACGTGATAAACCGTGGAGCGGGCCACGAAGGAGGCCCCTGCGGTCACCGTCAGGGCGCTGATGTCAAAGGAAGGCTCCGAATGCCCATAGGGCGCGGTGGTGGCCTTGGCCCCCAAGGGCGTGGTGGGGCTGTATTGTCCGCCGGTCATGCCGTAGGTCAGGTTGTTGACGATGATGGCCGTCAGGTCCAGGTTGCGGCGCGCCGCATGGATGAGATGGTTGCCGCCGATGGCCGTGGCGTCGCCGTCGCCCATGACCACGATAACCTTAAGCGCTGGCTTGGCCAGCTTGATCCCCGTGGCGAAGGTCAGGGCCCGGCCGTGGGTGGTGTGCACGCTACCCACGTCCACGTAAACCGGCAGCCGGCCCGAGCAGCCGATGCCGCTCACCAGCACCACCTGGTTCTTGTCGTAGCCCCCCTCGGCCAGGGCCCGCACCAACGAGCCCAGTAGAATGCCCAGCCCGCAGCCCGGGCACCAGACGTGGGGGAACTTCTTGTCGTGACGCAGCCAGTCGTAGACCACGCTCCTGTGCACCGTGGGCATCAGGCCACCTCCCGCATACGGCCCAAGATCTCCTCGGGGGTGATCATGGTGCCGTCCATCTTGCTGTGACGAATCACCTGGGTCCGGCCGTCGTTGACCCTTTTCACCTCGCGGCTTATCTGGCCCATGTTCAGCTCGGGCACCAGCGCCGCCCGGCGTCCAGCCAGAGCCCTTTCCACCGCCTGGCGGGGAAAGGGCCAAAGGGTGAGCAGTTGCAGCAGGCCAAGCTTGAGGCCGCGCTCGCGGCCCAGGCGCACCGCCGCCCGGCAGGACCGGGCCGTGCATCCATAGGCGATCAGCACTATCTCGGCATCATCCAAGGAATACTCCTTGGTGAGCATCAGTTCATCGAAATGGCGGCTGACCTTGTCGAACAGGCGGGCGTAAAAAGGCTCCACCTCGTCGGCCCGCCGGGTGGGAAAGCCCCGCTCGTCATGCACCAGGCCGGTGACGTGGTAGCGGTAGCCCTCCCCCAGATCGGCCAGGCGGGGAATCAAACTGCCGTCGGTCTTGTAGGGCACGTACCAGTCCGGCGGCACGGTGGGACGCCGCCGGTCGATCACTTCCAAGTCGCCCTCCGCCGGCAATGCAACCTTTTCCCGCAAATGGGCCACCATTTCGTCGGCCAAGAAGATCACCGGATTGCGGAAACGCTCCGCCATGTTGAAGGCCCGCACCATCAGCTCGAAGCACTCGCTCACCGAACTGGGGCAAAAAACGATGGCCGGGTGGTCGCCATGGGTACCCCAGCGGGCCTGCTGCACATCGCCCTGGGCCACGTTGGTGGGCAGGCCGGTGCTGGGTCCGCCGCGCATCACGTTGACCACCACCAAAGGCGTCTCGGCTATGCAGGCGTAACCCAGGTTTTCCTGCATCAGGGAAAAGCCCGGCCCGCTGGTGGCGGTCATGGCCTTGCGCCCGGCCAGGGAGGCCCCCACGCAGGCCCCGATGGAAGCGATCTCGTCCTCCATCTGGATAAAGGGATCGCCCCTGGCCGGCAGCTCACGGCTCATGAACTCGGTTATCTCGCTGGCCGGGGTGATGGGATAGCCCGCGAAGAAATTGCACCCAGCGGCCAAAGCCCCCAAAGAAGCGGCTTCGTTTCCCTGGAGCAAACGAGCCTGTCCCTTGCGGCCGGAGCGGGAGGCCGTCTTGCCGGCGCCCTTGCCCGCGGTCTTGCTCGACTCTGCGGCCATGACTATTTCTCCTCACGAGGTGCCGGGGCCAAACGCTCCGGGCTGATGCTGCTGCTTCCGGATGAACCTGGCTTGGGGGTTTCAAAATCCTTGGATTCCCCGCCAGCCGCCTGAGTCATATCCATCGCCCCGGGTTTCTCATAACCCACGGTGATGGCGAAGTCAGGACAGAGCATCTCGCAGAGACCACAGGCGGTGCAGCGCTCCGGGTTTTGTTGCCGTGGGTAGCCCCATTCGTCCGCCACCAGAATACCCCGTGGACAGAAGGCCACGCAATTGCCGCATCGTTTACACCATGCGGGATAAAAGCTGTGCTCGCTTTTGGGCTTGCCCCGCTTTTTTGCCGCCTTGCCGGCGCTCATGTCATTACTCCAAAGGCTAAAATAAAATACCCAACCAGTGACGCCTTAGGCGTCGGCCTGTTGCCGCTGAATATCTTCGATAAGCTTGGGGATGATTTCCTGGGCGTCGCCCACGATGCCCAGATCAGCCACCTTGAAAATTGGGGCCTCCGGGTCCTTGTTGATGGCCACCACCGTCTTGGCCGAACTCATGCCCACCAGGTGCTGGATGGCGCCGCTTACCCCCACCGCGATGTAAAGCTCCGGGCCCACGGTGGTGCCCGACTGGCCCACCTGGCGGGTTACCGGCATCAGGCCCGCCTCCACCATGGGCCGCGAGGCGGCCAGCACCCCACCCAAAACCTTGGCCAACTCGCCGGCCAGCGCCAGGCCCCCGCCCTGGCGGCATCCCAGGCCGGCGGCCACGATTACCGTGGCGCTTTCCAAGCTTTCGCCTTCCCCGCCGCCCAACACCGTCTCCTCCACCACTTTGGTGCGCACCGCTGCCTTGTTCAAGGTCACCGCCACGTCCACCACCACCTTGGGACGCAAGGGGTCGGGCCCCGCGGCGGTGAAGACGTTGGGCCGCACCGTGGCGGTCTGGGGCCGGCTGTAGGGCGCGATGATGGAGGCCATGATGTTGCCCCCGAATGCGGGACGGGTCTGAACCAGTTGGCCTTGCTCGTCAATGTTCAGGCCGGTGCAGTCGGCGGTGAGCCCCAGGCGCAAGCGGGCGGCGATGCGCGGAGCCAGGTCCCGGCCGTTGGGGGTGGCGCCGTAGAGCAGCACCGAGGGCTTGTTGCCGGCGATCACCGCCGATAGCACGTTGGTGAAGCCGTCGGTGGAATAGGCGCCCAGCAGCTCGTGCTCGCAGCGCAGCACCCGGTCCGCGCCGTATTCGCAAAGGGACTCCAAGCCGGCCAGGCGGCCGTCGCCCAGAGCCACGGCCACCAGCTCCTGGCCCAGCTTATCGGCCAGAAGGCGCCCCTGGCTAAGAAGCTCGTACACCACCCGCTTGGGCGAGAGCTTGCCGTCGTTGAGATCGCACTCGGCCCAAACGTAAACCCCCTCGTATTGGGCCAGTTCCTCGGGAGATGCCTGCTTGCGCTCAATGGCCATGGCGCCCTGGGGGCAAACGTTGACACAAGCCCCGCACAGGGTGCAGTTTTCATCGGAGCGGGCCAGGCCCTCATCCACGGCGATGGCCCCGAAGGGGCAGGTTTTTTCGCAGAGCCCGCAGGCGTTGCATTTTTGGTCGTCTATCTTGAGCATGTGCGCACGCCTTGCCTAAATGAAGTTCTCTTGGCTCAGAAAAGAAGTGATCTCCCGCCCCGCCTGATCCGGGCTCAGGCCCTCCAGCTTGCGGCAGGCCTTTTTGGCCTGGGGCGGAAAAATCTTCACCACCTGGGTGTAGGAGCCTTGCAGGCCCAACTGCTCCTCGCTCAGATTCAGGGCGTCGGCGGTGATCATCTCCAGAGGCTTCTGGCGGGCGGCCAGGATGTCGGCGAAGCTGGGCAGGCGGCGTATGGCCTCGCCCTTGCTGGCCGAAACCAAGACCGGCAGGCGCGCCTCCAACACCTGATAGCCGTTTTCACTTTCGCGCTTCACCCTCAGGCGCTTGCCATTGGGAGTGAGCTCCATCCGCACGCCGTACATGATCTGGGGGATGCCCAGTATCTCGGCCATCTCCGGGCCCACCTGGGCGGTGTCGCCGTCAATGGCCTGCTTGCCCACCAGGATCAGGTCAAAGTCTTCCCGCACGGCCCGCACCGCGGCGGCCAGGGTAAGGGCGGTGGCCCAGGTGTCGGCCCCGGCAAAACGGCGGTCGCTGACCAGAACTCCCCGGTCGGCCCCCAACTCCAGGGCTCGCAACAGGGCCGCCCGCGCTTGGGGCGGGCCCATGCTTATGGCCGTGATGTTGACATCCGGCGTGGCCTGCTTTATGCGCAGGGCGTGGTCCAGGGCGTACTCGCAGAAGGGGTTGAGGATGGAGGCCACCCCTTCGCGCACCAGGGTGCCGGTTTCCGGGTTAACCTTGACTTCGCTGATTTCGGGAACCTGTTTTACACAAACTACGATATTCATGAACGGCGGCTTTCAGCTTAAAAAGATGTTGCCGGGGTTGAGCAGCCCTTGGGGGTCCAAGGCCCGCTTAACCGCCTTCATCTGGGCGATCTGGGGTTCGGTGAACATTTCCTTCAGGAACTTGGCCTTGATCTTGCCGATGCCGTGCTCGGCCGAAACCGTGCCCCCAAAGGCCACCGCCTGGGCCGCGAAGCGGCCATACAGCTCCAAGCCGCGCTGCATGTCCTCCATGTCCCGGGGGATCAGGTTGATATGCACGTGGTTGTTGCCCACGTGGCCAAAGGCCAGCCACTCCAGCCCCGCCTGGTCCAGGGCCTCCTGATACACCTTCCACATGGGACGCAGCTTGTCGTCGGGCACGGCCAGGTCGGTGCCCAGCTTGTGCAGCCCCGGATACTGGCGCTTGCGCTCGGAAATCAGGTGGTTCACCGTCTCGGGCAGCATGTGGCGGAAGGTCTTGAAGCGGGCCAGCTCGCGCATTTCATAGCCGGCCCAGGAATTTTGCAGGGACAGCCCCACCCGCTCAACCGCCTGGGCGAGCAGGCTGAAATCCTGATCAACCGCCAGGGGGTCAAAGGATAGCTCGAAAAACACCGCCGCTCCGGCGTCTTCGGGTATGGGGGGCATGCCCATGGCCACCGGCTCCTCGGCCTGGCGGCGGCGCAGCAATTCAATGGCCTTCTGGGAGTAGAACTCCAAAAAGTCCAGTTGCAGCCCGTCCTGGCCGCGCAGGGACTCCACCAGGTCCAGGGCCTGCTCATCGCTGCCGGTGAACTGGACCAGGGAGCACTTGGGGGTGCGGGGGCACAGGGCCACATCCACGGTGGTGATGATGCCCAGCATGCCCTCGGACCCTATGAACAGATCGACAAGGTCCATGTGGGGCGCGGCGTAAAAGCCGGAGGTGTTCTTGGTGCGGGGCATGGAGTAGTCCGGCACCAGCACCTGGCGGCCTTGGCTCTGGGAGTCGAAGATGGTGAAGCGGCCGTTTGACGAGGCGAAATACTTGCCCCGTGGGATATCCAGCAACTCGCCGTTGGCCAGGATCACCCGAAGGCCGCGCACCCAGTCCCGGGTGGCCCCATAGCGGTAGGTGCGCGCGCCGGAAGCGTTGGTGGCCACGGTGCCCCCCAAAAAGGCGCTCATCTCGGTGGGGTCGGGGGGATAGAAGAAATCGCCCGGTTCGGCCTGGTAGCGGGCCAACTCGGCCAGCACCGCCTGGTCCCCAGCCCTCTCCAGATCCGGGAAGCGCTTGCTCATGGCCATCTGGTTCAGGTCGCTGAGGGTCACCGCGCACCCGGCCCGCACCCGCCACTCCCGGGCGTAGGACGCGTAATACAGCGCCTCCACCGCGTTCAAGCGCTCCAGGGAGACTAGGCCCCCCCGCAGGGGCACGCTGCCTCCCACCAGGCCGGTGCGGGCCCCGGCCACGGTCAGGGGCACCCCCTGGGAGGCCATTTCCCGCACCACGGCGGCCAACTCGGCCTCGTTCTGGGGAAAGAAAAGATAATCGCAGGTCTCGGAGGTCAGTTTGGACTCGTCGCGAAGGTAGGCCTGGTATTGCTCATTTATGGCCGGCCAGCCCTGAACCCGGCGCACCTGCCGGTAATCCGCCAGATCAAGCGGCTGGGAGGTTATCTCGTGCATGTGATGCCTTTCCTGCTGATGGGAGCGGGCAATGCCCCTCCCTATTACTGCCAGGTTGCCTGACATCTATAAAACTACCCATGGCCCGCGCGCGCGCCCCTCTCAGGCCGCGCTCCGCTGGCGAATGCGCCTTAGATCTTCAGCCCCAGACGGCGCGCGGCCATCCGGAGATGGGTCAAGGTTTCTTCCCTGGCCTTTTGGGGGTCCCTGGCCTCTATGGCCCTATAGATGTTTTCATGCTCGCTTTGCACCTGGCGGGGAACGCCAGGTTTCAGGCGGGAGTGCTCTCGGGCCTGTTTGATTAGCACCAGCAGCTTTTCGTTTAAAAACTGCATCAGGTCGCAAAGATGCTGGTTGCCGCTGGCCTCGGCGATGCCCCGGTGAAACTCCAGGTCGGGCACGGCTCCGATGGTGTCGTCTTCCACCGCCCGGGCCATTGCCGACACGCATTCGCCCAGGTTGGCCAACTCCCTGGCGCCTCCCCGGGCGGCGGCCATGGCAGCGGCCTCGCCTTCCAGTATGGCTCTGAGCTCATAGAGCTGGGTCAAGGACTTGGAGTCGAACTTTTCCGGGTCTTCCAGGCGGAAAAACCGCCGCCCGGCCCGTCCCACCACCATTACCCCCCGGCCCTGTTGAGATTCCACCAGGCCCTCGGCCTTGAGCTGGGACAAAGCTTCTCGGATCACCGCCCGGCTCACGCTGAACTTGGCGGCCAGCTCCGTCTCGGGGGGAAGCATTTGGCCGGGATTGAGCACCCCGTTTTCCAACTCTTCCATGAGGATGGCGGCCACCTGATCGGGCAGCCGGAGTGGCTGCTGCAATTCATATTTGTCTGACAACATGCTTTCCATGCATCATGATTAACATGACAACCCCGGCCTTTCAAGCGGTTTTTTCATGCGGGCCCAAAATCGCCTTGGCGGGTCAAAATTAAATATTGCCAGGTGATATTAAAGCGTTATCCGGTTACAAATCTGCCGGGCGTCCTACGCACCGATCGCATGGAGTCATGCGGCCGGTAAAAACCAGGATGGCGGAAAGACTCTGTCTACTTGAACTTGCGGTGGCATTCGCTCTTGTATTGAGCCAACGCACCCAGGGCGGCGTCCACGGCCTGGGGGTCGGCCTTGGCCGCAGCCGACTCCAACTGCTCCAGGGAAGCCAGAATGCGGGGGAAGAACTCCGAGCCTTGGCCAGACTGGCCGGAAGCGCACATCAGTCTTCCCTGAGCGGCAAAAGCAGCCACATCGCTGCTGGACGGCAAACCGCCTGCCTTGCGAATAGTCCTGAGGTTGCCGAAGGTTTTTCCCAGCGCCTTTTTCACTCCCTGGAAAGAACCTTGCTCACCCCTGGGGGTGACCAAGGTTTCTTCCCGGACATGAAGGGCCGCCGGCTCCCCGGCCACCTGTTCCTCTGAAGTGGTGGGGGCGGTGATCTTCAGTTTTACCTTGAGGGTGGCCAGGCCGGACTTGGCCTGAAACTCCTGCTTGACCATGACCTCGCCTTCCAGCTCCAGATCATCGGAGCCCAGGGAGATGTGCCCCTTCTCCAAGCCGTCGGCCAACTGGCGAAGGTAGTCAGCCGCTTCGGCTGGGGAGAGGCGATGCTCTACTTTCTCTTTTTGGCGATTCGTCACCCAGACCTCCCATACGGGCAAGAGGGCCCGTCTATATCTCAAACAGGGAAAGCAGGGCCTCGGCCAAGAGGCGTCCGTCGATAAAGGGAGCGCTGGCCGGGGTTATAAGGTCGGCCCTGACGGTCTTCACCCCCAGGGCATCCAGGGCCGCGAGGTCCAAACCGCCGGGATAATCCTGCCAGTGGCGATCCAAAAGGACATAGTCCAGCACCCGCCCCTCGGGCCGCATCGGCCCGGAATCGGCCCCCAGGGCGGCCATCAATTCCGCCGTTCGTTGGGCCACTCCGCCGTTGAGCACCTCTTTGTCGGGCGCGGTGTTGGGCACGAACACCTTGGGGCAGGGATTGGCCGCCACCGCCTCCCCCACCCCCTTGGGCAGCAGGCTGGCCAAGATGCTGGTGTAAAAGCTGCCCACCGGGAAGCAGATCATTTCGGCCTCGGCGATAAGCTGCCTCACCTTGGGCTCTATCTCCGCGGTGGCCGGCCGCTCCTGGTCCAGGCCGTGGTTAAGGCGCAGTTGGACGATGGGCGAGGTCAAGGGCGGCTCGCCGCCCCCGGTGAGGCGGTGCTGGCCCAACACCACCCGGCCGTCGGCCAGGCGGGCGGCCAGGTGCAAATTCCGGTTGACCACCGGGCACACCACCCCGCGCACCTTGGCCAGTTTGGAGAACAGGTAAATCACCCGGTCCAGGTCGCGCCCATTGTCAAGGTAGCCGCCCACCAGCACCAGGTTGCCGATGCTGGCCCCGGCCAGGTCGAAATCTGGAGGCATGGCCGTAAGGAAGTAGCTCAAGTGGAGCTGAATAGTCTTACGCAAGGCTTCGGGGGTGTCCGCCACCATGGGGTCTTGCCCGCTGATCATCGCCTTCAGCGACTCCGCCAACTCAATATGCGTAGCGTCCTTGGGCAGACGATAGGCGAACAGGCGGCGCGCCTCGGCATTGCCTCGGTGGCCCTGTTCACTCAGGGCCATCATGCGGTTGCGCAAATCGCCCACCGCGGGCATGTCAAAGGCCTGGCGCAGTTTGGCCGAGGAACCCCCGGAGTCGAAAGGGGTGATGAGGTGAATGGAGTTGTGGGTGTAGGCGATCAACTCGCGGCTAAGGGGTCCAGGCCCGCTGCCCCCGCTGAAAAACAATATCTTAGGGCCCATCTGGGGAGCCCGGGCGTAGCGCGCCAGGCGCGCCGGGAAGGCAATGGCCGGCTTGGACCGAAGATCCGAGATGGTTCCAACTCCTTTGCCAACAAATCAACGGCCCCGCCGCGAATCACCCAACCCGGGAAGGGTGGGGCTGCAACCTCGGCCAGCGCCTTGATGCTATCCATCCGGCTGTAGGCGATCCGGCCCCGCTAGGCCGGCAAAACGTCCCGAACTCTTTGGTAAACGAGGCCCGCCGGTCCGGAAGCCGGGCCGTCCCTGCCGCCGAAGCGGCAGGCGCCGCGCTCTCATAATCAGTTTAACAGGTAAAATGCCATCCGGTGCGGGCAGAAAACAAGCGGGCCGCCCCGGGTTTTCCCGGCCAGGAGCGGCCCGAAACGTCCTAGCTCCTGGGCCGTACGCAGTAAGCCATGACGCCGCCCGCCACGATGGAGGCCAGATAAAACATAAACAGGGGGGTGAAGTCGGCACCGCTCATGCCTGCGCCCATGTTGCCCGAACTGTCCAGGATAGCCCCGGCCAGGGGCTGGTAGATGGCGCTGCCGGCCATGGGAAACACGTACATCAGGCCGGTGACCGTGCCGGCGACCTGCAGGGGAAAGCGTTCCTTGGCCGCCGCGAAGCACACCCCCGCCGGGCCAGCTCCCAGGAATCCGAATATAAGATTCCAGGCGTAAATCTCCGTCAAAGCCATGGCGCCGTTGCGGGCCAGCATCCATATCGTCAACCCGGCCCAAGCCACCATGCTTCCCCCCAGCACAGCCCCCCGCGAGGCCACCTTGCCCGCGATCCAGGCGAAAACCAGGGGACCGAACACCCAGCCAAAGGCGAACAGGTTGATGACCTGCCCGGCCTGGGTCTTGCTCATGGCGTAGGCCTGCATGTAGTAAGGCCCGGCCCACAGCCCGGCGAAGCTGAAGAGAATGCCGCCGTTGAAAAAAAACCAGCCGGCAAGGAGCCAAAAATCCCGGCTGCCCAGGATAATGCCCAGGGCGCGCGCGAGGGGAATGGCCACCAAGGGGCGGCCGTTTTCCAGGTCCTCCGGCTCCACTGGCGGCAGGCCGAAATCTTGGGGTTTGTCGCGCACCAAAAACCACACCAAGAAGGCGTTGATCATGGTGAGTCCGGCTATGGCCCAGAAGCTGCCCCGCCAACCGATGGCCTCGCTGAGCCAGGCCAAGGGAGAGCCGGCCAGCAAACCGCCCAGCCCGGCGATGGAGATGACCAGGGAAGTGCCCAAGACATAGTCCTTGGCCGGGAACCAGGCGGTCAGGGCCTTGTAGGACGGCACCAGCACCACCGACACTCCCAGGCCCACCAACACCCGGGACCAGAAGGCGGTCCCCACGCTGCCCGACAAGGCGAAAAGCACCGAGCCCAGGCTGGCCACCAGCATGGACAAGGTGACCAGGCGGCGGGGACCCAGCTTGTCGCTGATCATGCCTCCCGGGGCCTGCATGATGGCGTAGGGGTAAAAGTAGGCCGAAGCCAGCAGCCCGGTCGCGGCCCCCGAGGCCCCGAAGGAGTTCATGATGTCCTCTGACAACACCGCCGGACACATGCGATGCACGTACACCAGCAGGTAGGAAAAGGACAAGAGCCCCAGGATAACCCACCGGTAGGGCGAAGCGCGGTAGACCGCCTCTGTTCTAGGCACGGCTCGCCTGGGATTGCCCACCCCGCTTTTTCATAATGGTCACCACGGCCACCACCACCAAGGGCGCCAAACCGGCAATGCTCAACAGCACGTTGGGCACGATGAGAGCCACGGCGGCGGCCAGGAACACCAGGCGCAGCCAGGGGGACAAGGGCATGAAGAACCAGCCCACCAAGCCACCGGCCAGGGCGGTTACCCCCAACAGGGCGGTGGCGGAGTTGAGGATGATTTGCATCACGCTGCCCTCCAAAACGATGGAGGGGCTGTACAGAAACAGGAAGGGCACGATGAAGCCGGCCAGGCCCAACTTGAAGGACTGGAAGCCGGTTTTCATGGCGTTGGTGCCGGCTATGCCGCTGGCCGCGTAGGCGCTGATGGCCACCGGCGGAGTAATAAAGGAGATGATGGCGAAGTAGAAGATGAACATGTGGGCCTGCAAGGGCGAGACCCCCATGTCGGTCAGGGCCGGCACGCCCAATATGGCGGTGATGATGTAGGCCGCCGTGGTGGGCAGGCCCATGCCCAGGATGATGCAGGCCACCATGGTCAAAAGCCCGCCCAGCCAGAGCACCCCGCCGGAGAGGTGAATGACCATCTGGGTGAAGCGCACACCCAGGCCGGTGAGAGACACCACCCCGATGACCATGCCCGCGGCGGCGCAGGCCATGGCCACGGGCACGGCGGTGATGATGCCCTGCTCCAGGGCATCGATGATCTCCCGCCAGGGCAGGCGTTTTTCGCGGATGACGATGTAGAGCGAGGCGGTGAACACCAGGGTGCAGATGGCATAAAAGCCCGAGAGCATGGGCGAGAGCTGTTCGACGACCAACAGGTAGACCAGCACCACCAAGGGGATGAGCAGGTGGTAGCCCTTGCGCAGGGTGTCGGAAGCCTTGGGAATCTCGTCCTTGCCGAGCACCTTGAGCTGCTTGCGTTGGGCCTCGAAGTAGACCATCAACCCCACTGACATGAAATATAAAAGCGCCGGGATTATCGCGGCCAAGGCGATGTTGGCGTAAGAGGTGCCCAGCAGCTCGGCCATGACAAAGGCCCCGGCGCCCATGACCGGGGGCATTATCTGCCCGCCGGTGGAGGCCACCGCTTCCACCGCGCCAGCGAACAGCGGCGAGTAGCCGGTGCGCTTCATCAAGGGAATGGTGAAGGTTCCGGTGGTCACCACGTTGGAGACCGAGGAGCCGCTGATGCTTCCCATGAGGCCGGAGGCCACCACCGAAGTCAGGGCCGGCCCGCCCCTGTGCCTGCCGGTGAGGGCTAATGCCAGTTGGATGAAGAAATTGCCCGCGCCCAGCTTGTCCAAGAAGGCGCCGAAGATAATGAACACCACCACGAAGGTGGCCGACACCGCGATGGGTATGCCGAACACGCCCTCGGTGGTCCACACCAAATAGCTCACCAGGCGGTGGGGGCTGTAGCCCTTGTGGGCCAGGATGTCGGGCATGTATGGTCCCAGCACGCCATAGGCCAAAAAGGCCAGGGCCACCAGCACGATGGGCATGCCCACCGTACGCCGGGTGCCCTCCAGAATGAGCACCAACAGCACCGCGCCCATCCAAATCTCAACTTCGGTGGGCCCCATGATGCCCCGCTCCAGCACCGCCTCGGGGACAAAGGCCTGCAGGAAGAACGCCGCGACGGCGATCATGCCCAGGGTTATCAGCCAATCCACCACCCCGGGGTTGGACCCGCCCCGCCCGGGTAGGGCCCGGTAGATCAGGAAGGTCAGCAACATCAATCCCAGCAGGTGTATCGAGCGCTGGTACAGGGGCGACAACACGCCGAAGGCGGCGGTGTAAAGATGAAAACATGCCAGACCAACCGCTACGATGAACACCAGCCAGCGGGCGACGCCGGTTAGCTGGCGCTTGGGGCCTTTATTCTGGTCAGACGCAGCCATTTTCGCCTCACTTTATGCGAAAAACCAAAGGTTGGCCTGGGCTACCCCACTCAGTGAACAGGTAGACGCGGCTGCCTTTGGCGTTGTGCAATATCAGTTGTTGGGGTTTGGTGAAGGCCACCCGGGTGGCGATCTGGGCCAGAATATCCGAGGAGCGAGGCTTAATGTCGGTCAGATGAATTTGGTGGGCCCCCACCCGGACGCGGCTCTGGTAGCGTTGGTCGCGATAATCGTAGGTGTCGGCCCCGTAGGAGACCTCGCAGGGGTAAAATTTACCCCCCACCAACCGGAAGGACTCTTCCACCCACTGGCGGTCGTAGGAATGGAAAAACCTGATGGTGACGTAGTTCAGGTCCTGGGCCGGAAGCTGGGCCCGCAGCCCGGTCTGGGGGTTATAAACAGTCAGCGCCCTCCCGCCGCCCTCCCCTGGCGTGGCCAGGGAAAGGCAAAGGGCAGCCAGGAGCATAAGCAGGATGTATTTGCCCAGGCGGAAGAGCGCTGACATGGTTCTGTTTTCCGTCAAGCCTACTTGATAAGGGCGGCGGGGACGTCCAGGCCCTTTTCCTTGTAGAACTTCACCGCGCCGGGATGCAGGGGCACTTGCAGGCCCTTAACCGCGTCCTTGAGGGTGGTGTACTTCTTAACTGCCGGGTGGGTGTTGGTCCACTCGCCGGTGTTGGCCCACAGGCCCTTGAGCATGGCGTAGACGTCGTCAGCCGACAGTCCGGCCTTGGTGCTGGTGTACATGACCACCCGGCTGGTGGGGGTGGCCACGGGCTTGTCCACGTTGCGGTAGGTGCCGGCCGGCACTTCCAGCTTGTTGAAGTAGGGGTACTTCTTGTAGAAGCCGTCGTCGGCCACGGGGACCATCTTCACCTTGTAGCTGGTGGTCAGGTCCAGCAGAGCGGCGGACTTAAGCGGATGGGTGATGATGAAGGCGTCCAGGGTGCCGTCCTTGAGCGCGGCCACCATTTCGGCGTTGGACATGAACTCGGGCCTGATGTCCTTGTAGCTCAGGCCGTAGTACTCCAGGATTTTCAGCGCGGCCCGCTCGCCGCCGCTGCCCGGGGCGCCCACGCCGATGCGCTTGCCCTTGAAGTCCTTGACGCTGTTTATCTTGCTATCGGCGCTGGTGAAAATCTGAGCCCAGGAAAGCAGGGTGCCGAACAGGGAGCGCAGCGACGAAACCGGACGGCCCTTGTATTTGCCCTGGCCGTTATAGGCCAAAAAAGCCACTTCGTTCTGGCTGATGGCCCAGTCCACGTTGCCCTGGGCCAGGTTGCGCAGGTTCTCTAGGGAAGCGGAGCTGGCCTCGGCCGAGGCCTTGTAGCCGGGGACGTGACGGTTGATGGTTTCGGCCATGGCCACGCCCATGGGATAGAGCGCCCCGGCGGTGCCGGCGGTGCCGATGCTGATGCGTTTGTCCGCGGCCGCGGCCGGCAGGGACAAGGCCATGCCCAGGGCCAGGGCCATGCAGATTACTAGAGCTTTTTTCATTATCCTCATCTCCCCGTTTCTCGTGCGGGCCGGAGCTGGTCCGGCCCAACCTTTATTAAAAAAGCGGTTGGAAGCCTTCGCCTCCATCTGGATTAAACGATTTCCCCGCGCTGGATGTTGGCCCCCATGGTGCTCATCACCTCGTAGAAGTTGGGGAACGACACCCCCACGTACTCGGCGTCGTCGATGATGGTTTCGCCCTGAGCCATCATGGCGGCCACGGAGGTGGCCATAACGATGCGGTGGTCGTGGCGGCCGTCGATGCGGGTGCCCTTGAGCTCGGAGTGATAAACGGTCAGGCTGTCCGGGGTCTCATCGAAACGGCCGCCCATCTTGATCAACTCTTCCATGATGGAGCGGGTGCGGTCGGTTTCTTTTAGGCGGCTGGCCTCGATGTTGTACAGGCGGGTTTTGCCCTGTGCCTTGCAGCCCAACACCGCCAGGGCGGGCACCGCGTCCGGGGTGCCGGAGCAGTCGATCTCGATGCCTTGCAGTTCGGATCCGCCCTCCACGGTGACGGTGCGGCCCTCGTCCTCGAAGGTGACCTTGCCGCCCATCTGCTTGATGATGTGGGGATAGGCCCGTTCACCGGCATAGTCGTCGGGGTTCATGCCCACGAAGGTGACTTTGGAATCGGTGATGGCCGCCGCCACCATGGGATAGCCCGAGCTGCCCCAGTCGGCGGGTATGTCGGCGGTGAACCCTTGGTATTTCTGGCCGCCGGGCACGTGGAATACGTCGTAATTATCGTGGGTCACCTGGCCGCCGGCCCGTTTGATCCAACCCATGGTCATGTCCACATAAGGACGCTCCATGAGCTTGTCTTCCACCACGGTGATGCCGTCGCGGGTAAGGCCCCCGACGATAAGCAAGGGACTGAGCCACTGTGAGTTAACCCCGGGCAACTTGGTCTTGCCGCCGGTCATGGGGCCCTTGATCACCAGGGGGGCGGTGCCTGAATCACGGGTGGAATAGACCTGAGCGCCCAGGTCGTTCAGTGCGTCTATAAGCGGCTGGGCAGGCCGGCGGCATATCTGGTAGTCGCCGGAAACCACCGAGCAGCCTTGTATCAAGGAAGCGATGGCCGCGATCAGGTAATAGCCGGTGCCGGAGTTGCCCGCGTCCAACACGCAGCCGGGCACCTGGGGTTGGTTGCCCACGCCTTCGAACACCCAGCACTCGGGGTTTGATGTATCGATCTTGGCCCCCAAGGCCCTCATCATTTCCACGATGGAGAAGCTGTCCAGGCCGGGCAGGCAGTTGCCCACCCTGGAGGCTCCCTGGGCCAAACCGCCCAAAACAATGGCCCTGGCCGAAGCGGACTTGTTTCCCGGAATCCGCGTGGTCCCCTGCAGGGCAGATCGGTTCACGATGAACTTCATTGTTGGCTCCTTGCAACTGGTTGACTCCCGGGCGCGTGACCCCGGAGTTGGGAGATGGTCTGAGCAGTTTCAAGCACCAATGGCAGGTATTCCCCCAGTAGTTCTTGTTTGCTGCAAAGTTGGCTGAACACCGGAACGTTGATGGCCGCCTCGGCGTAACCGGCTTGGTTGAAAACCGGCACCGCCACCGAGGTGAGCCCCGCGAAGTACTCGTCCTCGCCCAGGGCGTAGCCCAACTCGCGGATGCGGGCCAGGCGTTCCAAAAGATTATCGCCCCGCAGCCCTATCTGTTGGGATATCCGGGGGTCACGGGAGAGTTCCAGGACAATGTCCTGCAAACGCTGGGGTTCCAGAAAGGCCAGCAGGGCCAAACCGACGGCGGTGTTGTGGGCGCTGAGACGGCTGCCCACCGCCAGGTCTATGCCCAGGATGCGGCGCACCTTGATTCGAATGATGTACACCACCTCGCCGCCGTCGGGAATGCCCAGGTTTACGTTCTGGCCGATTCGCTTGGAAAGCTCCTGTAAATAGGGCTCGGCCATGGGGGCAATATCCTGGCTGGCCAGAGAGGACATGCCCAAGGACATCACCTTGGGACCCAGGCGATATTTAGCGGTGTCCTCGAAATAGTGCAGGTAATTGCTGGCGACCAGGGTTTGCAGCAGGCGGTAGGCGGTTGCCTTGGGCAGGCCAGTGTCTCGGGTTATCCCGGGCAGGCTATGGCCCTGGGGGTGGCGGGCCACAACCTCCAAGACCTTTAGGCCCTTTAGCAGCGATTCGACCACTTTTACCGGCATGTGTCTCTCATTGTGATACGTTGTTTCGTTTATAGGTATTTTTAGCCACTACCTCCGGTTTTTGTCAAGCGGTTTTATTGTCGCATTAATCTGGAGCCCCAATGCCCCACGCGGCAGCGGAGACCCGCCTGGCCAGAGACAAGAACCAATATAATTAATAAGGCTTGGTTGCGGCTGGATAAAACAGGAATAGGCCAAGTGGGGGTGAGGTGCGAAACATACCACCAAAAAAAGCGGGCGATTTGCTCTCCCGGCCGGTGTCCCGGCGGGGAGAGCAAATCGCCCCAGTTATGGGAGGGATCAGTAGTTGACCTTGTCCAGGCCCTTGAGGCCCAGGATTCCCCGTGCCTCGGCCGGGGTGGCCGGCTCCACGCCCAGCTCGCGGGCGATGCGGATCAGCTTGGCCACCTGCTCGCCGCTGCTCTTGGCCAGCACGCCTTTTTCTAGGTAGAGGTTGTCCTCCAGGCCCACCCTGGCGTGACCGCCCATGAGCAGGGCGTGGGTGGTCATGGGGAACTGGAAACGCCCGGCCGCGCACACCGACCACTGGAAGTCGCCGATCTGGCGTTGGGCGGTCTGCACCATATAGACCAGGTTGTCCACCGTGGCGGGGATGCCGCCCAGGATGCCCATGACGAACTGGAGATACACCGGCTTTTTGACGTGCCCCGCCTGGATAAGGTGGGCCAGGTTGTTGATCATGCCCACGTCGTATATCTCGAATTCGGGCTTGGTGCCGTTCTCGCCCATGATCTCCAGGAACCTGCGCATGGTGTAGAAGCTGTTGGGAAAGATGAAATCCTCGGTGCCCGCCAGATAGTCCTTCTCCCAAGAATGCTTCCATTGCTGGTGTTGCTTGGCCACATGGAACAGGGCGAAGTTCAAAGAGCCGGCGTTCAAGGAAGCCAACTCGGGCTGAAGATTGGCCACCACCCGGGAACGGTTCTCCACCGGTTCGCCCAGCTTTCCGCCGGTGGTGGTGCACAGCACTATGTCGCAGCGGCGCTTCACCTCGCTGACCACCTCCCGGTAAATATCCTGATCGGCGTTGGGCATGCCAGTTTGAGGGTCGCGCACGTGCAGATGGGCCACCGCGCCTCCGGCTTCATGCACCGAGAGGATATCTTCAATGAGCTCCTGGGGAGTGACCGGCAGATAAGGCGACATGGTGGGCGTGTGAATGGCGCCCGTGACCGCCGCGGTGATGATTGTCTTGCGTACTGCTTTACCCATGCCCAAAACCTCGATCCAACCCACCGATGGGGGGCTTTTGCGGGTCCGCCCCTTGAGGCGGTCCGCTATTGCTCGGTAAAGATCTCCCGGAGAATCTTCAGCAACACCTCGTCGCGCCGGGAGACCACTTGCCTGAGTTCTTCAGGCGTCCCTTTATGAAACCCTTGGCCGCTCTTGGCACCCAGTTCGCCTTTACCGATTTTTTCGGTTAGCAGGGGTGAAGGCTCGGTGGAGCGGTCCAGATGGGGAAACAAATCCTTATGCACCTCATAGGCGAGATCCAGGCCGGCCAGGTCGGCGGTGGCCAGGGGGCCCAAAAAGGCCAGGCGCAGGCCGAAGCCATAGCGCACCACCTCGTCCACGTCCTCGGCGCTGGCGATGCCCTCTTGAACCAGGGCGATGGCTTCGCGCCACAGGGCGTGCTGCATGCGGTTGCCCACGAAGCCGGGCACGTCCTTTTGCACCCGCACCGGCCGCTTGCCCACCCGGCGCAGCAGGGCGAACACCGCATCCATCACCGCGTCCTCGGTCTTGGGGGCCCGGATCACCTCCACGCAGGGCACCACATGGGGCGGGTTCCAGAAATGGGTCCCCACCACCCGGCCGGGCCGGGCCAGGCCTTGGGCGATCTTGCCGATGCTGATGGCCGAGGTGTTGCTGGCCAGAATGCACTGGGGAGTGGTCAGATCTTCCAGGGAGGTAAAGACCTTGCGCTTGACCTCCAGGTTTTCGCTGACCGCCTCGATAATAAGGTCTTGGCCCTGGCACAGATCGGCCAGGTCGCGAGCCGGGGTGACGCGGGCCAGGGCAAGCTCGATTTGGTCTTGGGTGATCATGCCCAAGCGCAAAAACACTTGCAGGTTGTCGGCCATGCGCTGAAAGGCCGCGCCCAGTATTTGGGGGTTTTCGTCGAATAGCCTTACCCGGCAGCCGCCCACCGCCAGGAGTTGGGCGATGCCGTGGCCCATGAGGCCGGCGCCCAAAACGCCAATATTTTTAAGCCCGTTGTCGCCCATGCTGCTCCGCCGCCCCTACTCGGGCAGGTAGATGACCATCAAGACCTTGACGTCCTGCTCGCCCATGGGCAGGCCGTAATGCTCGATGCTGGAATCAAAATAGATGCAGTCGCCTTGGTGCATGATGAATTCGTCATTGCCGTGGAAAAAGTGCATGGTGCCCTGGAGCATGAGCATCATTTCCTCACCCTGGTGCTGAAACACCGCGCTCTCGGTGGAGCCGGCGGGGATGGTGAGCACATAAGGCTCCATGCGCTTGCCGGGGTACTTGTGGGCCAGGGTCTCGTAGGAATAGCCGAACACCGTGCCGTCGCGGGCCACGGGCTTGCGTTCGGCTTTGGTCACCAGCGAAGTGGTGACCTTTTCCTGGCCCTCCCCAAACACCTCGGAGATGGTGGACCCCAAGGATTTGACGATGACCAAGAGCGTGGAAACCGGCGGGGCTTTGTCCGAGTTCTCCACCTTGGATAGATAGCCCTTGCTCAAGCCTGTCCTCTGGGCCAAGGCATCCAAGGAGAGCCCCTGGCTGGTGCGCATTCTTCTTATGTTGGCCCCGATTTCGCTCTCTGGGAGCATCTTGCTTTTCCCATCACGGCTAGGCGCTTCCCGCCGTTTTTTAAACAAAGGCGCAGTCGGCGCCCCTATTTCCTTTTTAGAAACTATCCACGCCTAAATATGCCTTACGGTATATTTTTTAAGCGGTTTGGCTATATTATGCGATCGCCTTGCGTTTCTATAATGGAAACATACATGAAACCCAAAATACAGATCAAGACTTTTTTCGCTTCGTGAATCCGAGGCGAGCATTCTCCCCCGAAAACTCTCTGGAGTTGAGCGCCGCCGGACACAAGCGGCTGAACCGATGCGTTTTACCTCGCCTCCGCCCGAAAAATGCTTTGCGCTGCATTGCGCCCGCACTGATGCATGTTGCCGCACATAGCCCCAAGCATTTGTTTTTACTTATAATTTAATTGCATTTCCGCCGGAGTTGCTGTCGCCGAAGGCAAAATGCCCACGGCTGCCGGCCGCGCCGGCAAGACAACCAACATTTTTAATCCGTTATTTCAATATGTTATACCAACGCACCCTGTTTGGCACAGACCCTGCTTATTAGAAAGGCAAAACAAAACCCACGCGGGCCCACCAAGGCCGGGAAGGTAAGCCATGACCACCAAGACAGGAAATAAGACCAAGAGCCGGGCCCCCATGGTGTTTGATATGACCAGCGATGAGTGCATATGGTCCAAGGCGGGCGTGGTGGCTCCCCGGCTGTGTCATAACGCCTTCGACTGCCTGAGTTGTTCCTTTGACAAGGCCATCCAGCGCAAGCGGGTCCACGGCTGGCATGCCGGCGGCCTGGAGCAACCCATGGAGGATTACTGGACCAGCGAAAACTGGCAGAACACCGCGCCCCACAAGCGCTACTGCCGCCACATGCTCACCGGCCGCGTGCCCTTCAAGCTGTGCCCCAACCACTACAATTGCGGCAAGTGCGCCTATGACCAGATGCTGGACGACGAGGGCCTGGCCCAGCCCATGGCGGCGGCGAACCTGGTTAACGCGGCGGGCTTCGAGGTGCCCCCTGACTATTACTTGCATCCCGGTCACACCTGGGCCCGGGTGGAGTACGGAGGCCGGGTGCGCATCGGCCTGGATGACCTGGCCGCACGCCTGTTCGGTCCGGCCGACGAGTTTCGCCTGCCCCAGTTGGGCATGGCGGTGGCCTGTGGGGGCAAGGAGGTGGGCTTTTCCCGGTCAGGCCATCAGGCCCGGGCGGTGAGCCCCATTGAGGGTGTGGTGGTGGCCCGCAACCCCAAGGTGCTGGATAATCCCGCCGAACCCAACCACCTGCCCTATGGTGAAGGCTGGTTGCTTTTGGTGGAGCCCATACGCTTGCAGCGGGACCTCAAGGGCATGGTCAGCGGTGAAGATAGCGTGGCCTGGATGGAGCAAGAGTCCCAGCGCCTGTCCGATGTGATCACCGCTGACACCGGCCAGCGCCTGGCCGCCACTGGTGGCCGAATGGTGCCCGACATCTACGGCGCGGTGCCGGGCCTGGACTGGCAGCACTTGGTCAAGGACTTCCTCTCCGCCTAGAAAAGCCGGGCCCCGGTCCCCGGCGGGCCGGGGCCCTTTAGGCCAGTTCGATTTTCAGGCGAGTCAGTTCCCGTTGGCAAACGGGACAAAAGCCCATCCTCAGCCGGTCCAGGCCGGCAGGTCCGGCCGAGAACTTCATGAGACAACCGGCGGCGCGGCAATGCTCCAAGCCCAGCACGTGTGCTATTTCGTGCAGGCCAACCTTGGCCGCCCTTTCCAGCATCAAGTGGCGGGTGGTGCGCCCACCCCCCTCCCCATCGCTCAACCGGTGCAGGGACATCACCGCCGCCCGGCCTCCCAATTGGGATTCGCCCAGGACATAGGTGAGAAAGGGCAGGCAAAGGTCCTTGCCCATTAGCCCGAGGCGCAAGGGGGCGCCCTCGGTTGCAGCCAAATCCTTCAGGATGAGCCCGGCGTCGTATTGCCCCCGGGCCGCGACTAGGGCGTGGGCCGGCTCAGGCCAAGGCTGCACCACCAGGACGTTCAATTCCAGCAAAGCTTGGAGGTTGGCCGCCACCACCTGGGCGGCGGTGGAACTCACCAGGCCGAAGGGGACCACTTCCACTTGGGGGGGAAGCATGACCCTGGAGGACATGTCCGATTCAGAACCCATGGAGCTAATCGACGACACTGGCGATGGAATTTGGCCATACCCGAATGCCGTGAATCATGGTGAACGCAGGCCGGCCTTTTTGATCTTGCGGGCCAGGGTGGTGCGGTCTATGCCCAGGATTGCCGCCGCCTGGGTTATGTTCCATTGGTGGGCCTGCAGGATCCGCCGGATGTGCTCGGTTTCGATTTCGGCCAAGCGCAGGGGAGCGGAGCCCGACTTGGGCCCCTCCTCTAGGAAGGCGAGTTGCTCCAGCTTGATCAGACCGCCCCGTCTCACGATCACCGCCCGCTCCATGATGTTGCGCAGCTCTCGCACATTGCCCGGCCAGGCATAGCTGAGAAGGGCCTGTCTGGCCTTGTCGTCCAACTCCGGCGGCGGCTTGCCGGTCTCCCGGGAGAAAACGGCGATAAAGTGCTCGGCCAGGGGGATGATGTCCTCCCGGCGCTGGCGCAGGGGCGGCACGGTCAAAGAGAATACGTTTATTCGGTAGTAAAAATCCTGCCGGAAATCGCCTGCTGCTATCAGTTCGGGAAGGTCGCGGTGGGTGGCGCAGATCAGGCGAAAGTCGCTGGTCAGGGGATCGCCGCCCCCCACTCGTAAAAAGCTGCCATTTTCCAGCACCCGCAGTAGAGCCACCTGCATCTTCTGGGATATATCGCCCACCTCGTCCAAAAACAGGGTGCCGCCGTCGGCCATCTCCAGGTGGCCCCGGCGGGCCTTTACCGCGCCGGTGAAGGCCCCGCGCTCGTGCCCGAACAACTCGCTCTCCAACAAACTCTCGCTTTGGGCCCCGCAGTTTATGGCCACAAAGGGCCCAAAGGAGCGGGAGCTGCGGTTGTGTATGGCCCGGGCCACCAGCTCCTTGCCCGTGCCGGTCTCGCCCACGATTAGCACCGGAGCCTCGGTGGCGGCTACTTCCTCGATCTGTCCGAATACCTTGAGCATGGCCGGCGACCCGCCCACCAGGTCTTCGAAGCCGGCCATTTGGCCCTCGGCCAGGCGCTGGCGCAGCATTTTATTCTCTTGCATTAGGCGCTTTTGGCGGCCCATCTTTTCCAGCAACAGCATCAAATGTTCAGGGTCAAAGGGCTTGAGCAGGTAGTCGCTGGCCCCGGCCTTCATGGCATCCACCGCCGACTCGATGGAGCCATAGGCGGTGATGATGATCACTAGGACGTCCGGGTGGCTTTCCTTTACGCGCCTCAGCAGCTCGATGCCGTCCATGCCCGGCATCTTGATGTCCACCAGGGCCAGGTCGAACTCACGCTGCTCCATCAGGCCCAGGGCCTCGCGACCTCCTTCGGCCTTGCCAACTTGGTGGCCATCCTGCACCAGCCAGGCGGCGATTGACTCGCGCATGGCCAGCTCGTCGTCAACCACCAACACCCGTAGCGGGGTACTCATTTCCCTTCTCCCTCCCCCAACTCCTCCCCTTTGCCGGCCAGGGGCAGCACCAGGCGGAAGGTGGTGCCGCAGCCCAGCTCGCTGTCCGCCTCCACCTGGCCGTGATGCTCGCGCATGATGCCGTAGACCATGCTCAATCCTAAACCCACGCCGTGGCCGTCGGCCTTGGTGGAGAAAAAGGGCTCGAATATGCGCGGCAGACTTTCCTGGGGGATGCCCTCACCGCTGTCGCGGAACTCCAGCCACACCTTGGCCTCCTGGGGCAGCACCCCGCCGCTGATCTCCAGGGAGCCTCCCTGGGGCATTGCCTCCAAGGCGTTGAAAATCAGGTTGGTGAACACCTGCTGGAGCTGCGAGGCGTCACCCCACACATCCAAACCCTCGGCGGGCACGGAAAGCTTCAATTCCACACCGGAAAGCTCCATGCGGTGGCCGGTGAGCAGGACGGTGGTGTCCAATAGTGCATGTAAGTTAAGGACGCAGGGGGCCGGGCTGCGCTGGCGGGCAAAAGAGAGCAGGTTGTCCACGATGCGGCTGCACCGTTGGGCCTCTTGAGCGCACAGATCCAGGTAGCCCTGATAGTCGAGCAGATCCTTGGCCTTGGTGCGTCCATTAGCCAGGCCCTTGTGCATCAATTTAACGAAATTGTAGATGGAGGAGATGGGGTTGTTTATTTCATGGGCCACCGAGGCCACCAGCTTACCCAGGGCGAGGAGTTTGTCCTCTTGAACCAGGCGGGCCAGGTCCGCCTTTATCGCCGCGGTGCGCCGATCCATGCGTTGGGCCAGGTCGTCGGTAATGTCGCGGAAAAGCTCCAACACCTGCACCACCTCTCCCTTGCGGTTGACCAGGGGATAGGTGGACACGTCGCAATAATGGGTCGAGCCGTCTTGTTGCGCGTGTTCGTGGATGGCGTGGGCGCTTTTTCCAGTGGCCAGGGTGCGCTTCATGGGACAGGGGTTTTCCGGGCTGTCGCAGGGGGTGATGGCTTGGTGGCTCACCTGGAAGCAGTAGCGGCCCAGCGCCTCCTCCCGGCTGAGGCCGGCCGTGGCCAGGGCCGCCTGGTTGGCCCGCACGATGCGGTAGTCGCCGTCCAGCACCAGGACCCCCTCGCCGGTGGCGTCCACCATGACTTGGTTGAAGCATCTGGCCATGCTGGCCTCGTCCTCGGTTTGCTCCAGTTGTTGGTACAGGGAAACCACATCATGAAATAGGCGCGAGGCGGTGTGCCCGATTACGCCTACCGACTCTGGTTTGCTGGCCGCCAGATTGGATAAAAGCTCCTGTTCATCGGTGAGTTCTACGACCAGATCCAGGTTCTCCAAGTTAAACAACTCGGCGCAGTCAGTGGTGGTGAATATGCCCCGCTCCCGGGCCAGGCGCAACCCCTCGGCCTCGGGGTTCAGATCGGCCACGCCCACGATTTCCGCCCGCAGTCGCTGAAAACGCCTGGAGTCGAACATCTCCAGCATGGACCGGCACCGTTTGCCGCCGCCGATTACCGCCACCCTGAGCTTTTTCTGGCTTTGCTTCCGGCCGGTTGGCATGTTCCACCTCAAAAACCGTTAACTATGGATAATTCTATCCTAAATTTTTTGGGCGATTATAGCACTAAATGCCCTTTTCAGCCGAGGATGCCTCCGATCGCACCGCCACGGCCATTAATTCGCTTCCAAATGTCTGATGGTGAATTGCCGCTCACTCCAAGCGCAGCAAGTCTGGGGCCGGCGTGCAAACGGCTAGGGTGCGCCTGGTAGTTTGAATTTTTGATCAGCGGCGAAAGAGAAATTAAGAATCTGCGGGGAGGTCGCCACCGCACCCGCACAGGCTGCCGTATATGGAGCGTTTGATATCCAAGAATTCGGGCGAATCCAGATCGCGTGGGCGGGGAAGTTCCACCGCGAACTCCTGGCGCAGCCTGCCCGGCGACTTTTCCATGACCAAAACCCGGTCGGCCAGTTTAACCGCCTCTTCCAGGTCATGGGTCACGAACACCACGGTCTGCCGAAGTCGCCGCTGCAAAGAAATGAGCAGCGCATGCATGTCCGCCCGGGTCTGGGCGTCCAAGGCGGCGAAGGGTTCGTCCATGAGCAAAGCGGCCGGTCCGAGCACCAGCACCCGGGCCAGGGCCACCCTCTGCTTCATGCCCCCGGATATGGCCCGGGGCAGATAGCGGCCATAACCCTCCAGCCCCACCAGGCCCAGCATGCGCTCCACCTTGCCCTTGCGGTCGCCCTTGCCATGCCCGTTGCGCAGACCGAAGCCCACGTTCTCGGCCACGGTGAGCCAAGGGAACAAGGCGTCTTCCTGAAACACCACCCCCCGCTCCGGGCCGGGCCGGGTAACCGGCTGCTGGTGCATTAGCACCCTGCCCTCGTCATGGGGCAGGAAACCGGCAATGATGTTGAGCAGGGTGGTCTTGCCGCAGCCGCTGGGACCCAGGATGCCCAGCGCCTCGCCGGTGCGGACCTCAAAAGAAATGCGCTCCAGGGCCTTGACCCGGTGGCGGTTGACCCGAAAGCTCTTGCTCACCCCCTCCACCTTCAGGCATGGCGCTACGGCCTTATCTCGTACATCCCGCCCCATCACAGTCTGCGCACACTTTTGAAAAACTTGAGCCCCCCCACCAGGCCCAGGTCGCAGACACGCCCGATCACGGCGATGAGCAGGATGCCCATGATGATTATGTCCACCCGGCCCAGCATGCGTGCGTCCATGATGACCGCCCCCAGGCCGCCGGACACTCCGGTCAACTCGCCCAGCACCAGGTAGGCGAAAGCGATGCCCAGGCCCAGCCTGAGCCCGATGATAACGTGGGGCATGGCCGCCGGGATGAGCACCGTGAAAATCAGGCGGGTTTTACCCAGGCCCATCATGGACCCGGACCTGAGGAACAGGGGGTTGACCTGAATGGCCCCGGCCGCTGCTCCCAAGTAGATGGGAAAAAACGCGGCCAGGGAGACCAGAAACACCGTGGTCTTGAAACCGATGCCGAACCACACCAGGGCCAGGGGCAACCAGGCGATGCCGGGCACCGCCCGCACCCCGTTGATGAAGGTGTCCAGGAACAGACGCATAAACTTGAGGCGGCCGGAAACGAGCCCCAGGGGCAGGCCCAGCAGCACGGCCAGGGCGAAGCCTCCCCCCACCCTGCCCAGGCTGGCCATGGCATCATCCAGGAAGCGGCCGGCATAGGGCGCACTGCCCTGGGGGGCGAAGATGTAGTTGACCGCGGTGTCCAGCACCTGGCCGGGCGGAGGCAAAAAATAGGCCGGCACCAGGCCCCCCAGGCTGAGTAGACCCCAGACTCCAAAGGCGCAGGCGGGCAACAGCCAGGGCAGCAGGATGGCGGCCACCGGCTTGCCGCGGGAGGCGCTCTTGGTTGGTCCCAGGCTTGGCATCAGTTTTTAAGCTTAACGCCCTTAACAAAGCTCAGGTCAATGAGCTTATGGTAATCCGGTTCGCGGCTGATGATGCCCAGAGCCTTCATGCGCCCGCCCAGGGCCCGCACCCGTTTGATGAACCCCTGGTCCATGTTCCAGGCCAGTTCCATGTTGGGAGCGGCCTTTTCCAGCACCTTCAGGGGCGTGCCGAAAGTGGCCGCCCGCTGCAACCATTGCTTGGGGTGGGTCTTGAGATATTCGGTGGACGCGGCATGGGCGGCCACCAGGGCGGCCACCAGCTGGGGATGCTTGTCTATGGTCTCCTTGGTGACCAGCATGCCCGCGTTGATGGCGCCGACGCCCCCACCGTAATAAGGATAGGCCAGGATGCGGCCATAGCCCTGGAGCACGGCCAAGGTGGGGAAAGGCTCGCCCGAGAGGAAGGCGTCTATGGAGCCCCGGGCCAGGGCCAGGCCCATGTCGAAAAAGTCCACCCGGACCAGCTTCACGTCCTTGTTGGGATTGATGCCGTTTTTGGTCAGGGCCTCACGCAGGAGTATCTCGTGCATGGTGCCGGGCACGTAGCCGATCTTCTTGCCGGCCAGGTCCTTGATGCTCTGGATGGGGCTGTCCTTTTGCACCACCAGGGCAGAGCACTTATTGCACAGGGCGGCCACCACCACCACCGGCTCGCCGCGCGAGGCCGAATGGATGGCGTGGGCCAGGGTGGTCCCGCACATGTCCAGGCTGCCGGCCAGCAGGGCCATCTTTTGGTCCGCCGGGTTGGTGAAGGGGAAAACCTCCAACTTCTGGCCGGGCAGGAACTGCTGGTAGAAGAAGGGCTGGATGGTCTGGGCGGTCTTCCAGGTGCCCACCCGCCAGGGCGACTGGGCCAGGGCGGGCCGCCCGGCGGCCAATAACAAGACGCCGATCAGCATAACGCTTGCCCACAAACTCGGTGACTTGCGCATTTGATCCCCTTGTGCCGGCTTCATTTCAAAATACCAACGCTTGGTTCAGGGCAGGCCGTGGTAATGGGTGGAGCATAAACCGCTCTCCGTGGCGGCGGATTGGGGTTGGCCAAAACAATTGGAAGGCAGGCTGGGATCCCAGCCCATCTCCCGCTGCATGCGAGCGCAATCGGCCAGGTTTTGTCCCCGCCCCTTGCCGGTGTCCGACTGGGCATCGCGCGGGCTGGAGCCCACCTCGGGAAAGAACAGGTTGGCACCGGCCAAAAGGGCGGCGGCATTGGGCTCATGGGTGCAGTGGGCCTTGGCCACGTCCCCCATGGCCAGGCGGCTCACCGCCACCATGCGGGCCATCTCCAACTCGGTGATCATTCCGTGGTGGCCCAGGGGGGAGCCGGGGAAGTTGATGCGGCGCATCACCCCGGAGTAGGTGGCCCCCATCTCCCTAGCCAGAAGCATGAGCCTGGCGATTTCCTCGGGCTGGTGCTCGGGCCCCACCGGCTCGATGCAGTTCATCCACTCCAGCCCCACGTCAGTAATCACCTTGATGGTCTGGATGCGTTTTTCCACCGCGAAAGGCGTGTCCACCCCCTCGCCCAGGCGCACCGCGTGGTAAAAGCCCTGGAAGCCATGGGCCAGCAGGGCCTCTCCCTCCTGGTGGTTGATGTCCCTGGTGTTGGCCACCAGGGGCACCCGCACCTCCCGGCGAAGCCAGGAGCCCAACTCCAAGAGCCGTTCAAAGGGATAGCGGCCGGTGGTCATGAGGTTCAGGGCGTCGGCTCCCTGCTCTTGGCCCTGCTTGGCCCAGGCCAAAAGTTGCTCCTCGCTGAACTCGTGGCTATCCTTGAAAATTTCGGCTTGCTTGGCAAGAGAGCAGAACTTGCAGTTGAAAGAGCAGCCCTCCACGTTGAGGCCGATGTGAAAATGGAGCTCGCCCTTGCCGCCAAAGCTTTCCCGGCTCATGCGGTTGGCCAGACTCATCACGGCATAGACCTCGGGCGAGCATAGGTCCAAGCGGAGCAGATAGACCGACTCCTCCAGGCTGATCCCGGCCATGTCCTGGGCCTTGTTCAGTATCTCCGCTACGTTGGGGTCGAGGGGTTTCCACAGGCTCAAAATGAGTTCTCCGGGATGGCCCGGCCGTTTCCGCGATAGCAATAACCGAGGCGCGGCCGCGCTTTTGATCGATATTATCTATAGGTTCCCATACCTATGGCCAAAGATAACGCATCATTAAAAAATGTAAACCCGCTAGACGCGGCAGGGTTGCTTTTAGGCCCGGGTTCCCGCCGAAGCGCGGCTCCACCCGGCGCGGCGAATATTGGGGAGTTGTTCGGGAAATTCCCGCCTAGGCGGCGGCCGCCTGCAGCCAGAGCTGGGCGGCTAAGTAAGAAGAGCGCACGTAAGGTCCGCTGGCCACGGCGGCGAAGCCACGGGCCAGAGCCTCGCCGCGCAGCGAGTCAAACTCCTCGGGCGGCAGGTAGCGCGCCACCGGGTGGTGCTGGCGGCTGGGGGCCAGGTATTGCCCCAGGGTGAGCATGCGGCAACCCGTGGCCAGCAGGTCGTCGAAAACGGCCAAAAGCTCGTCACGGGTCTCGCCCAGGCCCAGCATCAGGCCGCTCTTGGCCAGCATGCCGGCGGCGGCCGCCCGCTCCAGCACCTCCAGGGAGCGGCGATAGCGGGCCTGGGGGCGCAGCTCGCCGTAGAGCCGGGGCACCGTCTCCAGGTTGTGGTTCAGCACCCGAGGGCCGGCGTCCAGTACGGTGCGCAGGGCCTCGGCGCTGCCGCCCAGGTCGGAGATCAGGGCCTCCACCCCCACCCCGGGCAGGCTCTGGTGAAGGCGCTGTATGGTGGCCGCCACCTGGGCCGCGCCGCCGTCGGGCAGGTCGTCGCGGGTGACCATGGTGAGCACCACGTACTCCAGGCCCAGTTCCGCAGCGGCCCGGGCCGCGTTGTCCGGTTCCTGTGGATCGGGTGAGGAAGGCTTTTGTTTGGACACCGCGCAAAAGGTGCAACGCCGGGTGCAGGCCGGCCCCAGAAGCAAGAAGGTGGCCTCGCCACGGCCATAGCACTCGCCCCGGTTGGGGCATTGGGCCTCTTGGCACACCGTGAACAGCCCACTGCCCTCAAGGCTGGCCCGCACCAGGCCGGCGCTACCGGCGGGGGCCAGTTTGCGCCTGAGCCAGGGAGGTTTGGGTTGGGGTCGCTGCATGGGGTAATTATCCTTAAGACATGGCTTGGGTTCAAATGTAGAGCCAGAGGGCTCCAGAGGCCGCCGTCCAAATTGAATAATTTCGAGGTTATCCGTTGAGCTTTGCCCATGCAACCGTTGGACCATACACCTTGGCAACTTTCGGCTGAAATCACTCGCAAATCCGCCTCATATTTTTTAAGGTCCATACATTTTTACTAAATAATGGTCAGCCTACGGTTTGGGAGCACCCCTAGCATACCTTCCTACCGAGGCCATCTTAACCGTAAGGCCATGGCTTCTTACTTCAGGCGCCTAAACTGGCGACGCCTTTCTCAACCAGGGCAACTAGTCGCCATGGCCGAACCTATCCGCAAGCCGCATCTTGCCCCAATCAGTTATGTTTTCAGCGATCTCGGCCCAATCCGATTCCGGCCTGTCTTTCAAGATGATCGACTCGGTGGGGCAGGTGATGACACAGACCCCGCAGCCGATGCAGCGTTCATCCTGGACCATATAAACGCCGTCATCCTCGCTTATGGCATCCATTGGGCAGCGCTCCTCCTGGCAGGTGCCGCAGGATGCGCAGGTGTCGGCATCTATGACCGCCACATAGCGGCTGCGGGCCAAAATGTAGGGCGCGTCGTATTCCTTCAAGCTTCGCATCAGGCCACAACAACAAGAGCAGCAGTTGCAGATGAATCCCCCTATGGCGTCCTGCACATTGTAGGTGTTGTGTATCAAGCCCTCCTTCTCGGTCTCATCGATTAGTTGAAGAGCTTCTTGTTTGCTTATGATGTCCCCGTCCAGGTTGAAATCGTCGTAAGCGCCCTCTTCCATGGAATATTGCAAGCAGTTATGCAGGGAGTGCTTACAGCGGTTCCCCAGCAGGCCCTGCTCCCTGCGGCAGATGCAATCCTGCACCCGGAATGATTTTGCGTTGGCGATGATCTGGCGGACGTCCTCGTGCTGCAGTATTTCAAGGTCCGCCTTGATGCCCTTGTTCACGGGAATCACCCTGGTCAAGTGAGGTCCGTGACCGCCCACCTTTTGACTGAGCACGGGCAGGTATTCCTCGAACAACGCCACCAATTCCTTGGTGAGCCGATCTTGCCGCTGGAATTCGTATATGCCCACCACGAATGGCGCCAGTTTGAACATCCGGCGGCCGGCCATTTTCAGTGAGGCGATTTGCCCTTTCTTGGCCATGCTGTAAACAGCGGCCTCTATCTCCTCAACCGGCCTGCCCAAGCGTTTGGCGATATCCCCCGCTGTTTCGGGCGTAGGGTTCATCTTTAAAGCCATCTCGGCTTCCGGAGGGCTGAATATCTGACGCAGAATTTTTAGCTCCACACCGCTAGGCGTGGCGGGAAAACCCTCTGGCAGATCGTCAAGCTTTTTTGCCAACCTTTCAAATACGTCCATATTCCTACACCCGCCTTCTTAAGATGTGCCGCCCATTAGCCCCGGAACTCAAGACCATCGGGTGGACACTAATTTGCCGGTCACCGCAGCAGTTATCAGGTCGGGCATGGCCCCGAAGAACCATCCCTACCACTGGCCGCCGAACAGTTTCACGCCCTTGAAGCGTGACGATGGGGAGCCGGGCGTGATGCCTATGAGGTGCATCATGGGATCGTTCAGGATGGTTATAGTCACAATAAGCACCGCTCCACATCAGATATTCGTTTGCAACCCGCGCACCTACGGTAGCCGCGCATTCATTGATTTTGTAGCAAATTTCGTGCCTAGTAAATCCTTAGCATAATCAGAAAGTTACAGGAAGCATGTGTCCAATTTAAGTACATCCTGTTTTAATTGTAGACAATTGTCGGGCAAATTCCTATAATCGAACATGCCTTTCACCATGATTCCCAAGGCATCCAGAACATGACCCCTGCAATCCTGCCTTACATTTAGGTGAAAAAATAGCATGATTTCTTTTGATGCGAACGCCCCAAAACTCGGCACCCAGGACATGGATCAGAGTCCTGACTCGCAGGTATTATCAGACTTGTTGAACATGTTGGAATTGATATTAGACCAAGCCTATTTAGGATTGGTGTTCGTGGACACCAAAGGGATCATCCGCTTCATGAATAAACAATATGAAGACCTCATAGGCGTGCCCAGGAAAGATACCTATGGCAAACATATAACCGAGTACTTTCCGGACTCGCGCCTGCCGTTGGTCATTGAGACCAGGAAACCGGAATGGGGGTGGAAATATGACTATAAAGGACGCGGAACCCTAGTGGTTAACCGCATTCCCATTATCAAGGACAACAGACTGATTGGGGCGCTGACTCAATGCATTTTTCGCGACATCTCAGAGCTGAAAGACATGGCCAAGAACTTGGATATATTGCAGAAAAGAGTTCGCTCGTACCAAACCCAACTGTCTGACCTGCTCACCCCCAAATATACTTTTAAAGATATCCTGGGGGTCAGCGACGCCCTAGCTCATGCCAAGGAAATGGCGCAGCTATACGCCGGCACAGAGAGCGCGGTGCTCATCACCGGCGAAACCGGCACAGGCAAGGAATTGTTCGCACACTCCATCCACAATGCCAGCAATCGCAAGGATGGGCCCTTTGTGTGCCTTAACTGCGCCTCCATTCCCAACGAATTGCTTGAGTCGGAGTTGTTCGGCTACGCTGCCGGGGCATTTACCGGGGCCCGCAACAGCGGCAAAACCGGCAAGATTCAAATGGCCAGGGGCGGCACCGTGTTTCTGGATGAGATCGGCGAATTGCCTCTTGTGGCCCAAGCCAAGCTTCTACGGGTGCTGGAGGACAAGCGGGTTGACAAATTAGGTGCTACAACTCCGGAAGACGTTGATTTCAGACTGATTGCGGCTACCAATCAGGATATCAAGTCCATCGCCGACGAGGGCAGTTTCAGGAAGGATTTGTATTTCAGACTATCAGCCTTGAACTTGCATCTGCCGCCGCTACGCGAAAGAAAAGAAGACATCCTGGTTCTGCTGAACGACTTCGCGGGCAATAATTTACGCCGCTCCGTACAAATAACCGACACGGCGCTGGCCGCCCTAAAGACTTATTCCTGGCCCGGAAATATTCGCGAACTCAAGAATGTGGTGGAACTTGCGTGTTGCCTTATTCGGAATCATGATGTGATTGACATCGACAATCTGCCGGCACATATCGTCGAGTTTCGCGCGTCCAGTGGCGAGCAATCCCAACATTTCAGCTCGGATGAAGCTCGGTTTAACCTCAAAAGCAAAATCAATGAGGACGAACTTTTTCTAATAAAAAAGGCATTGGCGGAATGCAAAGGCAACAAGAGCGCGGCGGCCAGTAAATTGGGAATATCGCGCTCATCTCTTTACAACAAAATGACCAGATACTCCATCTCCGCCTGATAGCCCGCTGGGCCCGGCCAAACAATTCCGCCGCGCTCACCAGTTGTCCCGGCCAGCGGCGTTGCCCCATCCAGATTGTCGCTTGATGTTTATTAGAGGATGCCGGGCAAATCAAGGATTAGGTTGCTTCGTCCCCAAGCACCAACGTCCTGGTCAATTGTTCCAGCAGCTCGGTGAGCTTGACATAACTGGCCGATGCAGAGGGCAAATGGTCGATACTCAGGCCATTCAGATCAATTTCGGAAATATGTTCGTCTTCAGGGATGGTCGCCAGGAGCTTGAGCCCCGTCTGACTTTTGGCTCTGCAGACAAAAGAATCAACACCCTTGTACCTATTTATGATCAAACCAGCCATCTCCGGGAGCACCACCTCGGCATTCTGTTGGCCGACGACTTTCGCCAAATGGCTCGCCGTCTTCAGGCCCCTGGCCGACATGTCCGAGATGATCAGCAAAAGGTTTACCTGGTGCAGGACCCGCCGCCTGACCTGTTCCAGGCCGGCCTCGCAGTCGATCACCATGGCATCATAATCCTTGGCGATGGACCCTATGCCGTATTTCAGCAGGGTGTTGATTCCGCAAAAGCAGCCCTCCCCTTCATCCGCGCCCATGATCAGCAGGTCGCTCTGCTCATCCAGATTGATCAGGGTGTCCCGGATCATAATCTCCTTGACCTGGGCAGACTCCAATTCCCTTTTTACCTTGGGGTTGTTAAGGACTTGGTCTCGGAAAGCGCCTATGGTCTTGCTGGTGTCGGCGGCGAACATATAGGCAAGGCCCATGGCCGGATCCCCATCCACCAACAACACCCTATGGCCCTGCTCCTTAAGGCGGCGTACTATCATGGCGGCAATTACGGTTTTGCCCACGCCTCCCTTGCCGGTAACGGCCAGCCGGAAACGGCATCGGGGCAAAAGATCGTCTGATCCGTGGGATGGGTTCATTTCATCATCCTGCCGGCAAGCCGTCTCACTGCCGGTGGCCCTGTAGATATTCCATGGCCATGACGGCCGCGCCAAGGGCGCCTGTGATCAGCGGGTCGCCGGCCAACTCCCATATCTTGACTCCCAGCCGGCGTTCCAGCTTCTGCCTCACCCCGGTGTTTCTGGCAACCCCGCCGGACATGTACACCTTCTCACGCAAGCCGACCCTGCCCACCAGGGTCGCCACCCTGGCTGCCACCGCATCGCAGATGCCCGCTATGATCTCATCCAAATCATGCTCTTGGCCGATGAGGCATACCACCTCGCTTTCAGCGAACACGGTGCATTGACTGGAGATGGCCAGGCAACGTTTTGCCCGAAGCGCCGCCTCGCCGAACTGCTCTATGGGTATTTCAAAAACCTTGGCCATGACTTCCAAGAAGCGCCCCGTGCCTGCCGCGCACTTGTCGTTCATGGAAAACTCCATGACCCTGCCGCTACCATCGGAACCCAAAGAAATGACCTTGGAGTCTTGACCGCCCACATCGATCAACGTGGCCACGTCATTGTTGAAAAAGGCGGCCCCCTTGGCGTGGCAGGTTATCTCCGAAACCGCCTTTTGGGCATTGGGCACCTTCACCCGGCCATATCCCGTCCCCACCAAATAGTCGATATCGGCCTGGGTGACGCCGGCCTGGCCGGCGGCCAGGTCCAGAACCTCGCTGGCGGTGACCACCGGGACGGGACGGGCTGGTATGACCGCGCTGCTAACGATTTTTTCGCCGTCGAACAAAACAGCCTTGCCCGAGACCGACCCCACGTCGCATCCTGCCACTAAGGCCATATGGTTATAATGTCCCTTCTAAGTTGTTGGGCCGTGCGGGCAGAATCAGGCTCTTTGGATTGCCCTTAGCCCGCCGCGCACCTTGCCCGTTTTCTCAGCGTGCCATTTTTCTATCGGTCAACATTTCCAGGAAGGGATCCAGGCGTGAGGCCATTTGGTCCGAAGATACGACGCGAGGGTCCAACTGATCCACCATCATCATTAGCATGGGTATCCCCTGGTCCGCCAGCTTCTCCTTGGTGATCTGAGCCGAAGACCAGTTGGCCTGGCACTGCCAGTGTCCGGCGAAGATGGCGCCGTCGGCCTTAAACTCCTGGCACCATTTTATGTTGTCGTTGACAAAGGTATTGAGTGAACCGCGGCCCTGGCGTCCCATGGAGTGATTATTGTTGCGCAGAGCCAAAAGGCGCAATAACTCATCATAGGAAGCCGTGCTGTAATCCAGGTCGGGCGGCGGTTGATAAAAGGGTTCGGCTGAATGGTAGGCCACCGCTATGGCGCCGTGTTCTTCTTCCATCCAGTCGTAGACGCTGTAATCAAATACCGGCCAGGACATGGTCCAAACCACCCTCAGTTTTTCCTCGCGGAAGCCGCCGATGCCCTTGGCCACCCGCTCCTTGGCGTCGGCCAGGTGCTTTTCCAGCCACTTGACCAGTCGTTCGGTGCCGGTGAGCGCGTAAAACGCCACGCTGGTAACCCGCAGGATGGCGCTGGTGGGGATGGGGCAAGGCGATACTTTCTTGAGTTCGTTGATCTCATAGATGAGCTCATAGGCCCGGGCCGAGTTTTTCATGACCTCCCGGAAGCGGTCCAGGTCCAGCTTATTGCCGGTCATGCGCTCCATGTAGCTGAAGCCTTCGCGAAGCTGGTCGGCGCAAAACTGGACCGCCTCTTCATCGTCGGTGTAGGGGTTGTCCAGGATGAACATCTCGGTGTCGGGAAAGGTCTCGGCCAAGACGGTGCCCTGGGCCACGCTGTTGTCACAGGGCTGGTTGCAGTGCAGGATGGCCTTGGGCTGGGGCAGGCGTTTGTACATCAAGGGGGCCAGCACCCCGCCCAAAAAGCCGCACCAGTGGTCGGGCATGCCCAGGTCGCGCCCCTCATCCACCAGGGCGCAAAGATATTCGGTTGGCAGGATGAAGGTCAGCGCCTCGGGCACAAAGGACACGCAGTCCATGGCGTAGATCATTTCCGGCGCGAAGGTGAAGTGCCGGTACACCACCTTGTCGGGATTTGCCTGGCAAAATTTCAGTTCCTCGATGGCCTGCAGCAAGGGGTCGAAGATCCACTGCACCTGCTCGGGCCGGCTCTTTATGTCCCCGCCCACCAGTTCGTCGATCAAATCGATGAGATCGACGGTGGTATCGATTTTCTTGGAAAAATCATAAGTCTTGAACTGGAATCCTTTATACGAAGACATGGAGTTGCTCCTTTGGGAGAATCAAAAGGTATTACCCCCTGATTTGCTCGACAAACGCTTCCATGCGTGTGCGGACGCGTCCTTCATCCTGGCCAATGTAGTCCAACACTAGGGTGGAACTGAGCGGTATGTCCATCTGCCCTTTTCTCTGGTTCAGGAATACGTTTTCGATTCCGTGCAGGTCGCAAAACTGCAAACGGGTATGCACGATTCCGTCCACGTTGTACTCCTTGGCCAACTGTTCAATCTCGCCAAAGCGTTCGCTGAAGGAGGCGAACATGCGCGGACAACTCATGCGGCCCAGGTAGGAACGCGCAATGGATTCCATCTGCTGGTCGGGATCGTATTGCAAAGGATCCATGAACGATCTGGCGCCAAAGCAGCAATTGTCAATGACCACCACGCCACCTGAATCCTCGATGGCCTGATGCACCAGGGTATCGTCGCCAACCCAACCGGCGATCATGATGCGCACCTTCTTGTCCGCCGATGGCGGCATCTGTGCCAATTCCTCCAAAAGTTCGCGCAGCAGGCGGTTGAGTTCCTGGGGGGGAATGCTCACCGATGCGTTGACGATGTGGTGGCGCTGGGTTCCGGTTATGGGCGGATTGTCCCGCTTGAACAGTTCCTGCACCTTCTTGAGCAGGCCTCGGTTTTCATTATAAAGGGCCACGGATTCGTGCAGATCCTCGCTGTTTATTTCAGCCCCGAAAAACTTATCCAGAATGGTTTTGAATTTATTAAGTTCATCCACGTACTTTTGCACGGATGCCTTTTTCTGGGTCCGGGGAACATACACGAAGTGATGAAAGGGGGGACTAAGCCGCTCGACCCAAAGCTCAAAAGCACGGCGGCTGTGGTCGCACCCGTTCATGCCGATGATGCCGTCGAGATAATCGTAAGTGCCGTTGTGAGCCAACTCCAGCACCGCCCGCGGGAAAGAGCAATTGCACACCGGGGACATGTCGTGGTCGGCCTTGTCCGTGCCCGTGGCGCCGCAGCCACGGACACGGTAGGGAAGCGCGCCGGCGGCGTATATGATCTCTGGCGGTATGTATGAGCACCAGTAGCCGAGGACTTTGTCCCCCGCCCTTTTCCACTCCCCGACAGTGGCGTTGGGGTTGCCCTCCCCGTAATTGATCAGTGTTTGCAAAGCACCCATTTAAAGCCTCCCAGTATCAAGTGCGCCCGCAGCCGACCGAAGGGGTTTTAGTTGCGTCAATACAGTTTTGTGGAGCCGATGCACAAATCGGTCAAAGATGTTTTGGTCTTCTTTAGCCGTGTTTTCAGTTCCCAGGATGTCCAGTATAGTTTGCCCGAATACAGTCATTATTTCGGCCTGCTCCAATATTGTAGCGTAGCCTTTTATCACCAACGGGTAGATTCAAACTTGCCGGTAACGGCTGCATTAATAAGATCAGGCATTGCACCAAATATCCAGCCTTGCCCCTGTCCCCCGAAAAGTTTGACTCCCTTGAAGCTGTTGGTGGCTATATTGAGATCGTTGCCCCAGTCGCGGATAGGAAGGAGGCCAAAACAGGTAGAGTGATATATTTTCCCGCCGGCCTTTTCAATGATATCAGCCTCACCGTGGTGATGAGCCATGTAATACGTAGGAGTGTCCGTCTGCACCCAAAAATAAACATTGTCGTTAACTTTTTTTCCTTCTATCATGCTGGCGATTTGCCGAATCTCGTAATAGGTGAGGTGAGGGCATCCAACGTGCACGATGTCTACCTTGTCTGATTTGGCCGAACAAAGAGTTTGGTAGACGTGTTTTATGTCGTCCAGGCTTAGGATAATTCTCTCAACATTCTTGGGGATTTTGCCGCCAAAAGCGGCCTCCAAGGTGGGGGATTCGGGGCTAATGCCAATGAGGTGCATTATAGGATCGTTCATCCCGGGGGAGGCGCAGCCGGTAAGCAGCTTGGCTCCCTCATTGCTCATAGGCTTGGGAATATTGACAATGGCAGGGACCTGATCCTTGCATTTCATTGCTATGGCCGCTCCCAGAGCTGCCCAGTCCGCCGAGTAAATCAAATTTTCCTTTACGTCATCTTCGAGTTCAAAAATAATTTTTGGGACCCTATTTTCATCCAACATGGTGCCATATTTTGGATGCACTCCGGTTATTGCCGCGTAGAGCAAGGTCACCGTATTTTCCCGGTTTGCCCTGGCCCCCAAAATGGAGTTGATGTAAGCAGCATAGCTGGATTCTACCGAGACTACATATTCGTCCTTTTTGGGGATAACCGTATTGAAGTGCGGGGTACACGATTGCGGCAGCACCCAACCCATTTTCTTGCATTCATTGTACCCTTTTACAAAGCCTTCATAAATCGCTTGTGGCAACTTAAAATATTTATGGTTCCAGGGGTAACCTTCCTCTTCGTACTTATCCATTTGCATGATATGCGGGTCTGTAGAGCATATACAATTTGGATTGTCTGTCACCTTTGCGCCCATATTAATGAATTCCTCGGTCAGCGGGCTGTTTCCCAACTCATATTTGTAATAATCGGGAGTCGAGCGCGGCATCAACATGCAAGTGCCAAAGTGTACGTTGGATAGCTCTGCCATTTCCTCGGCTTCGACGGCCACGCCAAAGTCCACCATTCTCTCCATGGCAATACTTTTGGGTTGGCCGTGAACGCCATCCAGCATTTCCTTTTGGTAATCCGTCAACTTCATCTGGGCCCCTCCGCGAAATAAAGGCATTACAGCCTAATTGTAATGGGTGTCACGCCTTGGGTGTGATGGTGACGATGGCGGGCTTACCGACCTCGTCTGCCTGAATTTCCACCCAATCCCCTGTCCGGATCTCCGAGATGGGATCGCCGCTGAGACTGTCAATCGCAGGTATTTCAGCCGCGATGGCCCCGCCGATGTCGATTGGGTGAACCTTTCGACAAATGATAGCCTTGGGCCCGACTTGAGATTGTTTGACTTTAAAATAGAGACCCATGGACCCCGTAGTAGATCCGCTTATCGTGGGGTAAATTACAATTTTATCCTTGGTGCTTTGTCCGCTGAGTTCGTGACCGAAAATACTAATGACGCCTGTTTCGTTTGGTATGGTGAACGGCGCCCAACTGAGGGGCTGTGCGCTTACCAAAGCTTCTCCCGCCGTGCGGCCCTTGGCTCTCGCAACACCCTCTAAAATTATTTGTTTGGACATGTCTTTCTCCTTCTATTACGGTTTGAGCCAGCAAAAGAATGCGATTAAATAGAAATTGAATGCATGCATTGCTTACTTGCCATTGTTTTAAAAGTACGCTATTTTCAGTTATCAACTATCAATGGTCCATCAAAGCTACGCCATTGTAAAATTAGGCATCGACCCCTGCAGTATGGTTTAAGATATATTAAAGCAAATTACATGCCATTTTTTTTATTGGGATTACAATATGTTACCAAAACGTCCCGTACATTATTAGTACAGGTTGCCTTTTTTGTGGACAATATGTTTTTCAAGCATTTTTTATTTTAAATCAGTATGCTTGAACGTTGTCCGGCTTGAATTGGCCATTTAGAGTTACTTACTAACGTCAGATTTTCCTGTGGATAAAAAATCCAGTTCTTTATATTCTGGGTCGGGATAACTATAAAATCCCTTGCCAGTTTTGTAACCGAGTTCACAATTTTCAACCATTTTTTTCAAAGCCGTAGGTGGCTTATATTTAGGATCCTTTGTTTCATTGAAATAACTCAATTCAACATTGTATACTACGTCCAATCCAATCTGGTCCATCATACCGAAAAGTCCAAAGGGCATGCCGGTCCAAGTCATCCACGCCCTGTCCATATCTTCAAAGTCAACATTACCATCAGCCCACATACGCATCGCCTCTCGCCTTGCGGCGTGCTGTATCCGATTCAAACAGAAGCCAAAGGTCTCCTTTTTAAGTCGAATAGGTATGCAGCCTATGGAACGCACCCATTTCATGCAGGTTTCAATCGTTTTTATCGAGGTATGGCGCCCCCCCATGACATCGACCAAATTCATGCCCAAAGCGGGAAAATAAAAATGCAAGTTTAGGCATTTAGAAGGCTTTTTTGTAACGTCTTCTATTTTAGATATCGGTATGGTTGAACTGTTTGTCGCTAAAATTGTTCGTTCAGGTGACAAGCGGTCCAGTTTTGCAAAAATCGCCCGTTTCAATTCCATTTGCTCGGGCACTGCTTCGATCACTAAATCAGCATCAGCCAACACCTGTTCCAACTCACTGGTTAGGCTAACTTTTGCGAGACCTTGATGCCAGGTTTCCAGTCCAGTTACAGGAAGCATTTTTTGGGCTTTAATGGATGATAGAATGATGTCATTGGATCTTTCAAAGGAGCCTTTTACTTCATCGAACCCAGACACTTGGTAGCCATAACATGCTGCCTGTATGGCTATTTGAGTACCAATAATACCCATGCCAATTACTGCTACCTTCTCAATATTATACGTCATGTAAACGATTCTCCTTAGAGCATCATTGTGTTGAGTGGTTTTCTAATAATTGTTTACATCCGAGTTTCTTCCTGTTGAAACACTACCTACAGTATCGGTACGTTATGGCATACTTTATCCCATGCTTAGCACCTAACCACTTATAGCAGGGAGAGCATCCATGAGCTCAGGTAAAAACAACACGACAATTGGAAACAAGGTCAATATAATTATTGTAATTACCTGCATTATTATAAATGGAGTTACACCTCGAAAAATGGTGCCCATGGAAACGTCGCCAACTGATGAATGGATCACAAATACATTAATTCCAACGGGCGGTGAAATTTGTCCCATTTCCATCATAATAACCATTACAACTCCAAACCATATTGGATCAAACCCTAGAGCAATTATGGATGGAAATATGATAGGCAACGTCACCATTATCATGGGTATGATATTCATAACCATGCCGAGGAAAAAGTATAAAACGAGGACGCTGGCAAAAAATACATAGCGGGGTAAATTCAACGATTCTAGCCAATTAGACAAGTTAATCGGCAACTCGGTAAGCGTTATAAAGTTTCCCAAAATCGCCACGCCGATTAACAAGGTTATTATCATTGCTGACATTTCAATTCCGACTATCACTGATTCTATAAATTTAGGCCAGGTGAAAGATGAGGATAAAATCGCTAATATTAAAGCCCCCACAAGACCAACCCCCCCTGCCTCCGTAGGTGTTACTATCCCTGAATATATTCCCCCGATAACCATCACAAAGAGTACAACTACTTTCCAAGTTCCCTTGATTGATGATATTTTTTCCAACCAAGTGAAGGCTTTGGTGGTAGGCGCCAAGTTAGGATTTAGTTTGCATCGTAAAAAAATAATTATGGAAAATAAACCAATCATAATCAGGCCGGGAATAATGCCAGCCATGAAAAGTTTACCCACCGATTGTTCAGTAATAATTCCGTAAGCAATGAACCCAATGCTTGGCGGTATTAGGATTCCCAGGGTCCCGCCTGCGGCTACGGAACCGGTCGCCAGGGAATCATCATAATTATATTTTTTCATTTCGGGTAAAGCAACGGAACTCATGGTTGCCGCATTTGCCATGCTGTCTCCGCATATGGCAGCAAATCCTCCGCAGCCGACTATGGTTGCGATGGCTAACCCGCCAGGAATCCTAGCCAACCACATGTGAGCCGTTTTGAATAGTGCCTTGCTTATACCGGCATTGAGACAAAATAGCCCCATTAAAATGAAAAAGGGAATTACACAAAAATAATATTCGGCAACACTGTCATAGCTCTGCAATCGCACCGATCCCAATGCAATATCCGCACCGGTAAGGCACCAAGTACCCAGCATACCGAAAAAACCCATGGCAAAGGCCACAGGAAATCCAAAGAACATGAATAAAAGGGCAAGAGCGAGAATTATCAAGGCTAGGGTAGTTTTTTCCAACTGAATGCCAAATGATTGATATGCAAAAGGAAGCATGATAAAGATGGCGGCTATGATTATAGCCAAAAACGACAAACATA
>JAHJPG010000079.1 GCA_018819925.1 Pseudomonadota bacterium
GATTGCTATTTGATTGCTAGAGCAAAAAGAAGGCTTAGGCGGTTTCGCCTAAGCCTTTGATATTGCTGGAGCCGGCGGTAGGATTTGAACCAACGGCCTGCTGATTACGAATCAGCTGCTCTACCCCTGAGCTACGCCGGCTTTTATGTTGCGAACCGGCCCGCCGGTAGCGGGCCCCGTGGCGCTTTTAGGTCCCCATGTTCCAGGAGTTGAGGTATTTCTCCTGCTCCTCGGTGAGCTCGTCGATGTTCACGCCCAGGGCGGCCAGCTTGAGCTGGGCCACCTCGGCGTCGATGAACTCGGGAACCTCGTAGACCCGCTTCTCCAGGTCGGCGGCGTTGTCCTTCATGTAGGCGGCGCACAGGGCCTGGTTGGCAAAGCTCATGTCCATGACGCTGGAGGGGTGCCCCTCGGCGGCGGCCAGGTTTATCAAGCGGCCCTCGCCCAAGACATAGACGTTCTTGCCGTTTTCCATGGTGTGCTCCACCACGAAGTCGCGGATGGTGCGGCTCTCCTTGGTCACCTCGGCCAGGCCCTCCAGGTCCAGCTCCACGTTGAAGTGGCCGCTGTTGGCCACGATGGCCCCGTCCTTCATGGCCAGGAAGTGCTCCTTGCGGATCACGTGGATGTCGCCGGTGACGGTGCAAAAGAAGTCGCCGATGGCCGCGGCCTGGGCCAGGGGCATCACCTGATAGCCGTCCATCACCGCCTCCAGGGCCCTGAGGGGGTCCACCTCGACCACGACGACCTTGGCCCCCAGGCCGTTGGCCCGCATGGCCACGCCCCGGCCGCACCAGCCGTAGCCGCAAACCACGAAGTAGCTGCCCGCCACCAGGCGGTTGGTGGCCCGGATAATGCCGTCCATGGTGCTTTGGCCGGTGCCGTAGCGGTTGTCGAACAGGTGCTTGGTCATGGCGTCGTTCACCGCCACGATGGGATAGGCCAGCACCCCGTCGGCGGCCATGGCCCGGAGGCGGATCACCCCGGTGGTGGTCTCCTCGGTGCCGCCGATTATGCCGCTAAGAAGGTCCTTGCGCTGGGAGTGGATCTGGCTCACCAGGTCAGCGCCGTCGTCCATGGTGATGTTGGGCGCCGCGTCCAGCACCGCGTTGAGGTGCTGGTAATAGGTTTCGGTGTCCTCGCCCTTGATGGCGTAGACGCTAATGCCGCTGTTTTCCACCAAAGAGGCGGCCACGTCGTCCTGGGTGGACAGGGGGTTGGAGGCGCATATGACCACCTCGGCCCCGCCGGCCTTGAGCACGTCGCACAGGTTGGCGGTCTCGGTGGTCACGTGCAGGCAAGCGCCCAGCACCACGCCCTCCAGGGGCTTTTCTTGTTCAAAGCGTTTCTTGATCAGATTCAAGACCGGCATGGAACGGCCGGCCCACTCGATGCGCAGGCGGCCCTTTTCGGCCAGGGCGTGGTCAGCTATGTCGCACTTCATTTATCAACTCCACTCAAGCGCTCTAGCCCTTGAGCCCAAAAAAGTCCCTGATATTTTCCACCCGGTCGGTCAACTCCCAAGTGAAGCCATCTTCTTCGCGGCCGAAGTGGCCGTAGGCGGCGGTCCTTTTGTAAACCGGCCGCTTGAGGTCCAGCTGATTAATCATCTGGGCGGGGCGGAAGTCAAAAAGTTTGCTCAGGCCGGCGGCGATCTTCTCTTCGGCGACTTTGCCTGTGCCAAAGGTGTTCACCAGGATGGACACCGGCTCGGGCACGCCGATGGCGTAGGCCACCTGCACCTCGCACTTGTCGGCCAGGCCGGCGGCCACCAGGTTCTTGGCCACGTAGCGGGCGTAGTAGCTGCCCGAGCGGTCCACCTTGGAGGGGTCCTTGCCGCTGAAGCAGCCGCCGCCGTGGCTGCCCTGGCCGCCATAGGTGTCCACGATGATCTTGCGGCCGGTGAGCCCGCAGTCGCCGTGGGGGCCGCCCACCACGAAGCGGCCGGTGGTGTTGATGAACAGCTTGGTGTCGCCGTCGAACATCTCCGCGGGCAGCACCTTTTTGATCACCTCGTTGATGATGGCGTCCTTGAGGGTGCTGTATTTCACGTCGGGGCTGTGCTGGGCGGCCACCACCACCGCCTCCACCCGTTTGGGTACGCTGTTCTCGTACTGGATGGTCACCTGGGTCTTGCCGTCGGGGCGCAAGAAGCCCAGGGAGCCGTTCTTGCGAACCTTGGCCAGGCGGCGGGCCAACAGGTGGGCGTAATGAATGGGCGCTGGCATCAGCTCCAGGGTCTCGGTGCAGGCATAGCCGAACATGATTCCCTGGTCGCCGGCCCCCTGCTCGCCAAAGAGGCTGGTATCGGCGGTGACCCCCTGAGAGATGTCGGCCGACTGCTTGTCGATGCTGGTGAGCACCGCGCAGGTTTCCCAGTCAAAGCCCATGGAGGAGTTGGAGTAACCGATACCCTTGATGGTGTTGCGCACTATGTCGGGGATGTCCACGTATGTCTCGGTGGTTATCTCTCCGGCCACCATTGCCATGCCGGTGGTGACCAATGTTTCGCAGGCCACCCTGGAATTGGGGTCGTCCTTGAGCATGGCGTCGAGGATGGCGTCGGAAATCTGATCCGCCACCTTGTCGGGGTGGCCCTCGGTCACCGATTCGCTGGAGAACAGATAATCGTAACCCATCCCTAAAGCCTCCTTTTTTGCCTCGTAATTTTAATGAGCTAAGAATTAAACCACCCGGGTGGGGGGTTGTCAACAAGGACGGGGCCGGTGGCGCCCAGGGCAGGCGCGGCCCGGCTTTTACCTCACGGTCCGGGCGCTTAGAGGGATCGTCCCCATGTTGTAGATAACCAGGGTGCGGGGGGCGAAAAGGTTGCCTTGGCCGTCCTTGGCCCGTGGGGGCGAAAAAATGAGCGCCTCGCCGGGGTTGAGCCCGGCCGCGATCTGGCGGGGAGACGCCGGCCCCGAATACAGCCAGAAACCCAGCACCGTGGCCCCCTGCTGCTGGTTCAGGTTGACCACCTCCACCGGGGCGGGGGCCGGTTCCATGGCCAGGCTGCACTGGCCGCCCGGGGGAACGACGCACTGGCCGGCCCAGGCGGGGACGGCCAGGAGGATCAGCATGCTTATGACCGGCAATAGACGTTTCATGGGCGCGTTCAACCTGGAGTTGTCCATTTGGTTAATTCCAGGCCCGCCGGTCCCGGCGGGCCAAGAAAGAGGCGGCCAAAGGCCAGCCGCCGCTCTCCGGAGAGAAACGGCGGCCATATGGGGGGGAGAAGCGGCTTACTGGGCCACGCGGAGCCCGTGCTGCTCCTCCCGGGTGATCTTGACGATCTTGTTGTCCTCGCCCAGGAGCACGGCCAGGGGCTGGTGCTTGGCCAACTCGGCCTCGTCCAGCCAACAGGTGGTGACGATGATGATCTTGTCGCCCACCTCTCCCTTGCGGGCCGCCGCCCCGTTGAGGCAAAACACCCCGCTGCCCCGGGGGCCGGGGATGATGTAGGTCTCGAAGCGCTCGCCGTTGTTGATGTTATAGACCTGAATCATCTCGTTGGGAATCATCTCGGCCGCGTCCATGAGGTCCCGGTCCACCGAGAGGCTGCCCTCGTAGTGCAGTTCGGCCTGGGTCACCGTTGCCCGGTGCAGCTTGGATTTGAACATATGGCGTTGCATTATCGTCCTCAGTTCAGGTCGTCGTTGTCTATCAAACGGGTGGCGCCCAACCATACGGCCAGGGCCATGCGGGCCGGCCCCTCCAACTTGGCCAGGGGCGCCAGGTTCTCGGCGTCCACCACCTCCAAGTATTCCAAACGGGCCTCGGGCACTCCTTCCACCAACCGGGCGGCGGCGGTCTTTATCTTTTCCACGTCGCGCTCCCCGGCCCGGGCCAACTCTTGGGCCTTGTCCAGGGCCCGGCGCAGGCACAGGGCCTGTTCGCGCTGGGCGGGGCTCAGATGCACGTTGCGGCTGCTCATGGCCAAACCGTCGGCCTCGCGCAGGGTGGGCCGCCCCTCCACTTCTATATCCATATTAAGATCGGCGGCCATGCGCTGCACGATCTTGAGCTGCTGATAGTCCTTTTGCCCGAAAACCGCCAAGTGGGGCATCACCGCCCCGAAGAGCTTGGCCACCACCGTGGTCACTCCGTCGAAGTGCCCCGGTCGGTGGGCCCCGCAAAGCCCGGCCCCGAGCCCGGACACGCTCACCTTGGTGGCGAAGCCATCGGGATACATGGCCGGCGCGGTGGGGGCGTAGATGGCGTCCACGCCGTGCTCGGCGCAAAGGGCGTAGTCGGCCTCCCAGGTGCGGGGATAGGCATCCAAGTCCGCGTCCCGATCGAACTGCAAGGGGTTCACGAAGATGCTCACCACCAGGAATTCGGCCTTGCCCCGGGCGTGGTCCACCAGGGACAGGTGCCCCGCGTGCAGGGCCCCCATGGTGGGCACCAGGGCGATGCGCTTGCCCCCCGCGCGCACCTGGGCGCTCAGGGCATGCATGTCCTCGGGCGTACGTATGACTTGCGGTTGCTTTGGCACGCTCTCGTCCCGGTCGCTTTCGGCGATCCAAGCGGTTGCGGTTGAGGCCGTCATCGGCGGCGCTTTTCGGCCTGCCCGTAGCCCTCTGGGGCTCTCAAGCGGCCGCGCGGCCAATGCCGGCCTGGGAAAAACAATCTAATGGGTAGCACAGGGTGGGGAGGCTGTCAAGTAAGGGCCCGCTACCGAGATTACGGGACACAGCCGCAGGTCTTGGATGTTTGACGATCAATAGGAACCCCATACCTATCCGAGGCATTTGGCTAACTGAAATTCGATCATACCGCCGCACACGCCCCACTGTCGGGCATACGTGTTTTATCGTTTATATGACACCATCCGTTGTGCTAAACTTCGTGGCGAATACAGGATGTAGCGATGGACACACTAACGCCGGAGGAACGTAGCGAGCGGATGTCTCGCATCCGCGACAAGGGCTCCAAAGCCGAGATGGCCGTGAGAAGACTCATACACGGTATGGGGTACCGCTACAGGCTTCATGCTCGGGACCTCCCAGGGACACCCGACTTGGTGTTTCGGTCTCGCAAAAAAGTTGTTTTCGTTCATGGCTGTTTTTGGCACGGGCACAAGTGTAAGTTGGGGCGGATGCCAAAATCCAAGAAAGAATTTTGGGGCAACAAGATAGGCTCCAACAAGGCTAGAGATATCAAGGTGCTGGATCAATTGCGGGAGATGGGTTGGTCTTGCCTGGTGATTTGGGAATGCCAAATCCGCGAGATGGATAAAATTTCCACGATAACTAAGGCTTTTTTAAGTGAATAGCGTTGAGCTTTTCACGGGTGCCGGTGGGCTCGCGCTTGGAGTTGCCGAGGCGGGCTTCTCCCATTCCATGGTCGTTGAATGGGATGACCAAGCTTACGGAACCCTCGTTGCCAACCAGTCCGGGGGAATTGGTCACCTTGCGAATTGGCGCATTGTCCACGACGACGTGCGCACGGTCTCCTTCGAAGGAGTCCCCAGGGATATAGACCTGGTCGCCGGAGGGCCTCCCTGCCAGCCATTTTCCATTGGTGGAAAGCATAGGGGACCTGGGGACCACCGAGACATGTGGGCCGGCGCCATTCGCGCCGTTAGCGAGTTAAAACCACGCGCGTTTCTGTTTGAAAACGTAAAGGGACTGGTCCGCAAGGCGTTCGCGGATTACCTGAGCTACGTTCTTCTGCATTTGGAGTGGCCGAACATGGCTCCCAGAAAAGATGAACCGTGGCAGGAACACTTAGTTAGGCTAAGACGGCATCATGCCTCGCAGGGCCTAGGGAACCAAGGTCTTAGGTACAAAGTCACCTCGCACCAAGTAAACGCCGCCGACCATGGCGCGCCCCAGAAGCGGGAACGGGTGATCCTTATTGGGTTTAGGTCGGACCTCGATATTAGCTGGGATTTTCCTTCTCCAACCCACTCTCGTGAACGGCTGCTGTGGGACAAGTGGGGCACGGGTGACTACTGGGAACGTCACAAGGTCCCCAGGAACATGCGTGGTCAACCAGGGCCGAACGATGCCAGATTAATCGAAAGGCTCCAAGCGCGGGGCATGAGTCCTCATTCCCTTCCCTGGGTGACCGTGCGGGACGCCATTGTAGACCTGCCCAGGCCCACTCGAAGCGAAAAGGGGGGCATTTCCTGCCACGTCTTTCAGCCAGGAGCCCGGGTTTACGTGGGGCATACGGGGAGCCCGCCCGATGAGCCAGCCAAGGCTTTGAAGGCCGGCGACCATGGCGTACCTGGTGGAGAGAACATGATCGCGCACCCCAACGGAAAGGTCAGATATTTCACGGTCAGGGAGTCGGCTAGGCTCCAGGGTTTCCCAGATGAATATCGTTTTCCCTGGGCCTGGACGGTTGCCATGCGTCAGCTTGGCAACGCGGTTCCCGTGCAACTAGCAAAGGCGTTGGCCACCAGCATCGCCGATGCTCTCGGCTCCCAGGATTCCAGAGAACGGCAGGCTGCTTAATGGTTAGCGATAACATGCCCTCCGTAAATGACCAGGAGAACATCCCTGGGTACAAAGAATATGAATTGGATGTCGAACAAATACTTAGGAATGAATTGCCCGGCTTCTTCGAGGGAATCCCACCCGCCGCGCTAACCATGAAAAATATCGTCGCCATCCCTAGGCACGCCAAGGGCGCCTATTTGCTTCTCCACAATGGATCCCCGGTATATGCCGGCAAGACAGATACACGCCACGGCTTTCGAGACAGACTGAAACGTCACCATGGAACCCTTGCCCATCGCGTTGGACTAGATCCAGGGGATGTTTCATTCAAGGCAGCCAGGGTCATGGTGTTTTCAAATTTCGATGTCGAGGCGATCCTGATTAACGAAATGCGCAAGAGGCTTCCTGGTTCACTACCCTGGAACGATTCTGGTTTTGGCTCCAACGATCCCGGACACAGGAGGGAAGGTCAGGAGCCGGCTAAATTCGATCTGGAGTGGCCAGTAGACGTGGATAGGCACCTCGACTGGATAAAACCAGGCAGCCATAACCTAAGCGGCCTCTTGGCCCTCCTTAAAAACAGGCTTCCCTATTTGTTGCGGTACCAACCACAACTGGTCAATCGAAAGAGCAAAAAGGGAGCCTCCCCGGCGAGCGATCCGTTCCGCGAGGTTAGAGAAACCATGGTGTGCCTCTCTGATGCCCCGATAAGCACCAAATCGGTATTGAAGGCTGTGATCGACACATTACCAGCCAATCAATGGCAAGCCACGATATTCCCTAACCGTGCAATTCTGTACCGAGCGATAGAGAACTATAGATACGCAACTGATATTATAAGAAAAAAACAAAGCTAACTAGACCCGTTTCATTTTATGGGGGTTGTCCCCCCGCTACTTAAAACGGCTCCAGCACCAGCTCCTGGCCCGGCTTCAGGTCCACCTGGCGGATTCTGCGCGCATCCAGGATATAGATGATGGCGCTCTGGCTGCGCCAGCGGGGCTCGTAGTCGCGTATCACCTCCCCTTCCTTGGTGCGGCGGTAGGTGTAGGGGTCGCCCACCTGCTCTTCCCAGGTGCGGTTTACAAAGGCCTCCAGGCGCAGGCGCAACTCTTGGGCCCCGGGCGGGGCCAAAAACACCCGCCGGCCGGCAAATTTGTAGCCGTCGGGCAGCTCGGGCTGGCCGGGGGCCACCGGCAAGCGCCGCCAGGAGCCGTCGGTTTGCTTTTGCTGGGCGGAGAGTTCCCAAAAGGGCCCCAGGAAGTTGTCGAAACGCACCCAGGCCCCGGGGAAGGGTCCTTGCTGGGTCATGGCCTGGCGCACCTGACCGTAATCCAGGGTGCGCTGGGCGGCCACCACCACCCGGGCGGGGTTGGGCCCGGGATCCACCGCCGGCCCCATGCAGGCCGCCGCCAAGACCAGCAGCCCCAGCACCATGAATGTTTGCAGGCGTTGCGGCAAAAATCACCTCCCCCGCCGCTGGGGCGGGACGCGGCTCCCTCAGTGATTATTGTGGCACAAACCGGCGGGGCGATACAGGGCTCAGGCGGGCTCCAGGGCCCGGGCCACGGCGGCGAATTCGGCGATGGTCAGGGTTTCGGCCCGGCGGGTGGGATCGATGCCCAGCCCTTGCAGTGCCTGAGTCACCCCGGCCCGCTCCCGGCGCAGGCCGCCGGCCAGGCTGTTGGCCAGGGTCTTGCGCCGCTGGCTGAAGGCGGCCTTCACCACACGGGCGTAGGCTTCCTGGGCTTGCGGGCTCTCCAGAAGGGCGGCGGGGGTGGCCAAGGGCTCCAGATGCACCACCTGGCTGGTCACATCGGGGCGGGGGAAAAACTGGTTAGGCCCCACCTCCATGCCCTGACTCACCGCGCACCAGGTCTGGACCAGCACCGACATGCGGCCCCAGTCCTTGCCCCCCGGCCCACTCAGCAGGCGCCGGGCCAGTTCTTTTTGCAGCATGAGGGTGGCCCGCCGCCAGTGCCGGCGGTTGTCCAGAAGCTTGAAAAGCAGGGGGCTGCTGATGGCGTAGGGCAGGTTGCCGGCCACCACCAGGGGGCCTGCCGCCTCGGCGGCCAAGGCGGCCCAATCCAACTCCAGGGCGTCGGCCAGCATGGGCTCCACGTTGGCGACGCCCGCCTGGGCCAGCACCTCCTCCAGGGCGGCGAAGATGCCCCGGTCCACCTCCACGGCCTTCACCCGGGCCGCCGAGGCGGCCAGGGGCAGGGTCAGGGCTCCCAGGCCCGCCCCGATCTCCACCACCGTGTCCGTGGGCCCGGCCCCGGCGCTGGCGGCGATGGCTGCGGCGGTGGCCGGCTGCACCAGGTAGTTCTGGCCGCGTTTCTTGCCGGCGCGCAGGCCGTGGGCCTTGAGCAGGGCCGCCGGATGCATCAGGCCGCCGGCTCGCCGGGCAGGGCCCCGCCCCGGGGCAGGCGGCTGATGGCGTCAGCCTCCAGGGACAGGCGCTTTCCCGCCCGTAGATGGTGGCACCCGGCAGCGGCGATCATGGCCGCGTTGTCGGTGCACAACTCCAGGGGAGGCAGGGTCACCCCGAAACCGGCCTCGCCGGCGGCCTGGGCCATGGCCTGGCGCAGACGGTGGTTGGCCGCCACTCCGCCGGCCAGGGCCAGGTGGCGCACGCCTTGTTCTTTGGCGGCGGTCAGGGTTTTCTTGACCAGCACCTCCACCACCGCTTCCTGGAAACCGGCGCAGAGGTCCTCCATGCGGTAGCTCTGCCCCTGGTTCTGCTCCCTGAAGCGCACCACCGCGCTTTTCAGGCCCGAGAAGCTGAAATCCAGGGTGCCGTCGTGCATGCGGGGGCGGGGCAGCTTGATGACCGAAGGGTCGCCCTGGGCGGCCATGCGGTCGATGATGACGCCACCCGGGTAGCCCAGGCCGTAGAGCTTGGCCACCTTGTCAAAGGCCTCGCCCGCCGCGTCGTCCACCGTGGAGCCCAGCTCCTGCTGCCCGCCCGGGCCGCGCACCAAAAATATGGAGGTGTGCCCGCCGCTGACCAATAGGGCCATGAAGGGATAGGGGGGCGGCTCCTGGCACAGGCCCAGGGCGGCCAAATGGCCCTCCAAGTGGCTGACCCCAACCATGGGCAGCCCCCGGGACCAGGCCAGGGCCTTGGCCAGGTTCAGGCCGATCAACAAGGCCCCGATGAGCCCCGGCCCCTGGGTCACCGCCACCCCGCTGATGTCGTCCAAGGTGAGTTGGGCTTGGCTCAAGGCGGAGGTTACCACCGGGGACAGGTTTTCCAGATGACGGCGGCTGGCCAGCTCGGGCACCACCCCGCCAAAGGGGGCGTGGTCCTTGATCTGGCTGGCCACCACCGAGGAGAGCACCCGGCGGCCGTCCTCCACCACGGCGGCGGCGGATTCGTCGCAGGAGCTTTCGATGCCCAGGACCAGGCGTCCCGGGTCGGGGTTATTCGCTGCGTTGGCCACGGATAAACGCCACCGCTTCGTCCACATCATCGGCGCTGCCTGCGATGAAGGGCACCCGCTGGTGCAACTCGGTGGGCTCCACTTCCAGCACCCGGCCCTGGCCGGTGTCGGCCTTGCCCCCGGCCTGCTCGATGAGATAGCCCATGGGGTTGCACTCGTACAACAGGCGCAGCTTGCCCCAAGGCTTCTTGGGGTCCTTGGTGTCCGAGGGGTAGAGGAAAATGCCGCCGTAGAGCATGGTGCGGTGAATGTCGGCCACCATGGAGCCGATGTAGCGCAAGGAGTAGACCGGCTTGGCCTCGGTTTTTTGGCGCAAATAGCGCAGGTAGTTCTTGAGATTGTCGCCCCAATAGTCCCAATAGCCCATGTTGGCCGAGACGATCTTGCCCCGCTTGGGCACCTGGATGTTGGGGTGGCTCAACAGGAACTCGCCCACCGAGGGGTCCAGGGTGAAGCCGGAAACGCCGTTGCCGGTGGAGTAGACCAGCATGGTGGAGGAGCCGTAGAGCACGTAGCCGGCGGCCACCTGGGCCACGCCCTGTTGCAGGAAGTCGGCCATGGTGCATTCGGGCCCAGTGCTCACCCGCTTGAGGATGGAGAAGATGGTGCCGATGGACACGTTGGCGTCGATGTTGGAGCTGCCGTCCAGAGGGTCGAACACCACCATGTAGTCGCCGGTCACCGCGTCCCGGGGGGGCTCGATGGGGTCGGCGTCCTCCTCGCTGGCCAGCATGGCCACGTGGCCGCTTCGGTACAAGCGGTCCACCATGAGGCTGTGGGCGAACTCGTCGAGTTTTTTCACCGTTTCGCCCTGCACGTTGCGCCGCCCGGTGCTGCCCAAAATGTCCACCAGCCCCGCCTTGGTCACCTCGCTGTTGATGATCTTGGCGGCCATGACGATCTCGTTGAGCAGGTGGGTGAAGGCTCCCGTGGCTCCCTGGCTGGCGTACTGCTGCTCCAGGATATGGTTGATTATGGTGACGCCGGTGCCGCTAGAGTTCATGGCCCCTCCTCCTTGTCCCCGCCGCTGGCGGCGGTTTTATATGCTTTCGTGCTTAATTTATCACAAAACCGACGCCTTGGCCGAGATGGCGGTGTGCCTCGGACCGAAAAGACGCGGCCGCCGTCCCAGATGGAACGGCGGCGGTGCTTCACGGGATTGTTGGGTTTCGCTTGGCTCTACCCAATCTACGCTACCTGCGCTCCTCGCGACGACAATGGGTTCAGCGGCTTCGTCAGGTGTTCGTGGGCAAGGCGTCCGGCGAGCGCAGACCGCAGGCGTATTTTTATATACGCCGAGGTCTAAGCGATGCTGGCAACACAGCCCACGGGCAGCTGGCGAAACCGCTTTAGGCCTGCATCATCTTGAAAAGCTTGTACCGGATGCCGTCGCCCAGCGCCTGCCAAGAAGCCTCCAGCACGTCGAAGCTCACGCCCACCGTGCCCCAGCGGTTTTCGCCGTCGCCGGACTCCACCAACACCCGCACCCGGGCCTCGGTGCCCGCGCTGCCGGCCAGCACCCGCACCTTGTAGTCCTCCAGGCGCACCGTGTTGAGCGCGGGGTAGAAGCGCGACAGGGCCTTGCGGATAGCGCGGTCCAGGGCGTTCACCGGGCCGTCGCCCAGGGCGGCGGTGTGCTCTTCCACGCCTTCCACGCGCACCCGCACCGTGGCCTCGGCCTGGGGCGGGGTGTGCTCGGATTGCTTGTAGTCGGCCACGCGGAAGCCCAGCAGGTCGAAAAAGCGGCTGGGCCGCCCGCTGAGGCGGCGGTTGACCAACAGCTCCAGGGACGCCTCGGCGGCCTCGTAGGCGTAGCCTTCGTTCTCCCGCTCCTTCAGCTCGCCCAAAAGCTCCTTGAGCCGGGGGTCGTCCGGGGCCAGATCGTAGCCCCAGTCGGCCATTTTCTTGAGCAGGGCGGCGCGGCCGGCCAGGTCGGAGAGTAGGTAGCGGCGCACGTTGCCCACCGCCTCGGGGTCCACGTGCTCGTAGAGGGTGGAGTCTTTTTCCACCGCGCTGATGTGCAGCCCGCCCTTGTGGCTGAAGGCGCTGGTGCCCACGTAGGGGGCGAAGGCGGCCGGGGGCAGGTTGGCCTGTTCGCGGATGAAGCGGGCGGTCTCGGTGAGCAGCCGCAGGCTGTCCGGGGGCAGGCAGGTGTAGCCCATCTTGAGTTCCAGGGCGGGAATGATGGCCGTGAGGTCGGCGTTGCCGCAGCGCTCGCCCATGCCCCCGGTGGTGCCCTGCACCTGGAGGACCCCGGCGGCCACGGCAGCCAGGGTGTTGGCCGTGGCCAGGTCGCCGTCGTTGTGACAGTGGATGCCCAGGGCCACCTCGGGGAAGGCGGCACGCACCTTGGTCACGCCCTCGCTGATCCAGGCGGGCAGGGAGCCTCCGTTGGTGTCGCAAAGCACCAGGGCCTCGGCCCCGCCCTCCACCGCGGCCTTCAATACGGCCAGGGCGTAGTCGGGGTCCTGGGCCAGGCCGTCGAAGAAGTGCTCGGCGTCAAAGAACACCCGGCGGCCGGCTTGGCGCATGTGGGCCACGCTGGCGGCGGCGATCTCCAGGTTGCGCTCCAGGGGTATCTTCAGCTGGGCGGTTACGTGGCGGCTCCAGGATTTGCCCACCAGGGCGCATATCTCCACCGGGGCGGCGATGAGCGCGGCCAGGTTGGGGTCGTTTTCCGGGGTGCGCGAAGCGTGGTGGGTGGAGCCGAAGGCCACCAGCTTGGCGTTGGCCAGCTCCAGCTCGCCGGCCCGGGCGAAAAACTCCTGGTCGCGGGGGTTGGAGCCGGGCCAGCCGCCCTCGATGTAGGCCACGCCCAGGCGGTCCAGCCGGCGGGCCACCTTGAGCTTGTCTTCGGGGGAGAGAACGAAGCCCTCGGCTTGGGTGCCGTCGCGCAGGGTGGTGTCATATAGCTCGACGGACGGTTTGCTTGAGGTCATGGGCTACACCAAATCCTCGGCCACCGGCGTATTGCCCTGGGCCAGGCCGAAGGCCTCGTGCAGGGCGCGCACCGCCAGCTCTGTGTATTTCTCTTCGATGACGCAGGATATCTTGATCTCGCTGGTGTTGATGGTCAGGATGTTGATGTTCTCCCTGGCCAACACCCCGAACATCTTGGTGGCCACCCCGGCGTGGTTGCGCATGCCGATGCCGATGATGCTCACCTTGGCGATATCGGGGTTGCCGGTCACCTGGCCGGCCCCTATGCCGCTGGCGGTCTGGGCCAAAATGCCCTTGGCCCTTTCGTAGTCGATCTTGGGCACGGTGAAGGTCAGGTCGGTCTTGCCATCGTCGCTGGTGTTCTGGATGATCACGTCCACCACGATGCCCGCCTGGCTGATGGGGGTGAAAATCTGGCTGGCGATGCCCGGATGGTCCGGAACGTCCTTGATGGTGAGTTTGGCCTCGTTCTTGTTGTAGGCCACGCCAGAGATGATGAGCTTTTCGGTGATCTGGTCCTCGGGTACCACCATGGTGCCCTCCCGGTCGGTAAAGGTGGAACGTACGTGGATTTTCACTCCGAACTTGGCGGCGAACTCCACCGAGCGGATGTCCAAGACCTTGGCCCCCAATGAGGCCATTTCCAGCATCTCCTCGTAGGAGATGAAATCCAGCTTGCGGGCGCTGGGCACCACGTTGGGGTCGGTGGTGTAAACGCCCTCCACATCGGTGAATATCTCGCAAACATCGGCTTTGAGGGCGGCGGCCAGGGCCACGGCGGTGGTGTCGCTGCCGCCCCGGCCCAAGGTGGTCAAATCGCCGCTGTCCCAGTCCATGCCCTGGAAGCCGGCCACCACCACCGCCTTGCCCGCGTCCAAGAGCTCCTTGATGCGGGCGGTTTCCACGTCGGTGATGCGGGCCTTGCCGAACATGCGGTCGGTGAGAATGGCCGCCTGGAAGCCCAGCAGGGAGCGGGCCTGAAGGCCCATGTCCGCAGCGGCCATGCAAAACAGGGCCACGGACTGCTGCTCGCCGGTGGCCATCAAGACGTCCAACTCGCGGGCGGCCGGCTCCGGGCTCATTTCCTTGGCCATTTTGATGAGGCTGTCGGTGACTCCGGCCATGGCCGAGAGCACCACCACCATCCGGTTGCCCGCCTCGGCCCGGGCCTTCACCTTGGACGCCACGTTCTTGATGCGCTCAATGTCGCCCACCGAGGTGCCGCCGTATTTTTGCACTATCAGGGCCATCTCAATTTTCCTCGCGCCCTAGGGCTTTTCTCAAGTTGCCGATAATATCCGCCGGTCCGCTTATCAGCGCCTGCCGGGCCCCCTCTCCCCGGTCGATAAGCTCCACGCCGATGGCCCAGGGAGGCCAAAGCTCCGGGGCCCGCTCGGCCCATTCCACTGCCAGCACTCCGGCCGCAGCCTCTTCCAAAAGCTCCAGCTCTTCCGCTTCCCCGCCGGCCAGGCGGTAGAGATCGGCATGGAAGAACTCCACCCGGCCCGGGTATTGGTTGAGCAAAGTGAAGGTGGGCGAGACTATGGCGTAGTCCGCGCTCACCCCCAGGCCGGAGGCCAAGCCCCGTGCCAAAACCGTTTTGCCCGCTCCCAGGCGGCCCATGAGAAGCACCACCGCCCCAGGCTCCAGCAGCCGCCCCAGGGCGGCCCCTAGGGCCAGCGTGGCCGCCTCGCTGGCCAAATGCCGCTCCAGACGGGCGCGCTCCGGGCTCATGCTATTGTTTCGCTTTACCACGGGCCTGGCCGCCTAGCAAGGGGCCCCCTCCGCTTCGGGGTCGTCCCCGAAGCCCTCCAGGGCGGCAAAGGCGGCGGGCAGCCAGCCGGCCAGCTCCTCGGCGGCCAGACCCCTCTGGCCAAACTCCTCGGCGGCCAGGTCGGCGGCCAAGCCGTGCACGAAGCTTCCCACCAAGGCCGCCTCCAGGCTGCCCAGGCCCTGGGCCAGAAGCCCGCCGATGACCCCGGCCAGCACGTCGCCGCTGCCCCCGCTGGCCAACAGCGGACCGCCGGTGGGATTTATCCAGGCGGTGCCGCCGGGCTCGGCCACCACGGTGCGCGCGCCCTTGAGCACCGCCACCACCCCGCCCTGGGCGGCCAGGCGCCGGGCGGCGCCCAGGCGGTCGGCCTGCACCTGGGCGCTGGATATGCCCAGCAGGCGCGCCGCCTCGCCTGGATGGGGGGTTATCACCGTCTGGGCCGCTCCGGTCTTCACCCGGCCCCAGACATCGGCCAGGGCGTACAGGCCGTCGGCGTCCACCACCAGCGAACCGGGGCAATCGGCCCACAGCAGCCGGGCCAGCTCCAGGGAGGCGTCTTCGCGCCCCAGGCCCGGGCCCAAGACCAGGGCCTGGCGGCTTTCCATGAGCTCCAGCACCGTGTGCGCCGCCTCCAGGGCCAGGCCGCCGTGGGCGGTCTCGGCCAGGGGCTGGCTCATGGCGGCGGTCAGCTTGACCTCGGCCACCAGGCCCAGCCCGGCGGGCAGGGCGGCGGTGACCAGGCCGGCCCCGGCCCTGAGGCCTCCCATGGCCGCCAGGCAGGGAGCCCCGCTCTTGCCCGGGCTGCCTCCCACCACCAGCAGGTGGCCGAAGCTTCCCTTGTGGGCCCCCTGGGGGCGGGGATTCATGAGGGCCTCGACCAGCTCGGCCTCCAGCAGGTGGCACTCCACCTCCAGTTCGTTCTCCACCGCCGGAGGGATGGAGATGTCCACCAGAAACAGCTCGCCGCAGTGTTGCTCGCCGTCCAAGAGCAGGCCCTGCTTGACCAGGCCGAAGGTGGCGGTGAGGTCGGCCATGACCGCCGCGCCCAGGGGAGCGCCGGTGTCGGCGCACAGGCCGCTGGGGATGTCCACGGCCATCACCGGGGCCTCCAGCTGGTTGAGCAGTTCGATGGCCGCCCGGTAGCGCCCGGAGACCTCCTTGCTCAGGCCGGTGCCCAACAGGGCGTCGATGAACACCTCGTGCCGGGCGATCTCTCCGCTCAGTGCCTCCAGGCGCGCCTGGTCCGGGGCTTCCACCACCCGCACCCCGCAGGCCAGGGCCACCTTGAGGTTGGCCGCCGCGTCGCCGGTGAGTTGGTCCTGTTGGGCCAAAAGGTACACATCGCACTGCGCGTCCTGGTTGGCCAGGATGCGGGCCATGGCCAGGCCGTCGCCGCCGTTGTTGCCCCGCCCGGCCAACACCGCCACCCCGACACCCTCCAGGGAGCCGATATGGTCGGTCAGCACCCGCACCGCCCCCTGAGCCGCGTTTTCCATTAGCACCATGCCCGGCAAGCCTATCTCCTGGATAGTCCGCTGGTCGCAGGCGCGCATCTGCTCGGCTGTCACCAGAATCATGATTTCTCCAAAACCACCACCGCAGCGGCGAAGCCGCCCTCGTCGGTGAGGCTCAAGTGGGAGCAACTTACCTGGTTGGCCCGCATCCAGGCCAGGGCCCGGCCGTGCAGCACCAGGCTCGGCTTGCCCCGGGGGTCATGCACCACCTCGATCTCCCGCCAGGCCAGGCCGCGCATGCCCAGGCCGGCGGCCTTGGAAAAGGCTTCCTTGGCCGCGAAACGCATGGCCAGGGCCGAAGCGGGCCGGGGCCTGGACAGGCAAATCCGTCGTTCGCCGGAAGTGAAGCAGCGCTCCAAAAACCTGGCCCCGAAACGCTCCATGGCCTGCTCGATGCGGGCCACCTCCGCCAGGTCCAAGCCGATTCCCACGATCATCTCGACTCCATCGCCGCCCCGGCAGGGGCCGGTGCCTACAGCCGCCGCTGGGCCGGCTCGGAAATCCGGCTGGTGGCCGCGGTCCTGACCAGGGCCAGCATCTCGCCCACGGCCTGCTCCAGGCCCACGAAAACCGCCCGGGCTATGATGGAGTGGCCTATGGAGTATTCCCCGATCTCGGGGAATGCCAGCAGGGGATGGACGTTGCGCAGATTGAGGCCGTGACCGGCGGCCACCTTGAGCCCCAGGCGGGCGGCCAGGCGCGCCGAGTCCTCAAGAGCCCCCAGCAGCTTTTGCCTGGTGGCCTCGTCCGGGGCGTTGCAATAGGCCCCGGTGTGCAGCTCCACCACCTGGGCCTCGCATTGGTGGGCCGCCTTCACCTGCTCGCTGGAGGGGTCGATGAACAGGCTCACCGCGATGTCCAACTCCCCCAGGGAGTTAACCGCCGCCCGCATCTTTTCCAGGTTGCCGGCCACGTCCAAGCCGCCCTCGGTGGTCAGCTCCTGACGTTTTTCCGGCACCAAGGTGCAGATGTCCGGGCGCACCTGGGTGGCGATGCCGATCATCTCATCGGTGGCGGCCATCTCCATGTTGAGCTGGCCCTTGACCACTTGGCGCATGACCCACAGGTCGCGGTCCTGGATGTGGCGGCGGTCCTCCCTGAGATGCACGATGATGCCGTCGGCCCCGGCCTTCTCGGCCAGCACCGCCGCCCACACCGGGTCCGGCTCGTCTATGCCCCTGGCTTGGCGCAGGGTGGCCACGTGATCGACATTTACGCTTAAGCGGGCCACGGGCACCCTCCTTTCTTAAATTGTTCGGCCGCGCCAGCCACCGCCATGCCGTGTTGCTGGCTACGCTCGGGCCTCGACCTAACCCTACCTGCGGCCCTCGCTTGCCTCAGCGCGCCGCTGGAAGCAAAGCGCGTCGAGCAACAGGTTGCCTTTACTGAACTCGGCTGCTCCCGGTGAAACTTTTTTGGGAACCCAAGCCTTGGGCCGCCTTGTCTGCCGGCGGCTGGCTGTGCCGTTGGCTTGCCGCGCCGGGCCGGGTGCAAATTATTTCCCGACAGGGCCAACGCATTTTTCATTGCGACGCCGCCCGGCCTTCATGAAGCACACGGGCTAGGCGCTGGCCGTAAGCAGCTCCTCGGTTTTTTCTTCCATGAGGCGGGCGGGCTCGCCGCCCTGCTCGTGCTCATATCCCAATATATGCAATATGCCGTGAATTATCAGGCGCATCAAGTGCTCGTCCGGGTCCAGGCCATGCTCGGCCGCCTCCCGGGCGGCCGTATCGGCGCTCACCACCACGTCGCCCAACAGCTCCGGGTTGATTCCCTCCGCCCCGCCTTCGCTCTGGGCAAAGGAGATGACGTTGGTGGGGCCCTGGCGCCCCAGCCACTGCTGGTTGATCTGGGCGATCTCGTCATCGCCGCAAATCACCAGGGACAACTCGGCCTCGGGGGGCTGGCCGGTCAGCTCCAGCACCCGGGCCACCCGCTCCACCAGCCCCGGGGGCAGCTCGCCGCCGGTCCAGCTTTGGTCCAATAGTACGCTCATGCCCCTCCGTTGCCCGCGTGGTCGTAGGCCTTTATGATCTGGCGCACCAGGTGGTGGCGCACCACGTCGCGCTCATCAAAGTTAACAAAGACGATGCCCTCTATACCCTGGAGTATCTGGCGGGCCCGCACCAGGCCGCTCATCACCCCGCCGGGCAGATCCACCTGGGTCACGTCGCCGGTTATCACCGCCTTGGAGTCGAAGCCCAGGCGGGTGAGGAACATCTTCATCTGCTCGCTGGTGGAGTTCTGGGCCTCGTCCAGGATCACGAAGGCGCTGTTCAAAGTGCGCCCGCGCATGAAGGCCAGGGGGGCCACCTCGATAACCCCCTTGGACATGAGCCGGCCCGCCTTGTCAAAGTCGATCATGTCGTGCAGGGCGTCGTACAGGGGCCGCAGATAGGGGTTGACCTTCTCGGCCAGGTCGCCGGGCAAAAAGCCCAACTTCTCCCCGGCCTCCACCGCCGGCCGCGCCAGGACGATGCGGTCCACATCGCCCTTGAGCAGGCTGTCCACGGCCATGGCCATGGCCAGATAGGTCTTGCCGGTGCCCGCCGGCCCGATGCCGAAAACTATGTCATGGGCCCGGATGGCCTCCAGGTATTGCTTCTGGTTTATGGTCTTGGGGCTGATGATCCGGTTTTTGCCGGTGAGGTAGACCTGATCCAGAAAAATGTCCTTGAGCTGGGCCGTGGGGTCGGCGCTCAGGATGCGGTAGGCGAACTCCACATCCATCTCGTACACCGGGTAGCCCTGTTGGATCAAGGAGTAAAGCTGCCTGAGGGCCAGGGCGGCCAGCTCCATGGCCTCGGGCTCGCCGCTCAAGGTTATCTCTCCGCCCCGGGCCCGGGCCTTCACCCCCGCCGCCGCCGCCAGCAGGCGTAGGTGGGCGTCCCGGGCCCCCAGCAGGGTGCGCAGGGCCTCGTGGTCGGAAAAACTCAGGCGCGTCTCTGGGCTTTGGCTCATGATCCCCCTATTCACCTTGCACGGTGACGACCACCCGCCGTTTGCGGGGCCGGTTGTCGAAATCCAACACCACGATTTGTTGCCAGGCGCCCAGAATCAGGCGGCCCTCGGCCAGGGGCGCCCCCAGGGACGGCCCCAGCAGGGCGGAGCGCAAGTGGCTGTAGCCGTTGCCGTCGCCCCAGCGCTGGTTGTGGGCATACTCGCCCCCGGCCGGGGCGAGGGCCTCCAACAGACGCCCCAGGTCGCTCAAGGCCCCGGGCTCGTACTCGATGGTGGTCACCGCCGCGGTGGAGCCGGGGGTGAACACCAGCACGCCGCCCTCGCGGATGCCGCTGGCCGCAACGGCCTCGTTCACCTGGCCGGTGACATCGTGTATATCCGTGCCCGCCGTGCCGGCGAGTTCCAGAATCTGACGATAAACAGCCATCATGTCTCCAAATCAACTTTTACCACGGGCCCACCCGCCCTAGCAACAAGCCCCAGCCGGGGCCCGCCAGAGAAGCCACAACACAACCTTCTGTTATTATTAGCCTATCAAGGCACGGCTTTTCTCGGTTATATTGACTTTTTAATCCGGGCCGTGCTATTAGTGGGAGCATTATGCAGCAGTCGTTAAATTTACTGGACCTGGGTCTTTTGATCATCATGGTCTTTTTTCTAGTCAAGGCCCTGATGCGCGGTTTTGTGCGCGAGGTCATCGGCCTGGTGGGCGCGGTGGCTGCGGTGGTGGCCAGCGCCATGTTCTACCAAAACCTGGGGGGCCTGTTGCAGAGCCTCAGCGGGGTGCAGGCCTCCTGGTGGCCGGCGGTGGCCTTCGCCATCATCCTGCTGGTGGTATTCGCCATATTCCTTTATATAGGCAGCCTGCTGCAGCGCCTGATAATGTCCGGCCCCCTGTCGGGCCTGGACCGCCTTTTGGGCGCTGGGGTGGGCCTGCTCAAGGGCCTGTTGATCTCCTACCTGCTAATCAACCTGCTATTGTTGGTCAACCCCTTTGGAACCATGGCCCCCCTGCGCCAATCCATGGTGGCCCCCTATGTGGTTGGGGCGGGCAACTTCATCAAGGACCTGATTCCAGACAACCTCCTGGGGCAGCTTCAGGAAAAGGCCGGGTTGGTCAAACCCGAGCCCAAGAAAAAAACCCGGCCATGAGCCAAAAACCAGGCGGCGAGGGACTGGGCCGGGCCCTGGAGGCCCTGGCCGAGTTGGCGGCGCGCTTGCGGGCCCCGGACGGCTGCCCCTGGGACCGGGAGCAGACCCCGGCCAGCGCGGCGGCCTATCTATTGGAAGAGGCCTACGAGGCCACCGAGGCCATCGAATCCGGCTCGCCCGAGGATGTGCGCGGCGAGTTGGGGGACCTGCTGTTCCAGGTGGTGTTCCAGGCCCAGCTCCATGCCGAGGCTGGCCAATTCGACCTGGCTCAGGTGATCGACGAGGTGCGGGTCAAGATGGTGCGCCGTCACCCCCATGTGTTCGGCGAGGACAAGGCCAGGGACTCCGCCGAAGTAAAGCAACGCTGGAGCCAGATAAAGCGCCAGGAGCGGGAAGGCAGCGCCCTGGGGCTGCTGGACAGCGTGCCCAAGGGCGCTCCGGCGCTGATCCGAGCCCAACGCCTGGGCGCCCGGGCGGCCAAGGCCGGCTTTGACTGGCAAGACCCAGCGGGAGTGTGGGAGAAAATCGCCGAGGAAACCGCCGAGTTGGCCGCCGCCACCGATCCGGAAGAAGAAGCCCGGGAGCTGGGCGACGTGCTTTTCTCCTGGGCCCAGTGGGCCCGCCACCAGGGCCTGGGAGCCGAGGCCGCCCTCAGGGAGGCCAACCGGCGCTTCACCCGCCGTTTTGAAACCATGGAGGCGCTGGCCGCCCGCCAGGGAATCGGCCTGGATGAGATGGAGGCCCAGCAGAGGGAGGAGCTTTGGGCCGTGGCCAAGGCCCGGGAGGCCTCCCAGGGGCAAAAAGCTTAAAGGCGGCATGATTTATCAAGGGCTTAGGTGTGGGGATCCAAGGGAAAACCCCTTGACAACCCCCCTGACCTTGTCCTATATATTGCCCAACAAGTGAAGTTTTTCGCTTTTGACAAAGCTCGTAGCAACCGGGGAGGAAACAGGGACATGAAGAAGTGTAGCATCGCCGTATTGGTGGCGCTGGCTTTTGCCGTGGCCGCGCTCATGGGCACGGCAGCCATTGCCCAGGACACCAAGTCGGGCAAGGTAGCCGACAGCTTCAAGATCAAGGACCCAGCCTTTAAGAAGTACACCAAGAGCGCGGTGGAGTTCACCCACAAGAAGCACTCGGTGGACCACAAGCTGGCCTGCACCGAGTGCCACCACGTGCTTAAGGACGGCAAGAACGTTTTCAAGGATGGCGACAAGGTCCAGAAGTGCTCGGCTTGCCACACCAGCCCCGTAAAGAACCAGGGCAAGCTGCTCAGCGCGAAAAACGCCTTCCACAAGAACTGCAAGGACTGCCACAAGGCGGCCAAGAAGGGCCCCGCCAAGTGCAACGAGTGCCACCCCAAGTAGGCAGCGTTCACTAGCCGCGATTTTAGAGAGGGTAAGAAGGGCCGGCCCAATGGGCCGGCCCTTTTTTGTGCCCTCGGCTGCGCCAGCCACCGGCAGACAAAGCAGCCGGCGAGCACCGGCCGCGGGCGGAGCCCGAACTACGCCGAGGCGCGGCCGGCAACGCGGTATGCCGTTGGCTGAGGGCGCCTGGGGCGCAAAAAGGCCGCGCCCCGGCCAAAGGGCCGGGGCGCGGCATAATGATTCAGCTAGCGATGGGCGCCTAGACCTCGGTCACGGTAATGGCGTCCTGCTCGCACACTTCGATGCAGCTCTCGCAGCCCAGGCACTCCTCGGCGTTAACCGGCACGGCCTTGCCGTCTTGCATCTCATACACGTCTACCGGGCAGACCTCCACGCATTCCTCGTCGCCGATGCACTTTTCAGCATCAACCACCACCTCGAACATAATGTCCTCCTTGATTGGCAAAGTTGCTCGGGGCGAACCCGAAATCTCTCTAAACTATGATGCTTCCGCCCCCTTGAGGACGGTATCGTAGCCTTTACCCAACCGCCCGTGGTCCGCTTTGCGCGGGGCCGCGCCAGCCGCCCGAAAGCCGCCGGGGGTGAAAATTACATCTTGTCAATAACGGTCCGAAGCCGTTTGGTCAAGTGAATAATTTCTATTTGTTCGCCTACCGGCCCTGGGCAGGCAGGCCCAACTGCTCGGCCAGCCGGGGATGCACCCCGTAGCCAAGCTCCCGCGCCCGCACCGCGTGGAAACGGGCCTGCTCATCCTCGCCCTTTTCGTGCAGGATCACCGCCAGGTTATTATGGGCCATGGCGAAATTGCCGTTGACCTCAAGGGCCTGGCGGGCTGCCTGCTCGGCCTTTTCCATCTCTCCGGTGCGCAGGAAAATGGTGCTCAAGTTGGTCAGGGCGTCGGGCATGTTGGGCGCGGCGTTCAGGGCCTCCTTAAGATGATATGCCGCCTCTTCCAGGCGGTCCATCTGCAGGTAGGCCACGCCCAGGTTGGCCCGCACCATGGGGATGTCCCAAACCTTCAGGGCGTTACTAAGCACCCTCAGGGCATCTTCCGGCTGGCCCTTGCCCAGATAGATGGCCGCCACGTTTATCATGCTCTCCAGGTGCTTGGGCGACTCGGCCATGACCTGAAGGAACTGGGTGAGGGCTTCATCGACATCACCCTGCTGCATCAAGGCCACTCCCAGGTTGTAGCGCACGTGCCAAGCCTTGGGTTCGGCCTCCAAATACTGGGTCAGCCGGTCCACCAGGCCCTCCCGCAGAAACTCGTCCTCGGGAATGCCGCTGGGATCTTCTATCTTGTTCATGGGTACTTAGCCTTCAGGGGCCTGGCCCCTAAAAAACAAACCCCCGCCAGGGAGCGAACCTGCCGGCCCGGTCGATGGCGGAGGAGAAAAATAGGCCCCAAGGGGCCAACGATGGCGCCGGTTTAGTCCTCGCCCTCGGCGTGCTTGCCGCCGGGCAGGGCGAAGTAGGTGGTGGAGCCGCTGGACCAGTACTGCAGGCTCTGGTCCTGGATCATGGAGGTGGTCGCCTTCTTCAGGGGACGCTTTTCCACGCTCTCGTCCAACTTCTGGACCTCTTTGAGCAGGTCCTTCATCATCATGCGTTTCTGCTTCTTTTCCATGACCTTGATAACCAGGTCGCGGATTTCTTGTTCAGTGGCCATAACGTTATTCCTCCTAGGGATTGGAGCTTTTTTCACAACACTGGACACCATAGCCAGCGATGGCCATGGTGTCAAGTTATTCTAATTTTTGCCGCCTCCACCAGCCCTGGAGCCCAACCCGGCGAGCCCAGGGCATGCACGTGGTGATAGGTGCCCAGCACCTGCTTCTCCACCACCCCCCCCCGGTCGCCCAGGAACCCCTTGCCCCTGAGTACCTGATATGCCAGACGTAACTCGGCCCCGGGAAGGGGCTGGGGCAGGGAATAATGGAACTCATGGGCCTTGAACTCATAACCCACCGGCCAAAATGGGTTTTTCTCATCCACTCGGCACAGGGAGTAGCCATGGCCCTGGGGGCGGCGCTGCATGGCGAAATCCACCGGCAACACCCCGGCCATGTCCCAGGCCTGGCCGTCCACGATAAGATGCCGGCCCAAATACATCAACCCCCCGCACTCGGCGTAGATGGGCAGTCCATCCCCGGCGGCGGCGGCCAGGGATGCGCGGAAAGAGGCGTTGGCCGCCAGGGCCGGGGCGTGGGTTTCGGGAAAGCCCCCGCCCAGGTACAAGGCGTCCACCGGGGGTAGCTCCGGGTCGGCCAGGGCCGAGCAAAACACCAGCTCCGCCCCGAAGTTGGCCAGGGCCTCCAGGTTCTCGGGGTAGTAGAAGCCGAAGGCCGCGTCGCGCACCACCCCGATGCGGGGCCGGGGGCCCCTGGGCGGGCTGGGGGGCATGAGGCCCAGGGGCGCCTCGTCCTCGCTCCAGGCCGGGGCCTGGGCCATGATGGCCCGCACCCGCTCCAGGTCCACGTGGGCCGCCACGCTGCGGGCCGCCTGGCGCAGGGCCTGGGCCACCCGGGCATGCTCCTGGGGGGGCACCAAGCCCATGTGCCGCTGGGGCATGTCCAATTTCAGGCGGGGCACCGCCCCCAGCACCGGCAGGCCGGTGGCCGCCTCCACCGCCCGGCGCACCACCCTCTCCTGGCGGGAGGTGCCCACCGGGTTGAGGATGAAGCCGGCCAGGTTAAGCTCTGGATCGTAGCGCTGGCAACCCAGGGCCACCGCGGCCACGGTTCGGCTGGCCATGGTGCAGTCCAGGGCCACCACCACCGGCGCGGCCAGAATCTTGGCCAATTCGGCGGTGGAGTAGGAGCCCTCGGCGTCCATGCCGTCGAACAGGCCCCGGTTGCCCTCGATCACCGCCGCCTGGAACTCTCCGGAATAATAGGCGAATGACCGGCGCACCTGATCCGGACCCATGAGGAAGGGGTCAAGGTTGCGGCAGGGGGCGCCGGCGGCCTCGGAAAGCCAGAAAGGGTCGATGTAGTCCGGCCCTTTCTTGAAGGGGGCCACGGCAAGGCCCAGGTCGGCCAGGGCCTGAATCAGGCCCAGGGTGAGGGTGGTCTTGCCGCTGCCGCCCCTGAGGGCGGCCACCACCATGCGGGGGGGAACCGGGGGCATCTAGGCTACTCACCAGAAGAAGGACACAACGGGGTTTGTGCAAAACTTGGCTATGCATTCATAACCCCTAACGCCGGTCATGGCAAGCGGCGGGGCATGGTTTTGGCCCCCCCGGCCTACCAGGCGAACTCATAGACGCGGTGGCAGGAGCCCCGCTGGTGCTTGAGGCAGCCCTGGAAGCTGGGCTCGGCCTGAAAGGACACCCCCATGGTTTCCAGCCAGGTGTCCACCCTCAGGAAGATTCCGCACTGGTACTGCTCCAGCACTCCCATGCGCCGCATCCCCTTGTAGGCGAAACACTCCCCCATGTCCATGCGCAGGGAGCCGCCCTGCAAAAACTCGTAGGTGAAGTCCATGAAGTCGGCCTTGGCCACCAGGAAGGCCCCCTCCACGAAACGCTTGAGTTCCTCGGGCGAGCCGATGGAGGCAATACCCAGGGCCTGGCCCAGGCGCTGGGCCTCGATGCGGGCCATGGAGCGCACCGCCGCCAGGTTGAGCTGGTTGGTGTCGTCCATGCCGAATTTTTGCAGGCAGTGGAAGAACCACATGGCGTCGTGGGTCATCCAGTTTTTGGTGAGAAGTTCCTTGACTTGGGAAGGCTCCAGCGCGGTCATGGCACACCCCCTGGCGGCCGCCGTGCGGGCGTCGGGCCAATTGGAACGACAGGATGGCCTATAATGTAACCTGAATCACCATTCAGGCACAACCCTGGATAGCGTGATGGGCCTTTGGCGCGGCGGTCACCTGGTTATTCGGCATAGAGACCAAGGGGGTGAACCTGGAGACCGTGGGGCAGGAGGAGGACTAAAGCTTGGGGTTGGCGGGCTGCTGTGGCGCGGGCTGGCCGGGGGGCGATTGGGGGGCGGTGGTCTGCGGGGCAGCTTCCCGGTTCGTGGAAGAAAGCCTTTCGAGGTCGGCCTTGCGGTGCTGGCGCAGTATAAAGACGGAACCAGGCACCGCCAAAAGCGCCAACAGTCCCGCCCATTGGTAGCGAACCCATGGGGCAACCCTGTCTATAGTATGGCCCAACTCATGGTGGTCGGCGGCTTTATTGGCCCCATAATGGTTATCAAAGCCTCCGCTCAACAGATAAATTATTCCGGCAACCAGCACGAGGTTGACCAAGACAAGGTACCATGATATGTCGCCCGCTGAACGGCCGCGAGTTGGGGATATTCTGTCGTAAATTGCTTGAATTTTCTCGCTCACATCATATAATATTGCCCTTTCCAACATATCTCCATCCGAAGAGTTCTCCCCGTATTGCCGCTTTTTTTCTGAAAATATCGAAGTGAGTTTTTTGGCCAGATATGCCACAAAGGCAAAGCACACCCTCATGGAATACAAATAATAAACGATCATGTACCACCCAGCGGAGCCCCAAAGGCGATCCGTTTGGACGGCAAAATAAGTGAAAAGATATCCTTGACTAAAGAGAAACATTTTTATGATCATATAGGCCCAAAAGGTCGTGACCGTATTTTTCTTTATGGCAATGCTTGGGTAGGTTTTAATTTTTTTGAGATAAATATAGGTGATGCCGCTTTCCAGGGCGAGAAAGATCGGCACGGCGTAGACATAGAATATGTTGCTGTTTATGAGTTCGACAACTTGGCCGGGCGGGAGAAGCAATAGTTCGAAGAAGTCCATCTGCCCCCCAAGTCAACGTCGGTGGTATTGGGGGCAGATTTTTGGTTCGTGGGAGAGGGTTCGTCGATTGAGGGGTTATGCCTGCCAAACATGTTGGTAGCGACACTATACAACACCGGGACAACAAACAGCCCGGCAGTCACCAGCCAAAGCACACAAAATCCCGCGTCTATGATCTTGCCTAAATCATGATAATCGGCGGTTTTATTGACGCCGAAGTATTTATCCAACCCACCACTTACCAAGAAAATTATTCCGGCGTTAACCAACACGATCATAATAACAAAAGCAATTACCCTCCCGACCCCCTGCTGCTTCAAAAGACCAACAGCATCGCCAGACCTACCTTTGGCTTGCTCCTGCGAATCAGCAGATGGCATAACGCTTTTCGGCACAGAGTTCGGCCATAAATACCACACTAAATTTCGGACCCAATACATAATGAAGATGACTACAACGAGCACGGCATATGCGTAATACCATGCCGCCAAATACAGCATTCTATGAGAAATCCAAGGACGATCCGAAAGAATCATCCACAAAAAATAAATGAAAAAACCGCTCTTCCATGCCAACTGTTTCCAGTAAAACGATTTTTCTTTTTTAGCTTCTTCCAAGGTTTTGCAGGACTGGATGCGATAAAAATAGATGAGTAAAATTAGGTTATCCAGTACAAATAAAATCGGGCCAAAACGAAGAAAAAAGTCTTCGCTAAATAACGTTCTAATTAAATTTGTTATTGTATCCACTATCCCTACCGTGCTTACTTGCTCACTTTAAATTTAAATACGAATATTTTAATTAAATACACCAAAAAGATAACGACAACAACCAAAGTAATTACATAATACACCGCTGCAAAGAACAACATTGGACCATAAATAGACTCGATGCCAACAAAAAGTATATTACACAACAAGAATAGAAAATACGCAGCCTGCCATGCCAACAGTTTCCAGTAAAGTGCTTTTCCCTTTTTAGATTCTGCTTCAGTTTTGTAGGATTGAATTCGATAAAAGTAATAGAATAGAATTAAATTATTGCCTACAAAACATACTGGAATCAAATGCAGAGCCAGGTCCTCGCTGAACAACATTTTAAGTAGTGTTACTATTGCCTCCATTCGCCCCCCAAGATATTTCCTCTAGGATGGTTTGGAATCTCTCCTACGGCTCTTTAAGTAGTCGCCTACAAAATAATACATCAATACTAACGTGTATACATACCATATGGGCACAGATATCAATATAATTTCAATCAGTATATCGGGAGTATAAAAAACGAGCCAGAAAAGAAAAACCGTAAACGCAATCATGCCAAGGGTAACTTTACGATACTTTAAAATCGCTTTTCGCTTATCACCTGCAAAACCATAATCATCATTAACCAAATAATAGTACTGAATTGATCGTTCCACAAGCAAGCAGACTGGAGCGGCTACTGAGAAAACCTGCTTACAAGATATAAACGAATACATTTCGACAAAAAACGACCAAATATTTCCGATTACCTCCATTGAAACTGTCCCCCCATACAATTATACATTTTTAATGTATCGGAAAAGCACCGACACTTTGCTAAAACCACGAACAAGCGTCCATTATTTATCTCACCTTTCAGCCCCAACTTTTTTAACATTTACTTCTTCTATCACCTCTAATATTTTACGATTTGCCCTCATTGCCATATCGGGAAACTCCCGTTGAAGTTGCTGGACTTCCTTGTACACTAAAAACCTTCCCACGGCAAAAGTAACAAAAGCATACCCATACATTCTAAACTGTGCTCTACGTACGCCAACTTTTTTCTCCCATCTTTTCTTAAGAAATTCTCCAAACAAATATTCTGCATATTCCACCAAAGAGGTTAAACCCATTTTCTGTAGCAACATGATCCATGATTCTCCCACTACTACCTTAGCCATACGGAATCCCTGGATGGTACCTTCCACCATCTCATCTAAATTCTCATCCAATCCTTTTTTTACCGCACCAGGCAATTCACAAAGGCCATCCCAAATTTTTACAAAATCAGAAAGTAACTGGCCTGGCAACTCCGAAAGGCTATAACTGAACTTAGTTACAGGCTCCGGCTCCTCCTGCTTCACCTCCACCTTGACGTTGGCACCGTCCTTCAACCACTTGTCATAATCCTGGCGCCACTTTTTGGCCTTTGCGTGCAGGTCTTCGGCCTTCTTCAGGTGGCCCGCCATCTCCCGGTTCATGGCCTCCCAGAACTCGGCCCGGATGTTATTCTCCACCTCGATAATCCAGGCGGCGTACTCCTTGGCGTCGGGCTCTATCTGCTGGGCTATGTGCTTGGCCAGCCACTCGGGGCTGCCCGGGCCCAGCCGCCCAATCATTTCCTGGGCGATCTGGGCGGCCACCTGCTCGATGCCGGAATAATCCAGCTCGCCTTTGTTGCTCACGGGCATTAGCAGCTCATACTGGACCTTGGCATCGTTATACACGTCTACGCATAGGCGCAAGGAATTTCCCACCCAGGCGTGAGTTTCCAGGTTCACCTCCACCTTGGGCAGGGCCAGACCGGCCTCGGCCATCAAGCCCTGGGCCCAGTTCGCGGCCTTTTGCTCCAGTTCGGCCTGCTGACCGGCGCTGAACACCATCTCGCTGCCCGGCAGCTGGAACACCTCGCGGTAGGCCTGGGCTAGGGCCTCCACGATGGCCCCGCCGTCCGGCTTGCCCTCGGGGCCTGGGGTGCAGTCCACGCTGAAAGCGTAGTTGGAACCGCCCATTACCAGGGGAAGCGACAGCCTCTCCCCTTCCCCGCCCAGGCCGGAAGAGTCCAGGGTGAAATCGCCCAACACGTCCGGCTCCTGGCGAATCAGGCTTTCCACCAGCATTTGCTTGAGGGAACCCTCGAAGCCACCCTCGGTGGTTGTGGCGCTACGCAGGTCAAGGCGGAATCTCCAGGCCTGATAAAGCTGCGCCTCGGCGTCCTCGATAGCGCGGGCATAATCAAACCGGCAGGCGCTATCGTAGGAGATGGGGATGTCCACGGAAACGGGCCCGACCTCGGGAAGCAGGCTCACGCCCTTGCCGCTTTGATGGTTCCAATCGGTTTTCAGAGTGATGTTGAACACGACGCCCTCCAGGTTCGCGGCCATTGCGCTACTTTGGGTTTCCTCGTCAGTAGGCAATATGATCGGCGATCCCGGAGGGCGTCACGGGAGGCGCTTCACAAGTTTAGGCCAAGGGGCCTAGCCTTCCTGCCCCGGCCCAATCAGGGGCAACACCTTGTCGATCTGGAACAACACCAGGTAGCGCTCGGTGGCCTCGCGGCCGTGGTGGCCCCGGCGCAACTGGGCCAAGAGCTCGCTGTCTTTTTCCTCGCGCAGCTTGGTGAGAAACAGGCGTTTGCCCTTGGTGCTGGAGCCCTCCTCGGCGAAGAGGTAGGCCGCGTGGGGGTTGGACTGTAGATTGTGGTGCGTCAGGCGGTCGGGCATGATAAAGGCCACGGTGTCCTGGTCCATGAAATGGGGCCGCGAGTATACTGCCGCGTCCACCCGGCCCTGATCGTCGGCGGTGGAGAGCACTCCCAAACCCTTGACGTTGTCGAAATAGTCTTTCAGCTCCATGACGCTCCATCCCATGGTTATGCGGCCCATGGCCGGTGGTTTGCTGTGGCATGACTCAGGTTAGCATATCGCGCTTTTGCGGCGCGCCGACATCCTGTCCGCCTGATCAAGCCGCCGATTATGCTTGCCTATCTCACCGGATCAATATTAGGTTATTGACACCCACCCTGACGCTGCCCGCAATGAAAAAAATAGATCATTGGCCGAAATGATTAGGGAGATATCCATGACGTTGCGTAAAGGGGTCTTCTGGCTATTGGCGGCCTGTTTTTGGTTGGCGGCTCCGGGGTCCATGGCCATGGCCTACAATGTGACCCCGGCCCAAATAGAAGCCTTGCGCGAGCAAGCCCGCCGCGACATGCAAGCCTCTTCCAGCTTCGCCAACACCATCGCCGGGGTCATCAACCTCACCCTCTCCCCGGACCTGTCCTCGGCCTTTTACAACGTGGAGTTCCCCGGCGAGTCGGACGTCGACTTCTCCACCACCAAGCTGCCCATCTACTACAGCTTCGAGGAGAAGGGCCGCGGTTGGTCGCCCTATGTGGGGGTGGTCCTGGGCTATCTTGACGCCAAGACCAAGGTGGACGCCATCTCCCTGGGCTTTGGCGAAAAGATGCGCTGGGATTCCAACTGGAAAGGCTATTCCGGCCTGCTGGAGGGCGGATGCAAATTCGAGTTCGCCAATGGCTTTTTCGTGGCCCCCGGCATCAGCGCGGGCCTGGCCAGGCTGCGCAACAGCATCACCTATTTGAACGATTTCAGCCGCGAAGTGGCCGCGCCGGTGTTCGACGGACTGAGCGCCAATTTCTCCATAACCGCCCTGATGCTCTCGGGCATCTTGAGCGGCGGCTACGACGGCAAGCTCGGCGTGCTGGACTTCAATGTGCTGGCCAAATACACCCACTCCTACGTGGAGAGCATCGAAACCGACGACCCGGCCCAGGAGTTCAACGACGACATCGACTCCCTGGCCGGACGGGTCACCCTGGGCGGCCCCCTGGGCGTGTCCCTGGCGGGCAACCCCATGCTGTGGCAGGTGTTCCTGGGCGGAATGCACTTCGTGGGCCAGGACCAGGATATCATGGGCTGGACCTACTACGGCGAGTTGGGCGGCACCATCGGCCTGGACATCAGGCGCTTCGGGCTGCCCCTGTCGGCCCTGCGCCTGGGCGCCTCGCTAATCCGGGGCGACAACATCAGCGGCTGGTCCATCGTGGTGGGCTATACGTTCTAGAACTGCGGCGCGCCAACGAAAAGCCGCCCGGGGATTGCTCCCCGGGCGGCTTTGCATTCTAGCGTCAGCGCCGAAGCGCTAGGCGTCTACCACTTGAACTGGGTCGAGGTCCGCCAGGTGGTGGCGGCGAAGCGGTAGTCGTCGATGTGGTGGTGGCTGAACTCGATACCGGTCTTCTCGAAGAACTTCTCCCAACCGATACGCTGAGCCCACTCGCCAACACGCTCGTACTTCATGGCGTCGCCCGCGTAGACCTCAACGATCTTCTTGATGGTCTCCACCGTGGTGGGCCAACGGGGGGGCTCGTTGGGGATGAAGGGCACGGCCAGCTTGGAGAACATGGGCATGCTCTTGGAGTTGGACACCTTGCCGCCCACCCACAGGGCGATGCCGTCGCCGTCGGCGTCGGCCAAAGGCATGGCGGGGCACATGGTGTAGCAGTTGCCGCAGAACATGCAGCGGTCCGCGTTCACCGCCACCGACTTGAAGTCATCAACCTTGGTGGGCTTGATGGCCGCGGTGGGGCAAGAAGCGATGGTGGTGGGGATTTCGCACATCTTGTCCAGGTGGCTGTGCTCGATCACCGGGGGTTTGCGGTGCACGCCCAGGATGGAGATATCCGAGCAGTGCACGGCGCCGCACATGTTCAAGCAGCAGGCCAGGGAGATACGCACCTGGGCCGGCAGCTTGTGGGAGTTGAAGTAGCCGAACAGCTCGTCCATGACCGCCTTGACCACGCCGGAGGCGTCGATGGCGGGGGTGTGGCAGTGGACCCAACCCTGGGTGTGGACGATGTTGGTAATGCCGGCGCCGGTGCCGCCCAAGGGAAGGGCGCCGTTGGCGGCCAGGGCCTTCTTCAGGGGCTCGAGCTTGGACTCGTCGCCTACGATGAACTCGACGTTGTTGCGAGTGGTGAAGCGGAAGAACCCGCCGCAATACTCATCGGCCAGCCTGCAGATTTCCTCGAGGAACATGGTGGTCATGAGCCGGGTGGCGCCGCAGCGCAGAGACCACACTTTGGCTCCGCTCTCGGACACATGCACCAGCACGCCGGGCTCGAGGATGTCGTGATACAGCCACTTGCCGTAGTTGTCCTTGATCACCTGGGGCCACATCTCGTCGTATTTAGGCGGCCCAATGTCGGTGATTTTGTTGGCCTTAAATTCTGCCATTTTTCAAATCCTCCTTTGAGCCTTTAGCGGGAGTGCTTCTTGCGGTAATCAGCGATGTCGCGCTCAAAGCCGCCAGGCACCTCATCCTCTTTGTAGAAGATGTAGGGGTTGGAGCGAGGCTCCTTGACCATCTGGGGGATGGGATCAAGGTCGCAGGCGGTGATGAACGTGGACAGACCCACACGCTGGATCAGTTCGCCGATGCGCTCGCGGTTCTTGCCGTTCTCATCCCACCAATCCCACATCTTCTCGACGAACTCCTTGAACTCGTCGTAGGGCTCTTCCATCTTGATGAAGGGGATGATCAGCGAACCCATCTGGGCGCCTTCCAGGATGGGGGCCTTGGCGCCCACCAGGATGCTGGCGCCGGTGTCCAGGCCGGGGCGCAGGGCGCGAGGCATCACGTTGATGCAGTGCATGCAGCGGGTGCACTCGGCGTTGTTGATGGTCAGCTTGCCGTCCTCGTAGAACATGCAGCCGGTGGGGCACAGGTCCACCACGTCGGCCTTGATGTCCAGCTTGGCGTCGGGGCCGTTGGCGCCGCCGTGGGCCACGAGTTCGCCGCCGACGTAGGCGGCCACGGCCTCCTGGTCGATGCGGATGTCATCGCGCCAGGTACCGATAATGGCACAGTCGGAGCGGGCCAGGGAGGCCACGCAGCAGTTGGGGCAGCCGTCGATCTTGAACTTGAACTTGTAAGGCCAAGCCGGACGGTGCATCTCGTCCTGGTACTCCTGGGTCAAGGAGTAGCAGATGTCCTGGGTGTCGATGCAAGCAAACTCGCAACGAGCCTTGCCCACGCAGCAGGCCGGGGTCCGCAGAGCGGAACCGGAGCCGCCCAGGTCCCAACCCTTTTGGGTCAGCTCGGCGAAGATGGGCTCCAGTTGCTCGGTGAAGGCGCCCAAGAGCACCATGTCGCCGGTGGAGCCGTGCATGTTGAGCATGCCCGAACCACGCTGGTTCCAGATGTCCAGGACCTCGC
>JAHJPG010000080.1 GCA_018819925.1 Pseudomonadota bacterium
CGTCTGGCGGCCCACTTCCACAACAGCCGCGGCCTGGGCCTGGCCAACGCCTACGCCGCTCACCAGGCCGGTGTGCGCATTTTCGACAGCTCGGTGGGCGGCCTGGGCGGCTGCCCCACCGCAGTGGGGGCCATGGGCAACGTGGCCACCGAGGACCTGGTGAACATGCTGGAGGAGATGGGCATCGGCACCGGGGTTGACTTCGCCAAGCTGCTGGAGGTCACCGCCCTGATCGAAGAGGTCCTGGCCACCCAACCGGCCAGTTTCACCTGCCGCCAGGGACGCCCGGTGTGGGGACCCTCCGGCGGCGCACCGGGCGGCTGCGCCGTTTAGGCCAGGGGTGAGCGCATGGAACTGACCGCCTACGAAAACGAGATGCTTCAAGGGGCCCACGGCCCGGCCCCCCGCTTCGCCATGGAGGTGCTGGTCAAGCTAGGCCATATCTACGGGGCGGACCGCATGGTGGAGGTGGCCTCGGCCCAGATCATGGCCCACTATGGCTCACTGCACGACGCGGGCCTGGAACTGGCCGAGAAGTTCGTGGCCCTGGGCGGCCGCTTCGTCATACCCACCACCGAAGACCCCCTGTCCATCTGCGAGCGCCACTGGCGCGACATCGGCATAGCCGAGGAGTACGCGGCCAAGCAGGAGCGCCTGCGCCGGGCGGTGCTCACCCTGGGGGCCCAACCGGCCTGGACCTGCACCCCCTATTTCGCGGGCAACCTGCCCCGCTTCGGGCAGAACGTCTCCTGGGCCGAGTCCTCGGCGGTCTCCTTCGCCAACTCGGTGTTGGGGGCGCGCACCAACCGCACCCCGGCGGGGCTCAACTACTGCGCCGCCCTCACCGGGCGCATGCCGCGCATGGGGCTCTACCGGCCGGAGAATCGCCGGGGCCAGGTGCTAATCCAGGTGGAAGCGGGCGATCTTAGCAGCCTGGACTACAACACCCTGGGGCTCATCATTGGCAAAAGCGTGGGCAACCGCATCCCGGTGGTGGAGGGCCTGCCCGAGAGCGCCGGGGTGGACGACCTGAAGTACCTGGGCGCGGCGGCGGCTTCCAGCGGGGTGGTGGCCCTGTACCACGCCCCCGGCCTCACCCCCGAGGCCATGGCCGGGGACCCCTTTGGCGGGGCTCAGCCCTTGGAGCGCCTGCGCATCAGGCGCGACGAGCTTACGGCCATGCGCCGGGAGATGAACACCGCCAGCGGCGAGGCGCAGCTGGGGGTGGTGGGCTGCCCCCACTACTCGGTGCCGGAGATGCAGCAGCTGGCCGGGCTCTTGAAGGGGCAGAGGCTCAAGCCGGGCCGCGAGCTTTGGGTCTACACCTCGCCCACGGTTTACGAGCTGGCCCAGGGCATGGGCTGCGTGGCGGAAATCACCGCCTCGGGAGCCCGCATCATGGACGGCAACTGCCTGATAATCTCGCCCCTGGGCAAGACCCCGTTTGGCACCATCATCACCGACTCGGCCAAGGCGGCCTACTATCTGCCCTCCGAGCACGAGGTCCAAATGATCTACGCCGAAACCGCCGAGCTGGTGTCGGCCTTGGTGCAAGGGTAGGGCGGAATGGAAAAGATCATCCTCAGAGGCAGGGGAATTTTGCCCGGAGTGGCCCAGGCCCAGGCCCTGGTCAGCGACGAACAGATCGTGTGGTCCCACGGGGTGGAGCCCTGGCGGGGAGTCATCGACGACCGCAAGGTAAAGCTGCACGGCCAGAGCATCAAGGGCAAGGTGTCCGTCTATCCCTACGGCAAGGGCTCCACCAGCAGCAGCACCTGGATACTGGAAACCATCCGTTGCGGCAACGCCCCGGCGGCCATCATCAACCGGGGAGACCGAGCTGATCATCACCACGGGGTTTTTATACGGCCAGCTTCTTTACGGTGCTTCGATACCAGTCGTGGACCAGTTGGACCAGGACCCTCTGGCGGTGATCGCCACCGGGGACTTGGTGCGAGTGGACGGCGCGGCGGGCATCGTGGAGATTTTTAAGCCTTGAGAGGTTGAAACGGCATCCCATAAACGCGGCCAGGGGTTGCCTCCTCGCGCAATCCACCTTCGATCCCCCGGCCCCCCTACATCTTGATCGTCATCATAATAAGCGCATTCTGGCCCCAGGTCCTAACGCCCGCCTTTAGGTTGGCGGCCCGGCGTCGGGGCACTCAGGCCACAAAGACACGGCGCGTGCCGCAGAGGGTCTGGACCTGGCACGCGACCCAACCCTAAATTGGGAGGAGGCAATGATGAGAAGGTATTGGGGATATTTAATGTTGGGGCTCATGTTTCTGATGGGCCTGAGCGGCGTCCCCGCCCAGGCGGCGGACAAACCTGTCACCATAATTTTTGAAAACGTCTATTCCACTTCGCATATCCGCCTGGGCGAAAAGGCGGTTATCGGCATGTATCTCAACGAGGTGGAGAAGGCCTTGAAGGGCAAGGTGATAATCCAGAAGCACTGGGCCGGTGAGCCGGTGCCCACCAAGCAGACCCTGGAGGCCCTGTCGGTGGGGACCATCGACATGCTGGCCGCCTATCCCCCCTACTTCAGCGGCAAGGTGGCCATCGCCGACATCGCGGCCATGCCCGCCAACTTCCACTCCTACGACGATATCTACGACCTGTGGTGGAACAGCCCCTTGGGCGAGTTGGTGGACAAGTCCTACCAGAAGCGGGCCAACGCCAAGTTCCTGTTTCCGGCCATCTTCGCCCCCCAGAATTTCCAGATCGCCAAGCGCACCAAGAAAATCGTCAAGTTCGATGACTTCAAGGGCATGAAGATAAGGGCTGGCGGCGGCATGCCCAACTACACGGTCAAGGCCATCGGCGGCTCGCCCGTGGCCACGGTGGGCGGCGAATACTACACCGCCATGCAAAAAGGCACCGTGGACGCAGGGCTGATGGGCAGCTACTCCCTGCGCACCTACAAGCTTTGGGAGGTCGCCGACCAAGTGGTCAACCCGCCCATCTTTCCCCATTGCTTCGTGGGGGTGTGGATGAACCTGGACAAATGGAATTCACTCAGCCCTGAGATACAAAAGGTCTTCATCGACACCGCCCGCATGATGGCCACCCGCTGGATTTGCTTTGTTGAGTTGGACGACGCCCGGGTGAGGGCCGAAGCGCGCAAACACGGAGTGCAATTTTATACCCTGCCTCCCGCCGAGGCGGCCAAGATGTACAAGGCGGCCATGCCGGTTTGGGACATCTACCTGGAAAACTGCAAGAAGCAGGGCCTGGGTAAGGAAGCGGTGCAGATCAGGGAAATTCTTGAAAAGCGTTTCCAGGCCTACGACTAGAAAAACCGGGTTCGGGGGGCGGTCGCCCCCGAACCCATCGCCTCTCCCTGCCCGGGCGCGGGGACGATCCAAACACCCAGCACAAAGGCTGCTCCACATGGCTTCATTGGCTACGGGCTTTATAAAAATTTATCGAGGCCTGGAATGGCTCTCCAACCAGTTGGGCTGGATCGGCGGAGGGCTAACCGCAGTGATGATGATCGCGGTGATGCGTGAAGTGATCGGGCGCTATTTCTTCGATACGCCGTCGGATTGGTCTTTGGAGCTGTCCTGCTACCTGTTGGTGGGGCTCTCCTACCTGGCCGCGGCCCACACCGAGTTGATGGACGGCCACATCCGCATCGACTTCCTCTACGAGCGCTTTGGGGGCAAGACCAAGGCGGTGGTGGACATGATAATCCCCCTCATTGGCCTCACCTGGGCGGTCATAGTGGTTTGGCAGGGAGGCCGCCTGGCCTTCAAGTCCCTGGACATCGGGGCCCGCTCTTCCCAGGCCATGGAGTGGCCCCTGTTCCCCTCCCAGATACTCATACCCATCGGCGGGACTCTGCTGGGCCTAGTGCTCATCGGCAAGATCGTCAAAACGCTGGCCGTGCTGGTCAAGGGGGAGAAATAATATGGACTGGGGCTTGATTCTGCTATGCAGCTCGCTGGTTCTGCTGGTGTTGATGCTGCTGGGCGTGCCCATCGCCTATAGCCTGGGATTCCTGGCCCTGATCCTGGGCACCTTTATGCTGGGCGACCGCATTCTATTCCTCTTCGGCAGCCTCGCCTACGGCAAGGTGAACTCCTTCGGCCTTGTGGCGGTGCCCCTGTTCATTTTCATGGCCGAGATGATACTGGTCTCGGGCGCGGCCAAGGACGCCTTCGAGGCCCTGGATAAATGGATATCGGCCCTGCCCGCAGGCTTGGCCATCGCCTCTCAGGTGGCCTGCACCCTGTTCGCGGCGGTGTGCGGGGCCAGCACCGCCACCACAGCGGTGATCGGCGGCATGGCGGTCCCGGAAATGATCAACCGCGGCTATGACAAACGCCTGGCCACCGGGTCCATCGCCGCCGGCGGAGCCTTGGGGGTGCTGATACCCCCAAGCATTTTGCTGATCATATACGGGATCATCGCCGAGGTTTCCATCGGCCAGCTGTTCATCGCCGGCATCCTGCCCGGCATCCTGCTCACCGTGCTGCGCATCGCCTACTTCATGGTGCGGGTGGTCATAGACCCGGCCAGCGCTCCCCGGGAGCAAGTCGTCAGCTGGAGCGCCCGCTGGCGGGCCCTGTGGAAGATACTGCCTCTGGTGTTTCTGGCCGTGTTCATGTTCGGCGCCCTTTACACCGGCATGGCTACGCCCACCGAGGTGGCCGGGGTGGGCTGTTTCGCTTCATTGATCATCGCGGCGGCCTATCGCCGCCTGAGTTGGGCCTGCGTAAAAGAGGCCTTTGAAAGGACGGCGCGCACCACTTGTTTCATAATCTGGATACTGGTGGCCGCCTCGGCCTTCGGCTACGTGCTCAGCTTTCTTCAGGTGCCTCAGCAGTTGGTGTCCTGGGCCTCCAGCCTACAGGTGTCGCCCTACGTAATCCTGATCGCGGTAAACCTCTTGCTCTTCGTGCTGGGCTGCATCATGGATCCGGCGGCGATCATTATGGTCACCGTGCCCATGCTGGCCCCTCTCATGCACGAGTTGGGCTTCGATCTGGTGTGGTTCGGGGTGATATTCGTGGTGAACATGGAATTGGCCGAGATAACCCCTCCCCTGGGGCTCAACCTCTACGTGATGAAGGCGGTGGCCCCTCCGGGGGTGACCCTCAACGACATCATCATAGGCTCGGTGCCTTTCATGATTCTGGACGTTTTGGGCCTGGCCCTGGTCATCATCTTCCCATGGCTGGTAATGTGGCTGCCTTCCACCATGATGTGAGGCGCCGGTAAGATTAGGACAGATGGTTTTGTTTGCATGATGTAGGGTGCCGGCGGTTGTTTGGCGTCAGAGCCCTGAGACAGATTCAAGGTTTTAGCTAGTGGGTAATCCCAAGTAAGACTGAGGCCCAAAGAGGATGCCTAGGCAGCCAGCATGAACACTTGCAAGTCCTCCTGTGAGTTTTTGGCCGGTTGGCCCATTGAAGAGTATCGGCTACTACTTTAACTACGGTCCTACCTGCCAAAAATGAACATTGGAAATGCAAGCCGCCCAAGGCGACCACGACTGAACATTCACTGTTAGGCCTGTTCTAATGGGAAGTTTTACGGGGCAGGCTTGCCGTATTTCTTCAGCAAATCTTGGATGGCTTCTTCAAGTAGGTCGTTCTGACGCTTCTCGGCACCCACACCAGAAAGGCTTAACCGCTTTCCCACAAGGGGAACTGGCCGCCGAGCGAGAGACTTTGGGGAATACTGGCCGGAGCACCCTAAGCCCGCCCCACGGCACCCTGGTATAATTATAAAAGTAGGGTTAAAAATGCCCCTTGAGATTTGGCCATGGAGGCCACTACAGGGGGCGAAAATGCCCCTTGACGTTTAGCAGCAACCCTCCAATAAGGGTCAAATCTGCCACCTGTCAGGTAGTCAAAATTACCCTTGACCATTTTTTTGCTCGTCCGGTTTCCATGACTTGTACTCCTGTGCCAAGGCGTACTCGGAGCAGTTATTATATAACCCCCCGGCCTTGGTTCTTTGGATAAAGCCCTTTGCCTGAAGTTCCCGCAGGGCCTTGGCAAAGGTTTTGCGTGTCATAAGCTTTTCGGCTTGCGAGTAGGGAAGCCGGAGGCGGGCCTCCTTTCCAGGGCTGCCATCATAATCAGCCGCCAAATGAAGATAAGCTACTCGGGCAGCATTGGATATGGCAAACCATGCTGGCGAGTCCAGCATGTCGTGGAAAACTTTTAAAAATCGTCGATTTCTTCTCTTGTATCTATCCTTCCCCATGTCATACCCCTTCCCCCGTCTGTACAGACGATTCTAGAGGTAAAACTAGCCCGTGAGACCGGGGCGGAATGGCTTCCTGTATCGGGGTAGTGGGCTTGCGGCCATGTCGCCGGGCAGGATTATGGCCAAACCGATATTCATGCAAGGAGCAAGAGGGGGCGTGCAACATCCGGCCGGTGCAGGCTCGTACTTCTTGGACAGAGCCAACACACTCCAAGCAATGTGTACGGATAGCCCTCAAGGGGCGGTGTTCGCCATTGGCTGGTTTTCGGCCCGCTCTGTAGGGCCAGAGGCGGCACTTCATGGATGGGCAGTCAGCTACCAGGCTGCGGCTGCCGCACATGCAGGCTCGGCAGTTAGCCCGGATCGCGGCTAACGGGGGTAGCCTTTTTGCCTTGCCTGTAGTATACTTTTGTATAGTTTTTTGTTCGGGGGCTTTTTTCTGGGCCGGGCGGCCGCTTTCCGCCCGGCTCCCGCTTTTTTTACCCATGGCCGCACCTAATCGCCCTGGCCGAAGTCAGAGGTAGACCGGCGCTTGCATGAGTTGGCCCATTCTAGGACCTCATCAGCGCGGTAAAGCACCCGCCGTCCAAATTTGTAGAATGGAGGACCAAAGCCAGTCAAACGGTCTTTTTCAATCGTGCGCGGACTGCGTCCGGTTAGTTTGGCGACGGCTTTGGTGGGGATAAATTCAGGGATTGGGGCTTGCAAATGCGGCACGGTAATACTCCTAGGGATTGAGCTTTTAACTCGTCCTAAGGAGTGTATCCCGACCTTACGGTACTCCGTTGATAGCGCCCCAAGCCTTTTGGCACGCAGGGGTCCCGAAGGAGTATCCCCTGGGTTCGTCGGGTGGCTATCCCAGACTACGTTTTACTATACTAGAGTACGCCTGTTATTGTCAAGCTATTTTTATGGGCCAAGACTAGGCCCACCTCGGCCTTCATCGGTTTGCCTGCTCAAGTTGTCTACTCTTTACGCTGAAGTGGCACCACCTTGTTCCTTCCCGGACGGCTAAGGGCCTCCGCCAACCGGCGGCCCACTTCTTCACTTGCAGCCCGCACAGGGTCAGCCGCTAGGTGCGCGTACCTTGCACTAGTTGCGACCTCGCGGTGGCCCAGCAATCGGCCAATTATGGGCAGGCTAAGGCCAGCCGCCGCCGCTATTGAGGCGTGGCTGTGCCGCAGGTCATGCAGCCTTAGGTTGCGTAGCTTAGCCGCCTCTGTGACTTTCTTCCAGCCCTTCTGTACGTTGACAAGGTGCGCATTTGGCCTGTCACCGGGAATAACGTATGGGTTGCCCTGAATTCTGGGGATGTTGGCAAGAACTTCAAGAGCCGGCGTATTCAGGTAAACGGTCCTGGCCCCTGTTTTGCTGTCCTCCAGGTGCAAAGAGGCGGTTTCCAGGGCCGCATCGGACCACTTGAGGCTTAGAATTTCACTTAAACGACAGCCGGTAAACAGCAACAGCCTAAAGCAAGCAATGGCCCTGGGGTCTACGGTCCCTGTTTGCTCGGCTTCGGAGAGGGCCTGCCCAAGCCGAGCCAACTCATCACCCGACAGGTAGCGCTCACGTTTGGTCTCTTTGTACTTCTCAACGTGCCGGCAAGGGTTGGAACCATCGGGGCGCAAGCCCCAGCGCTCAGCCAAGTTTAACATTTTACTGAGCAGGGCCAGTGCGCGGTTAGCCTGGTAGGGAGTTTCTCGCAAACTGTAATGCAGCTTGGCCACGTCCCCACGGTTTAGCGCATCCACCTTGCGGGAGCCAAGGCGGGGCAAGATTAGGCTATTGAGCATCCGCCGATCTTCATGCTGGCTGCGGGGCTTCTTCTTCAACGCAGCATGTTCGGCAAGATAGCGCTCGGCAATTACAGACAGGGTGGGGGCTTGCTTAACAGCGGCCTTGACTGCGGCAGGGTCATCACCACCGGCAATGGCCCCCCTCAACTTAGCGGTTTCACTTCTAGCCTGTTCGCAGGTGATAGGGCCGTGCTCTCCAATTGTCAGGCGTTTCAACCGGCCATTGATTCGGGTTTGCAAGACATAAACTCGCTTGCCAGCGGGTGTCACTTTCAGCCCAAAGCCTGCAATCTCGGTATCCCAGACAAATGAGTCTTTTTCTGTTGGCGCGATGGATTCCACCAAGCGCTTGGTTAGTTTGCCCACCATGGCCATTCCCTCCAGCAATCGCCTAACAATCGTTTTCTAGCAATCAACTAGCAATCACTTTAGAGAGTATTGGAGGGTATTCCGGGTGTCAAGGAAATATTTATCTCTAGTGTTTATGCGGTTAAATCGCTAGGCTGGAAAATAGAGAGTATTTAGGACAACAGATTCGTAATCAGCAGGTCGACGGTTCAAATCCGCCCGCCGGCTCCAACTAAATAATCATCAATTACAGACGCTGATCCCTCACACCAGACCCTAACTTAAGGGCCTGGGGTGGGTTTTTTGGGGTCGTTTTGAACACGATTTAGGAGCACAAAATTGACACCCTCAGAGAGAGGGTCCTCGGGGGTGCCTGCGGCCAATCGGCACAGCCCACGATCAAGAGGCCACGACAGGACGTGGCTGCGTTGTAGAGGTGTAGAGGTATGTTGGACTGGTGTGGAATTTGGTAGAGAAAAGCGGGGCGGTCGGGGTGCTTCAGGTCACCCCTCCCCGGCGCGGGGAGGGGCATTAGGTGGGAGTGGGCCGGGGGAAATAGCTGGTACCCAGATTGGGGGCGCCGTTGAGGCCTTGGAGGGGCGCCAAATAGTGTGTGTGGCCTTGAAACTGGTGGGGATGGGGGCTACGCGGCCGGCCTCGGTGTGAAAAGCGGGGAGGCGTCGACTACGTCTGGGTGTATTTTGCGGGTGGCCGCGTCTAGAGATACTGCGGAAAAAGCTATCCCAGAGTCTGCCCCAGCTTTTAAGTTAGTGCCAATTCTAAACAATATCATCCTACTTAGTCCCGGCCGCTTCGTAATTCGGGTCCTCAGGGCCGTCCATCAAGAAACCTGTCTCGCAAG
>JAHJPG010000081.1 GCA_018819925.1 Pseudomonadota bacterium
CCCCCTAATCCATGGGCTCGAAAATGACGCCCTTGTCCCCGGTGATGGTGACGCAATGCTCTATGTCGCCGCTCTGTATGGCCAAGGGTATGCCCTCGGGAAAGGCCAGGCACTTGCCTTCGCCGTAGTAATGGCGGCATTCGTCGCAGGCGCACTTTTCAAAGATGACGTCCCTGTCCTGACCTTCTTCCATGGCTCCGCTCCCGTTGTGGGTTTGCGGCCAGGGGAAAATCCCCCGGCCAGGGGCCGTGCTCCAAGACAACTTGGCTATATTTTTATTATAGGCCACATCCACCGCCGGCGTAGGAAGCTTTGGCCGGCAAGCGGCGAATTGGCCAACCCGACAAAAAAGCCTCCCGCCAACTGGAGCAGCCGGCGGGAGGCGGATAGATGGGGATTGGCGGTCTACATGCCCCGGCGGTACTTCCCGCCCACCTCGTAGAGCGCCTGGGTTATCTGCCCCAGGGAGCAGACCCGCACCGTGTCCATTAGCTCGGCGAAGATGTTGCCATTGCCCAGGGCCACCTTTTGCAGCCGCTTGAGCGCCGCCGGGGCCTGCTCTACGTGCTCGTCTTGGAACTTGCGCAGGCGGGTGAGCTGGCTCTGCTTTTCCTCTTCCGTGGCCCGGGCCAGCTCCACGGAGCACTGCTGCCCGGCCTCGCCGGTGTGCGGGTTCTTGTAGGTGTTCACGCCGATGATGGGCAGCTCGCCGGAGTGTTTGAGCATCTCGTAGTAGATGCTCTCCTCCTGAATCTTGGAGCGCTGGTACCCGGTCTCCATGGCCCCCAACACCCCGCCCCGGCTGGTGATGCGCATGAACTCCTCCAGCACCGCCGCCTCCACCAGGCTGGTGAGCTCGTCCACGATGAAGGCGCCCTGCAGGGGGTTCTGGTTCTTGGACAGGCCCCACTCCTGGTTGATGATCAGCTGGATGGCCAGGGCCCGGCGCACCGATTCCTCGGTGGGGGTGGTGATGGCCTCGTCATAGGCGTTGGTGTGCAGGGAGTTGCAGTTGTCGTAGATGGCGCACAGGGCCTGCAAGGTGGTGCGGATGTCGTTGAAGTTGATCTCCTGGGAGTGCAGGGAGCGCCCCGATGTTTGGCAGTGGTACTTGAGCATCTGGCTGCGCGCCGCGCCGCCGTAGAGCTCGCGCATGGCGATGGCCCAGATGCGCCGGGCCACCCGCCCGATGACCGTGTACTCGATATCCATGCCGTTAGAGAAGAAGAAGCTCAGGTTGGGAGCGAAGTCATCTATGTGCATGCCCCGGGTCAGGTAATACTCCACGTAGGTGAAGCCGTTGGCCAGGGTGAAGGCCAGTTGGCTGATGGGGTTGGCCCCGGCCTCGGCGATGTGATAGCCGCTGATGGACACGCTGTAGAAGTTGCGCACGTCGCGGTCGATGAAATACTGCTGGATGTCGCCCATCATGCGCAGGGCGAACTCCACCGAGAAGATGCAGGTGTTCTGGCCCTGGTCCTCCTTGAGGATGTCGGCCTGCACGGTGCCCCGCACGTTCTTGAGCACCATGTCCTTGATGCGCCGGCGCTCCTCGGCGCTGGGCTCGCGGCGGTTCTCGGTCTGGAACTTGGCCACCTGTTGGTCCAGGGCGGTGTTGAAGAAAATGGCCAGCATTATGGGCGCGGGGCCGTTGATGGTCATGGACACGCTGGTGTTGGGATCGACCAGATCAAAACCGTCGAACAGAGTCCTCATGTCCTCCAGGCTGCATATGCTCACACCGGCGTTGCCCACCTTGCCGTAGATGTCCGGCCGCTCGTCCGGGTCCCAGCCATAGAGGGCCACGGAGTCGAAGGCGACTGACAAGCGCGCCGCCTTGGCGTCGGCGGATAAGAGCTTGAATCTGCGGTTGGTGCGGAAGGGGTCGCCCTCGCCGGCGAACATGCGGGTGGGGTCCTCGTCGGTGCGCTTGAAGGGGAACACCCCGCCGGTGTAGGGGAAGCGGCCGGGCACGTTCTCCAAACGCATCCAAGAGTAAACCTCGGCCGGGTCCTGCCACCGGGGCAGGCACACCTTGGGGATGGCGGTGCCGGCCAGGGAGCGGGTGGTTAGCGGCACGCGAATCTCGCGCTCGCGCACGGTGTACACGTATTCCCGGCCCGAGTAGTCTTTTTGCAGCTTTGGCCACTGGGCCAGCAGGCGGTGGGTTTGTTCGTCGTAGCCTTCCTCCAGCTTGTACACCTCGGCCCTGAGCTGCTCCAGGGCCCCCTCCAAGCCGGGCTCGCCCTTCCACGACGCGGCCACGGCGTCGTGGGTGGACTTCATCTGCCACACCCGGCGCACCAGATCGGCCTGCTGCTTGGTGCGCTGGTGATACTCGCGGATGGTCTCGGCTATCTCGGCCAAATAGCGGGTGCGCTCCGGGGGCACGATGATGGTGCGGCTGCTGGAATGGGTGATGTTTTGGGGCTTGCGCGGGCTGAGGAACTCCACCCCGGTCTTGCGCTTTATCTCGGCCAAAAGGGCCAGATACAGGGCGGTGACCCCGTCGTCGTTGAACTTGCTGGCGATGGTGCCGTACACCGGCATCTTGGCCGGGTCCAGGTTCCAGGCGTTCAGGTTGCGCTGCATCTGCTTGCGCACGTCCCTGAGGGCGTCCTCCGATCCCCGGCGCTCGAACTTGTTCACGGCCACCAGGTCGGCGAAGTCCAGCATGTCGATCTTCTCGAGCTGGCTTGCCGCGCCGAACTCGCTGGTCATCACGTAGAGGCTCAGATCCACCACATCCACCACGGCGGCGTCGCCCTGGCCGATGCCTGCGGTTTCCACCACCACCAGGTCGTAGCCCGCCGCCTGGGCCACCTTGATAACGTCGCCCAGGGCCCTGCTTATCTCCATCGAACTGCCCCGGGTGGCCAAGGAGCGCATGTACACCCGAGGGTTGTCCAGGCTGTTCATGCGGATGCGGTCGCCCAACAGCGCCCCGCCGCTCTTGCGCCGGGTGGGGTCCACGCTGATGACCGCCACGGTGCGCTCGGGAAAGTCGTTCAGGTAGCGCAGCAGGATCTCGTCGGTGAGCGATGACTTGCCCGCCCCTCCCGTGCCGGTGACCCCAACCACCGGCACCCGGCGCGAGCCCTGTATCTCTGCCAGGCGTTGCCGCCAGGAGTTTATGTCCCCCTGGGCCAGGGCGGTCCGCTCCACCAGGCTTATGGTGCGCGCCACCACCACCGGATTGGCCGGGTTAAGCTTATCCAGGTCGGGCAGGCTGATTTCGGCCCCGGCCATCTCGTCCATCTGCCGCACCATGTCGTTGATGATGCCTTGCAGGCCCATGCGCTGTCCGTCGGCGGGCGAGTAGATGCGGGTCACCCCGTAATCTGTGAGTTCTTTTATCTCTTCGGGCACGATGACCCCGCCGCCCCCGCCAAACACCATGATGTCCGGCCGGCCGTTTTCCCGGAGCAGGTCCACCATGTACTTGAAAAACTCCACATGGCCGCCCTGGTAGCACGAGGCGCACACGGCCTGCACGTCCTCGGCGATGGCCGCCTTTACGATCTCGCTCACTCCCCGGTTGTGGGCCAGGTGGATCACCTCCACCCCGGTGGCCTGGAGGATGCGCCGGATTATGTTGATGGCCGCGTCGTGGCCGTCGAACAGGCTGGCCGCGGTTACCGCGCGCACCGGGTTTTGGGGAGAATGGGGACGGGTCTCGATAGCCATTATGCTCCCTCTCCTAGAAACGCTAGGTAAGCTCACCCAGCAGATAGTCGCTCTGGAGCTGGATGTACTGCTCCAGGCTGAAGGACGGGGCCAAAGCCCAACGCCGGAAGGCCCACATGTGGCCCACCACCATGATGTTGTGGGCCACCAGCTTCACCTCCGGGGGATGCAGGGGCCTTAGAGAAAAGTCTGCCACTCCCCGGGCCAATAGGTCCCTGAACACCCCGGTTATTCGCAGCTCGTGCTCCAGCACGAAATGCCGGCTCTCGGCGGGCAGGCTCTTGGTCTCCTGGTAGATCAGCAGAATGTGGTCGCTCATCTGGTCGCAGACCGTGAAGTAGACCGCGATGGCCGCCTCCAGGTCCCGGGCGCCGTTGACGCCGTGCCGCAGGCGCTGCATGAGCCGCTGCTCCATCTCGCTGTGGATGGCCTGGCACACCAGGTAGAGCACGTCTTCCTTGGAGGTCACGTATTCATAGAGGGTGCCGATGGAAAAACCCGCCGCCTTGGCGATTTCACGGGTGGTGGTCTTGTGAAAGCCCTTGTTGATGAACAGGTGCACCGCCGCGTCCACGATCTGACGGCGACGCCGAACAACCAGATCCGAATCCTTGACCTCGGTGTGTATCTTGGGGCCCTGGGATGGGACCGGGGAATCGCTCATATTCGACCTCGAATAAATTGAACACGCCGGAGCCGCTGAACTTGCCCCCTACCCGACTGAGCGCTCGCTCAGATATAATATGGCCTGATCGGAAATACCCTGTCAAGCACTATTTACCTGGTCCGGACATCGCTTTTCCGAGAGATGGGGCAGGGCCATGTCCAGGGGTGTTCGCCGGCGCCTAAGTCTTTCATTTTGCAATTACTCTATGTTTTTTTAAGGGCCGGTTCCGGAGATACCGGACGCTGCCCCCGGACTGCGCCGTTACCCATCCGGACTGCGTGCCATAAAGGCCTGTCTAATAGCTCGGTGGCGCCTGAGGCCACGGCCAGGCAAATGGCTACGCCAGGACGGGCACTATGATTTGCCCGCCTTTGCCCGCAAGCCCTCCCCGCGGGCCGCCACCACCATCCAGGCAGCGATCAAGGGCCTTGCCCCTTGCGCGGCCAGCGGGAGGCAACTACACTACTTTGGGCAACCGATCATCACCAAGGAGCCTTCATGCCTCACCCCCACGCCAAGGGTCATCCCGGGGGCCGCCCCCCGGCAGCGGCCCCCGACGGCACCCCGGCCCTCAGGCTGGTCGCCTGGGAGACCACCCGCCGCTGCAATCTGTCCTGTATGCACTGCCGGGCCGGAGCCGAAGACGAGCACTACCCCGACGAGCTGACCACCGCCGAGGGCGAGGCCTTTTTGCGCGACCTGGCCACCCTGGGCAAGCCGGTGGTCATCATGACCGGCGGCGAGCCTCTGCTGCGCGACGATGTTTTCCACCTGGCCCGCTACGGCGACGAGTTGGGCCTGCGCATGGTCATGGCGGTCAACGGCACCCTGCTCACCCCGGAGCTTGCCGTGCGCCTGAAAGAGGCGGGCATCCAGCGCCTGAGCATAAGCATCGACGGTCCCGACGCGACCAGCCACGACCAATTCCGAGGTCAGGAAGGCGCTTACGCCGGGGCCTTGGAGGGCATGCGGGCGGCCAACCAGGCGGGACTGGAGTTCCAGATCAACACCACCGTGACCCGGGGCAACCTGCCCCAGGTGCCTCAGATACAAGAAACCGCGGTGGAGCTGGGCGCGGTGGCCCATCATATTTTCCTGCTGGTGCCAACCGGCCGGGGCCGGGCCCTCACCGAGGAGATCATCACCGCCCGGGAATACGAGGACGTGCTGCACTGGTTCTGCGACAAGCGGGGCCAAGTGCCCTTGGAGCTCAAGGCCACCTGCGCGCCCCACTACTACCGCATCATCCGGCAGCGAGCCAAGGAAACCGGCGAGAAGCTCACCTTTGAGACCCACGGTCTGGACGCGGTGACCAAGGGCTGCCTGGGCGGCCAGGGCTTCGCCTTTGTCAGCCACGTGGGCCAGGTGCAGCCCTGCGGCTATCTGGAGCTCAGCGCGGGCAACATCCGCGAGCAGCCCTTCAGCGCCATCTGGCGGGACGCCCAACTTTTCAAGGAGTTGAGGGACCCAGACCTCTTGAAGGGCAAGTGCGGCCTGTGCGAATATCGCCGGGTCTGCGGCGGCTGCCGGGCCCGGGCCTATGAGGTGAGCGGCGACCACCTGGCCGAGGAGCCCTTGTGCCTGTACCAGCCGGCCTCGGCGGGGCAAGCGCTGGAATAGCCCGGACCGGGCAAGGCGTGGACTTGGGGCCCGTTCCCGCCCCTGCCGGCAAAAGCCCAGGAGCGCCGTCCGGCGGGGGCGGTGCAGACGCCCAAGGCCGAAATGGTCTATCATGGCAACGTGCGCTCGCGGAAGTTTCTCCGCCCGGGCTGCCGCCATTATAATTGCAATATCCGCGCGGCCCGGTTCACCAACCGGGAGCAGGCCATAAAGGCGGGCTACCTTACCTGCAAGGTGTGCAGGCCTTAAAAGAGCGAGGGGCTAAAATGACCGGCAAGAAAACCGTTCTGTGGGCGCTGGCCCTGCTGCTCCTGCTGGCCACGGCCGGCATGGCCCAGGCGGCCAACCAGGCGCATATCCACTTTTTGGTGACCCCGCCCACCCCGGCGGCGGGGTTCAGTGATTTGCAAGCGGTGGAGGGCTTCCGTGACTCCCTGGCCGCGCTGGCCGGAGGCTACACCGAGTGGGGGCCTAGCCAGGGCGCGTCTCGCCAGGGCGGCAAGCTGCGCCGAGAGACCAACTTCTCCTACCTGGTGGCCGCCGACCGCGACCTCACCGATGATCTGGTCAAGCTGATCGCCAAATACTTCGCGGCCGAGCGTCCCTTTGTTTTGCACTGGACCGGCACGGCCAGCTTCAAGATGGAGCAGTGAGCACCGTGAGCAAACTGGACGCCACGGACAAGGCCATTCTCCGGGCGGTGCAATCCAATCTGCCCATCCATGCCCGGCCCTTCGCCAAGCTGGGCGAGGAACTGGGCCTAAGCGAGGAAGAAGTGCTGGAGCGCCTCGGCGCCCTGAAAAAAAGCGGGGTGATACGGCGCATCGGGGGCAACTTCACCTCCACGGCCCTGGGATTCTCCTCCACCCTGTGCGCCGCCCAGGTGCCCGAGGAAAAATTCAAGGCGTTCGTGGCCGCAGTGAACGCTTTTCACGGCGTCACCCACAACTACCGCCGGAGCCACAGCTACAACGTGTGGTTCACCTTCATCGCCGAGTCCATGGAGCAAATCGAGGACAACTTGGCCCAGATAGCCCAGAGCACCGGAGTTCAGGACATCTGCTCCATGCCCGCCATCGAGATGTACAAGATTAAGGTGGATTTCCCGGTCTAGATTCTTCGGCACATCCAGCCACCGGCATACTGTGTTGCCGGCGTCGCTCCAGCCTCGCTGTAGTCCCGGCTACCGCTCCGGCTGTCGCTCGCCGGTCGCCTTGTCTGCCGTCGCCTGGCTGCACCTCATTAGCCTAGAGCTTTCTTGCCGAACCCCTCTAACGCCTTCAGCGCCTGGCGCGCCTCGGCCCGGCGTTGGCGGGCCAACTCCTGAGTCTTGTGCCTGAGAAACACGAAAAGGTCTTCCAAGGCCGCCTCGTCCAACAGGGCCATGAGCGCGGCCAACTCCCGCGCCGCCTCCAACTGGGGCTGGGCCCCGGCGGGCAGCTCGTCGCCCCACACCACCTGCTCCAGGCTCAGGCCGCAGACCACTGCCACCTGCTCCAGCACCTTGTCGTGGGCCAGGCGCTTGCCGGTCTCGTAGCGGTTGTAATGGGCCTGGCTGAGGCCCAGCAGGTCGGCGAACTCCTTTTGGGTCCGCCCACCCCGCAGCTCCTTGAGCCGCCGGCCCACCCAGGCCGCGATCAGCGTGTGAGAATCGCGCACGTGCTCCACCCCTTTTGCTTAGGGCAAGGCTATACCACCGCTTCGCCCCGCGTCCACCCCTACTTGAGCTGGGCCACCCGCATCAGATCCTTGAGCCGCGAACCGCCCACCGCCTCCAAGCGGGCCAGCATGCGTTGGAAAATCATGGCCGTCATCAGGGCGTCGCCCAGGGCGGTGTGGCGCTCCGGCGTGGCGATGCCAAAGCGCTGGGCCAGGGCCTCCAGGCGGCAGGCCTTTTGGTGGCGGCTAATGCCGTAGGGGTCCGAGGCCAGCACCACCGCCTGGCACATGAGCACCGTGTCCAGCACCAGATTTTGCAGGGCAAAGCCATAGCGCCCCCGCATCACCCGGTTGATGAAGTGCAGATCGAACTTGGCGTAGTGGGCCACCAGGATGTCGCGGCCCAGGAAGCCCAGGAAGTCCTCGAACACCTCGGCCCCGTGGCGGGCCGAAGCGATCTTGTCCGGGGTGATGCCATGCACCTTCACGGCCACGGCGGGGATGTCCCGGCCGGGATTGACCATCTCACTGAAGGCCTCGCCCAGGCGCACCCGACCCTCGATAACCCGCACCGCCCCGATGCTCACCACCCGGTCGGTTTCCGGGTCCAGGCCGGTGGTTTCCAGATCCATCACCACGAAGCGGCAGGCGCTTATGGGCGCGGCGGGGTCCAGGCCGTCAAGGGCGTGCAGGTTGGCCCGGGCGTGGGGATGCAGATCACGCCCCTTGAGCCGCCGCCGCAGCAGCAGGTTGGCCAGTTTGGCCTTGACCAGGCTCACGGGCGGGCCTCCCGCCAGGGCGCGCCCAGGGCTAGCTGGTTTTGGCCACCACCCAGATGGCATGCACCAGGCCGGGGATGTAGCCCAGCAGGGTAAGGAGGATGTTGAGCCAGAACCTGCCGCCCAGGCCGGCGGACAGGGCCACGGCCACCGGAGGCAACAGGATGGACAGCAAGATCAGCAAAAAGTTGGCGCTGGGCGGACGGGGCTCCCGTGGTTCCATATAGTCGTCGCGCATGGCGTTTCCTCCTTGGGTTGGGCTTTGGCCGCTGCTTAATAGGATAGCTCATTTCACGCCTTAAGTAAGGGCTAGCTGCGCCGGGCCAGTTTGTTGGCCAGGATGGAGATGAGCCCGCCCAGCATGATGTAGCCTAAAACCACCTCGGCCATGACCCACCAGGCCGCCGCAATGGTTTTGGGCGTTACGTCTCCGAAGCCAAGAGTGGTGAAGGTGACCACGCTGTAATAAATCATGGTTTGGAAGGAGTCGGCGGGTGGGCCGGCGATCTTGAAAGATTCAGGGCCTAAGCCGTAGAAGAAGATGGCGGCGAAGGAAAGAGCAAAGGCTGCCGACCAGCAGGCCCAAGGCCAAAATGAGCGCCCGCAGTTGGACATGATGTACCAAAGCCAAAAAATCCATTCCCCAGTTTTTCCTGAATTTCTCAATTCTTCAACGTAGCTTTGGTCAGACGCATACTTTTTAAATCTATCTTGCCCAAAAGAAGAGGACACCCTAATCCCTTGAAAGCTATTTTGCAGTGTGCTTTTACTAAATTTAACACCCGACAACTCAGTCATTTCAAGGTTGCATCTCCGCAAATCAGAGGAGGTCAAATCGACCCCAAGTAGTTTGCTCCGCGACAGATCAGAACCATTCAATGACCCCTTTCGCATGGTCACCCCAAGAAATAAACTATCTTTAAAATATGAGTTATCAAATTTTACCATTCGCATATCCGAATTCCTGCAGTCAATAAATTGACACCTGCTAAATTGAAAATCAGCCTTAATCAACGAACATCCATCGACCCTAACGTTATCAAGTGTTACTTCAAACATATTCACACCATCAAAATTCCCACCGTTAATTTTAGAGTCGTTCATATGAATACTCATAAATTGACTTCCGGAGCAATCGCAGGAAGAAAAGGTTGTTTTATCTATTTCCGCACCATATAAATCTGCATATTTTGCTTTGACATTCTTAAACCAACATGACTTGAAGCCAGCATCTAAAAAACTGGATTTATCCGCAGATAAATGCATAAAACTACATTCAGTAAGACGAGCATGAGAAAAATCACTATTGGATAAGTCGCAAGATTTAAAAACGCAGTTTTTGAGGATACAATCTTTGAAGTTTGCGCCTGACAAATTTATGCCTACAAGACTGATATTTTCTAAGCCAAGTATTGTCGCTTGGCTTTTACGCCATTCATTCCAAACCTCCACCCCCTGCTTCAAAATCTCCACATGCTCCTGATTAGCCATGCCCAGCCCCCTTTAATCGCCCTTCCCTATTTCCTCCAACAACCACCCCCCAATCCCCCGCCCCTCCCCTACGTAATCAGCCTGGTCTGATACCGCTGCTCAAGCAAACTCTGCAACTCGTTGACCACTTTGAAGCTCTCCTTGAGCATCTTGCGCTGGAAGTTGTTCAAACTCTCCGGGTCCACGAAGTTGTCCGGGGTGCGGCCCTCGGCCCGAGCTTCCAGATGGCGGCTGATGCGCAGCAGGGTGATGAAGCTGAAGGCCTCCACCAGGTCGGCGGCCAGCTCCTTCTTGATGATGCCCTGGGCCTCAATGGCCGCCAGGCGCTCCAAGGTGTTGGTGGTTTCGATGCCCAAATCCAGGGCCATGACCCGGGCCCCGTCCACGATGGGGGTGAGGCCCGAGAGCTTGAGGTTCAACTTGTTGGCGTGCTCGCCGCCCTTTTCCACCACGAACTGGCGCAGGAACCCCAGCGGCGGGCGGTTGTACAGGGAATTGGCGGCCATGAAGCGCAAAAAGAGCCGGTTGCCCTCGATGGCCTCCTTGAGGCGCAAGCGCAAGGCCTCCAGGTAGTCGGCCTCGGCGTAGATCTCGCGGAAGTCGAAGAAGATGCTGCCCAGGCGCAGGGTCACCGGCTTGGGGTCGTTCACCCAGCGCAGGAAGGTCTGGTGCCAACCGGCCTCGCTCTGGCACCAATCCGGGTTGGAGGCCATGACCCCGCCGGTGCAGCGGGGAAAGCCGCAGCGCTCCAGGCCGTCCACGATGCGCTCGGAAAAGCCCAGGAACCAGCCTTTGACCCGCTCCATGGAGGCACCCGGCACGTTGGCGAAGATCAGGGCGTTGTCCTGGTCGGTGCGCAGGGTCTGTTCGCGGCGGCCCTCGCTGCCCAGGGCCATCCAGCAATAGGGCACCGGCGGCCGCCCTGCCCCGCCGTGGTACATGTCCTCCTCGGTCAACTCGATGAGCTTCATTGTGACCCGGTCGTTGAACTCGGTGACCAGGGCCAGCATTTCCCGGGCCGAGCCGCCCATCCTGAGCAGCAGCTCCACCACCCGGTCGATGCTGGGGTGCAGCTTCACCAGCTCGTCCACCGAATCCACGTGGTCGATGGCCCGCACCACCCCCACCGGCGAGCCGCCGGTGATGGCCTGCAAGTCGCGGTCGCTGATGATACCCACCACCCGGCCGTTTTCCACCACCACCAGGTGATGCACCCCGTGGTGGCTCATGGCCAGCAGGGCCTCGAAGGCGTAGGCATCCGGGCCGATGGTGTGGGGCGGGGTGGACATGAACTCGGCCACCGGCTCGTCCAGGCTGCGGGCCCGGAGCATCACCCGCACCCGGAAGTCGGTGTCGGTGAGGATGCCCAGTGGGTGCCCCCCCTCCTCGGCCACCACCATGGAGCCCACCTGGCGCTGGGTCATGATGCGGGCGGCGGCCTTGACCGGCATGGCCGGCAGACAGGTGACCGGCTTGGGGCTCATCAACTCGCGCACCCGGCTGCGCACCATGGCCGCGCTCAGGCTCAGGCCCTCCAGCCCGGCCACGGCGGGCAGCTCGCAGGAAACCTGCTCGCGCACCGCCTGAAGGTTGCGGGCCAGGGAGGCGCCGTAGTGGCGCTCCAGGACGGGATGGGCCGCGCAAAGCTGTTTGAAATCCGCGGCGGGAAGGAGGTAGCAGATCAGGTCTTCCCGGGCGGTGACCCGAAACATGGCCTTGCCGCCCTGCAGCAGGGACAAGCCGCCGAAGGTGTCGCCCTCGCCGCGCTCGTCCACCAACAGCTCGCCGCCGCCATCCTCGGCCCCGGGCAGGCCGACTCGGGCCGAACCGCTCTGGATGAAATAGAGGAACTGGGAGGACGGGCCGCCCTGCTCCAGGATAACCGTGTCCCGGGGGAAGTAGGCCACTTCCATGGCCGAGACCGCCCGCTCCAGATCCTCCTGGGGCAGGCCGTCAAAGGGAGCGACGGTGCGAATAAATTCGAGGATTCGTTGCCAGTGAAACTCTTCCATGGCGCGCCTTATCCGGTGGTGCGTTTTCGCGTGCCCCTATGTTACGCGCAAAACACCATCACAGGGCAAACCCAAAAAAAGGCCGGAGCCCCTGGGGGCCCCGGCCGGGAATGCGGTATTCTGCCCGGATCAGGCCCAGGGGTCCTTCAGGGCGATGGTCTGCTCGCGGCCCGGGCCCACCGAAACGATGGCCAGGGGCGCGCCCACGAACTCCGCCAGGCGCTCCAGATAGCTGCGGCAGTTGGCCGGCAGCTCGTCCCAAGTGCGGCAGCCGGTGATGTCCTCGTTCCAGCCGGGCAGTTCCTCGTACACCGGGGCGCAGGCGCCCAACTGGTTCAGGGAGGCGGGCACCCGTTGAATAACCTCGCCATCGGGGGTGCGGTAGCCCACGCACAACTTCAAGGTATCCAGGCCGGTGAGCACGTCCAACTTGGTCACGCACAGCCCGGTGATGCCCGAGAGGCGCACCGAGTGGCGCACCACCACCCCGTCCAGCCAGCCGCAACGGCGGGGACGGCCGGTGGTGGAGCCGTATTCGTCGCCGTTCTTCTGAAGCCACTGCCCGGTTTCGTCGGTCAACTCGCTCAGGAAAGGTCCTTCGCCCACCCGGGTGGTGTAGGCCTTGACCACGCCCCACACCTGATTCAGGCGGGTGACCCCCACCCCGGCCCCGGTGCAGGCCGAACCGGCCACCGGGTTGGACGAGGTGACATAGGGGTAGGTGCCGTGGTCGATGTCCAGGTGGGTGCCTTGAGCCCCCTCCATCAGCAGGTTGCCGCCGGAGATGAGCACCTCATCCAGTTCCACGGCCACGTCGCAGATGTTGGGGGCCAAGCGGCGGCCAAACTCAAGGTACTGCTCGATGATGGGCTCGGCCGGGATGCCCGCGCTGTTCAGGTAGCCGGTGAGCAGGTAGTTCTTGGCCGCGCAGTTTTCCTCCACCTTGGCGGCGAGGATGGCGGGCTCCAAGAGGTCGATCATGCGCACGCCCACCCTGGCCGCCTTGTCCTCGTAGCAGGGGCCGATGCCCCGGCCGGTGGTGCCCAGGGCTTGTTTGCCCTTGGCCTTTTCCCGGGCCACGTCCAGGGCCTGGTGGTAGGGCATGATAACTTGGGCCCGTTCGCTTATGCGCAGCTTGTCGGGGCCCACCTTGATCCCCCGGGCCTCCAGGCGCTCGATTTCGCTTAAGAGCACCTCGGGGTCCACCACCACGCCGTTGCCGATGTAACAGGTCTTGTCCTCATGCAGAATCCCCGAGGGGATCAGATGAAAGATGAATTTGTCTCCATCCACCACCAGGGTGTGGCCGGCGTTGTTGCCGCCTTGAAAGCGTGCAATGGCCTGGGCACCTTCCGCCAGAAGGTCCACCAACTTGCCCTTGCCCTCGTCACCCCACTGGGTGCCTATAACCACCAGACAGGCCATCTTAAGCCTCCGGAAAGATTTTGCATAACTGGGCCCTAGCCCCCGAGTACCGTACTAGAGGCTTGGCACCCTGTCAACGCGATGATGGGCAAATTGCCGCTTGGGCGGCGCCGTGTTATAATCGCCGGCCTACGCGGGAGTAGCTCAGCCCGGCTAGAGCGTCAGCCTTCCAAGCTGAGGGTCGCGGGTTCGAATCCCGTCTCCCGCTCCAAGCAAAACAGGGGGTTAGCCTTTACCGGCTGACCCCCTTTTCCCATCCCGCAGGCAATAGGGGGCCCCGAGCCTTAGCTGGCGGCCACAAGGGTGCACAGGATATCCTCCTTGCCCACGATGCCCACCAGCTTGCCGTCCTCCATCACCGGCAGGGTGTGGAAGCCCTTGTCCACCATCAAGGCCGCGATTTCTTCTATGCCGGTATCGGGCCCCACCGTGACCGGTTCAAGGGTCATGGCCTGCTCCACGGTGGTGGCGGCGATCTTCTGAACCTCACGCTCCATCCTCTTGAGGGAGGTGAGGGGAATGAAGGAATCCAAAATGGTGAAATAGGAGGGCACCGGCAGCGCCTCCTGCTGAGAGATAAGGTCGCTCTGACAAAGGATGCCCACCAACCGGCCGCCCTCGCCCACCACCGGCATGGCGTTGAAGCCCTTTTCCAGCAGCAGCTTGGCCGCCTTGGTGATCTCGGTGGCCGGAGTAAGGGTGACCACCTCCTTGGTCATGATGTCTTTGGCCTTGATCATGGTCGCTTTTCCTTTGCTAAAATGGAAAACAATCGCTTCTGAAATACGGCCTGGTCCGTCCAGTATTGAAACCAAGCCCTCGCCGCCAGCCTTTAGACCTTGCGCGGCAGACTCCGGCCCAGAGCGGCGAACCCCAACCACTATCTGCCTATATAAATTTTAACCTGAAATATGGACCAGCCGTTTCATTTTTGGCGGCGTCGCACTCCTGGCGTGCCGAGCCGTCACTTTTGGGGTGATGGACACCACGACCAAGCGCCGGCTTTACCCACCCCCGGGCTTGGAATAAACTGGCGGGGACGACACTACGCAAAGGAGAACGCATGCTGCAATCTGACGTTGCGATCATCGGAGCCGGGTTGGCCGGAGTGTTGGCCGCCGCCGCCGCCGCCCGGACCGGGGCTCGGGTGCTGTTGGTGGACCGGGGCGGCATGGGCCTGGGTAGCAACTCGGCCATGAGCAACGGCAACTTCTGCGGGCCCACCGCCGAGTATCCCCTTGACCGGTACGTGGAGGACACCATACGCATCGGACGGGGGCTCAACCGCCGCTCCTGGGTGGAGCGGGTGGGCGGCGAGGTGCCGGCCTCCTTCGCCTTCCTGGCCGAGATGGGAGTGCGGCTGGCCGCCTATTCCAACTACTACCTGGCCCCCACCCCGAGGCAGGATGTCTTCCGGGGAGCCGGCTTCATGGCCGAGTTGGCCGCCTCCCTGCGCGGCGAGCGGGGAATCGTGCGCCTTGGCGGGGTGCAGGTGCGCCGGGTGGTGGTGGAGGACGGACGGGCGGTGGGCCTGGAGGGCCTGGACGTCCGAGGCCGCGAGGTGCGCGTGGCGGCCAAGGCGGTGGTCCTTGCCGCCGGCGGGGCCGGGGCGGTGTATGCGGTCAACGACAACATGAAGGCCATTCTGGGCCAAGGCTACGCCCTGGCCGCCCGGGCCGGACTGGCCCTGTGGGACATGGAGTTCGTGCAGTTCTACCCCCTGGTGCTGGTGGAGCCGGGCCTGCCCCGAGTGATGCTCTACCCCCGCTACCCCGAGGGCACCCGCCTGATAAACGCGGCGGGCCAAGACATCCTGGCCCGCTCGGGCATAGCCGACGTGAACCAGGGCATAATCGAGTTGCGCGACCGCCTCTCGGCGGCCATCGCCCGCGAGGCGGCGGCCGGTCCGGTGCGGGCGGATTTCACCGGCGTGGCCGAGGAGCACTGGTCACGCTACCCCCTGGCCATGCTGGGCAAGATGCGCTTCGACTTCCGCCGCCAACCGGTGGCGGTCATGCCCGGAGCCCACTTTTGCATGGGCGGGGTGGAGGCCGATGCCGACGGAAGTACGGCCATACCGGGCCTGTTCGCCTGCGGGGAGATGCTCTGGGCCATGCACGGGGCCAACCGCCGGGGGGGCAACGCCCTCACCGAGTGCGTGGTGTCCGGCCGCCTCACCGGCCTGGGCGCGGCGGCCTTTGCCGGGGAGC
>JAHJPG010000082.1 GCA_018819925.1 Pseudomonadota bacterium
CCGCTTAGTCGCGGGGCTTGGCGTTGGCCTTGATGTAGTCCACGATCTGGTGGGTGTTGGTGCCGGGCCCGAAAACCTCGGCGATGCCCGCCTCCTTGAGCGCCGGGATGTCCTCCCCGGGGATGACCCCGCCGCCCAACACCAGCACGTTTTCCATGCCCTTTTCCTTGACCAGCTTCATTACCTCGGGGAAGAGGTAGTCGTGAGCCCCGGAGAGGATGGACAGGGCGATGACGTCCACGTCCTCCTGAATGGCCGTGGCCACGATCTGCTCGGGGGTTTGCCTGAGGCCGGTGTAGATCACCTCCATGCCCGCGTCCCGAAGGGCGGCGGCGATGACCTTGACTCCCCGGTCGTGACCGTCCAGGCCGGGCTTGGCCGCCAATACTCTTATCTTGCGCATGGCTCGCTCCTCCTAGATGGTCGCCGGAGCCTGGTATTCGCCAAAGACCCCGCGCATGGTGTCGCAGATTTCGCCCAGGGTGGTGTATATCCGCACGCAGTTCAGGAAGTGGGGCATCAGGTTTTCCTCGCCCTGGGCCGCTGCCTTCAGCCCGGCCAGCGCTGCGTCCACCGCCTTCTGATCGCGCTCGGCCCTTATCTGGGCCAAGGCCGCCGCCTGCTCCTCGCGCACCTTGGGGTCCACCCGCAGCAGGCCGCTGGGCGGGGGCTCGGTGACCACGAACTTGTTCACCCCCACCACCACGCGCTCGTTGTCCTCCACCGCCTTCTGGTAGGCGTAGGCCGCCTCCTGGATCTCGCGCTGCACGAAGCCCTGCTCGATGGCCGGCACCGCGCCGCCCATCTCGTCGATCTTGGCGATGTACTCCTCGGCCAGCTTCTCGATCTCGTCGGTGAGGTGCTCGATGTAATAGGCCCCGGCCAGGGGGTCCACCGTCTCGGTGACCCCGGTCTCGTAGCCGATGATCTGCTGGGTCCTCAGGGCAATGGTCACCGCCTCCTGGGTGGGCAGGCTGAGCGCCTCGTCCATGGAGTTGGTGTGCAGGCTCTGGGTGCCGCCCAACACCGCGCTCATGGCCTGGAAGGCCACCCGCACGATGTTGTTCTTGGGCTGCTGGGCGGTGAGGCTGCAACCGGCCGTCTGGGTGTGGAAGCGCACCATCATGCTCTTGGGGTTCTTGGAGCCGAAGCGCTCCTTCATTATCTTGGCCCATAGCCGGCGGGCGGCGCGGTATTTGGCCACCTCCTCCAAAAACTCGCTGTGGGCGTTGAAGAAGAAGCTCAGGCGCGGCCCGAACTCATCCACGTCCAGGCCCGCGTCCATAGCCGCCTTCACGTAGGCCATGCCGTTGGCCAGGGTGAAGGCCACCTCCTGCACCGCGGTGCTGCCCGCTTCGCGGATGTGGTAGCCGCTGATGCTGATGGTGTTCCACAGCGGCACATCCTGGGCGCAGTAGGCGAAGATGTTGGTGATTACGCGCATGGAGGGCCGGGGCGGGAAGATGTAGGTGCCCCGGCTGGAGTATTCCTTGAGTATGTCGTTCTGGATGGTGCCCCGAAGCTGCCCGGGCCCCACCCCCTGCTTTTCGGCCACCGCGATGTACATGGCCAGCAGGATGCCCGCCGGCGCGTTGATGGTCATGGAGGTGGACACCTTGTCCAGGGGGATCTGGTCGAACAGCACCTCCATGTCCCTGAGGGAGCTGATGGACACTCCCACCTTGCCCACCTCGCCCCGGGCCAGGTTGTGGTCCGCGTCGTAGCCGATCTGGGTGGGCAGGTCAAAGGCCACGCTGAGGCCGGTGGTTCCCTGGTCCAGCAAATAGCGATAGCGCTGGTTGCTCTCGGCGGCGGTGGCGAAGCCCGCGTACTGGCGCATGGTCCACAGGCGGCCCCGGTACATGGTGGGCTGCACCCCCCGGGTGAAGGGGTAGTCGCCCGGCAGGCCCTGTTTGTCGGCGTATTGTTGGCCCGGGTCTTCGGGCAAATACAGCCGCTCTATGGGCAGGCCGCTGATGGTGGTGAATTGCTCTTTACGTTCGGGGCGCTTGGCCAGCGTCTTGTCCACGCCGGCCTGCCACGCCTGGAGTTGTTCCACGAAGCTGCTCATAATCTCCTCCCTACAGAGGCACGTTGCCGTGGCGGCGCACCGGGCGGAAGGTGCGCTTGGTCTTGAGCACCTCAAGGGCGCGGATCAATTTGGTGCGGGTCTGGCTGGGCAGGATGATCTCGTCGATGTAGCCCAACTCGGCCGCGCGGTAGGGGCTGGCGAATTTGGCCCGGTACTCGCTCACCAGCTCTTGATAGGTGGCTTGCTTATCCTCGGCCTTTTCCAGTTCCTTGCGGAAGACGATGTTGACCGCCCCCTCCGGGCCCATGACCGCGATCTCGGCGGTGGGATAGGCGAAGTTCACGTCCGCCCCGTGGTGCTTGGAGCCCATGACGTCGTAGGCCCCGCCGTAGGCCTTGCGGGTGATAACCGTGACCAGGGGCACCGTGGCCTCGCAGTAGGCGTAGATCACCTTGGAGCCATGACAGATGATGCCGCCGTACTCCTGCTGCAACCCGGGCAAGAAGCCGGGCACGTCCACAAAGGTGACCACCGGGATATTGAAGGCGTCGCAGAAGCGCACGAAACGGGCGCACTTGCGGCTGGCGTCGATGTCCAGGCAGCCGGCCAGCTGCATGGGGTTGTTGGCCACGATGCCCACGGCCATGCCCGCCAGGCGGGCGAAGGCGGTGATCATGTTCTTGGCCCAGCCCTTGCTCACCTCGAAGAAGCTGTCGGTGTCCACCACCGTCTTGATGAGCTTTTTCATGTTGTAGGGGGTCTTGGGGTTGTCGGGGATGAACTCGTCCAGGTCGGCGGACACCCGGCTGGCCGGGTCTCCGGAGTGCTTCTCCGGGGGTTTTTGTTCCCAGTTGGAGGGCAGGTAAGACAACAGCTTGCGCACCATCTCCAGGCACTCGGCGTCGTTGGCGGCCATGAACTGGGCCACGCCGCTCTTGTTGTTATGCACCTTGGCCCCGCCCACCGTCTCGCTGGTCACCGTCTCGCCGGTCACCGACTTGATGACCGCCGGGCCGGTGATGTGCATGTAGGAGGTCTGGTCCACCATGAAGATGAAGTCGGTGATGGCCGGGGAGTACACCGCGCCGCCGGCGCAGGGGCCCATGATGGCGCTGATCTGGGGAATCACGCCGCTGGAGAGCACGTTGCGCCTGAAGATCTCGCCGTAGGAGCCCAGGGAAACCACGCCCTCTTGGATGCGCGCCCCGCCCGAGTCGTTGAGGCCGATGATGGGAGCCCCGGCCTTTACAGCCAGGTCCATGACCTTGCAGACCTTTTCGCCGAAGGGTCCGCTGAGGGAGCCGCCGAAGACCGTGAAGTCCTGGCTGAAAACAAATACCGGGCGTCCATGAACCTTGCCGAATCCCGTCACCACTCCATCGCCGGGTATCTTGCTTTTATCCATGCCGAAATCGGTGCAGCGATGCACCACGAAGCGGTCGAACTCCTCAAAGGTGTTGGCATCCAGCAGAGCTTCGATGCGCTCCCGGGCGGTCATTTTGCCCTTGGCGTGTTGAGCTTCTATGCGTTTGACGCCTCCACCCAGCCGAGCCGCCACATCGCGCCTCTTAAGATCCTCGATCTTTTCCTTGGTGGTGACCGGCACGTTCTCCATCTTGAGAACCTCCCCTGTTTTATTCCGCATCCTCTAAAAAAAGGCAGGAGGCGAAAAAACGTTACTCAAAAAGTTCGCGGGCTGCCCAGTCCGGATTGATATCCGTCTGGGCAGCCCGCGGTGCCTGACATTGGGGTTCGACGCCGTTAACTTAGAACCACCAGTACCTGTTCGGCCTCCACCGTCTGGCCGGCTTGTACTTTGACCTCGGCGACGGTGCCGTCCTCTTCGGAGAGAATGGGCATTTCCATCTTCATGGCCTCGAGCACGGCTACCTCGTCGTCCTCGCCGATCTGGTCACCGACCTTCACCGAAACCTTGATGACTTTGCCGCCCATGGGTGCTTTTATTTCTGCCAAGGTATTCCTCCCTATGGAAACTCCGAGGTCCGCGACCTCAACGATTAATCAACTCTTACGGACTAAAAAGTATCAAGGAAGAATAGAACGAGGTCCTGAACCTTGTCAAGGCCCAAGCCCCCGGCCACCTATTCCTCCGCCTCTTCTTCGGCCTCCAATTTGGCCAGATCCTCGAACCGGATATCAGCCCCCAGCACCCCCACGATGGCGTCGTCATCGCCGCGCACCGGTCCACTCATGGTTATGCACAGGGCTCCGGTTATTTTGCTGCTGTAGAACTCGCTCACGTGGAGCTTGCCGTCCTTCATGGGCTTTACGAACCAATCGCGGTCGCTGAAGTCGGTCTCCAACTGGGCGCTGGAGTACTTGGCCCGGTCCACGATGTTGGTGATATTCTTGGTGATTTTGTACCCCTGGGGGTTTACCACGTATAGGAACTGGATGAAGGGGTTCTTGTCCAAGAACTCCTGCAGCACCGGCTCCATGACCGCAGGGGCCAGGGTCTTGAGCTCCGGACGGTCGATGAGCTGCGCGCCCAGGTCCAGGGCCAGTTTCTTGGCCCGGTCCTTAAGGCGGTCGAACTCGCTGAGGAACAGCTCGGGCAGGTGTTTGCGGGCCACCACCTCCAGCTCGGAGTTACCGATGGAGGTAAGGCGCCCATCCTCGTACTGCTCATTGACCCACTGATTAATCTTGACGATGCCCGGGTGCCGCTTGTCCACCATGCGCTCCGGGGCCAGCTTAAGGCGCTGGTTCACCCAGTGGGAGATGGCCGCCGCCCCGCTCTTGTCGGTGATGGCGATGGTGTAGGGCCGTCCCAGGATCTTCTCGGTATCGAAGATATTGTATATCTCGGGGTTCTTTATCATGCCGTCGGCATGGATGCCGGCCTTGGTGGAGTTGAAGTCCCGCCCCACGAAGGGGGTGGTGGAGGCGATGCGGAACCCGATCTCTTTTTCAAAGTATTGGGCCAACTCGGTTATTACCCGAGTGTCCATGCCATCGTCCTTGCCCCTGAGTGAGATGTACTCTATGACCAAGGCCTCCAGGGGGGTGTTTCCGGTGCGCTCTCCGAAGCCCAGCACCGTGGCGTTGGCCCCGGAGCAGCCGTTGAGCCAGGCGGTGGAGGCGTTGATGAGCACCTTGTAGAAGTCGTTGTGGCCATGCCATTCCAGCAGCTTGCCCGGGCAGTCGGCATCGTCGATCATGGCCCGCACCAATTTGTCAACGCTGCGGGGCAGGGCCGCCCCGGGATAGGTGACCCCGTAGCCCATGGTGTCGCACAGGCGAATCTTGATGCCGATGCCCGACTCCTGGCGCAGCTTGCCCAGTTCCAAGGCGAAGGGCACCACGAAACCATAGATGTCGGCCCGGGTGACGTCCTCGAAGTGGCAACGGGGAATCAGGCCCAGGGACAAGGCGTCCTTGACCACGCCCAGGTACTTGTCCAAGACCTTGGCCCGGGTGGTGTTCATCTTGTGGTAGATGTGATAGTCGCTCACCGAGGTTAGGATGCCGGTCTCCTTGAGGCCCATTTTCTTGACCTCGCCCAGCTCCTCTTTTTTGGCCCGCACCCAGCCGGTGATCTCCGGGAAACGGTGGCCCAGGGCCAGGCACTGCTCCACCGCCTCTTTGTCCCTCTTGCTGTAGAGGAAAAACTCGCTTTGGCGGACGATGCCCTTGGGCCCGGACAGCTTGTGCAGCAGGTCGTAAATGGCCACTATTTGCTTGACCTTGTAGGGCGGGCGCGCCTGTTGGCCGTCGCGGAAGGTGGTGTCGGTTATGATCCATTCGTCGGCCGGAGCCAACGGCAGCAGCTTATGATCAAAATCAATCCGGCAAACTTCCTCATAAGGGAATATATCCCGAAACAATTGAGGTTCGGGCAAGTCCACCAATTTGACGAAATTGGGCTGATGCTGGTGATCCAATAATCTGCGGGGAGAATTCCACTGAGCCATTTTCCACCTCTTCTGCGCGCCGGTACTACATATCAACGCAAAAAATACCGGAAGGGAGCGCCCTCGTCAAAGGGCGCTCCCCCTGGGAATGAGTTTTGTTTTCCAGCTACGGGCAGCCAGTAATGGAGCCCTGGGGAGTCAACTAAACATTACATTACTTAGGCGGGCAGTAACGTTTGGCTCCCTTGGGCGGCATGTATTTGGGGAACTTCGAGGAGCACTTGCGGGCAGCGGCCTTGTCGGCGTCGCTCACAGCCCGGGGGACCGCCAGAACCATTCCAACCTTCAGCTTGTTGGGATTCTTGATCTTATCCTTGTTGGCGTTCCACAGCAGGCACCACAGCCAAGGATCGTTGTAAATCTGGGGCTTGGCGGAGATGCTCCACAAGTCGTCGCACTTTTCCACCGTATAGGTGGTGGGCAACGCCGGAGCGGGAGCCGGTTTTTCGGTTACCGGCATCGGCTTGGGAGGTGTCCACTTCTTAACTGCGGGAGGCGGAGGGGGCGCCTTGGGGGGAGCCTTTTCCACCCCGCACACCGAAGCGCAACCACCCAGCAACCCCAGAGCGGCCAAAACCGCCAGCCAGGGCAACACTTTCTTAAACCTGGTCATTCCCATATCCTCCTTACTAATTTCCTCCCAAGGCGCGAGGTTCAATCTCTGGCTACGAAGCCGCCCTTGGCAGCGGCGCGTAGGGTTTCTCAACCGTAAGTTACCACGTTTTAAGCTCTAAAAGCAATTTTAGGCAGCTTTAAGGCATTAAGTCAATAGAAGCCGCCCGTTTTGCCGTTATCATCGTCACTTGGGCTGGTCCAGACGCAAACCGAGTTCCAGGAGCTGTTTGGCGCCCACCCTGGAGGGCGCCTCGGTCAGGGGGCAGGAGGCCTTCTGGGTCTTGGGGAAGGCAATCACCTCGCGGATGGAGGGCTCCCCGGCCAGGATGGCCACCAAACGGTCGAAGCCAAGGGCCAAACCGCCGTGGGGCGGGGCTCCGTAGGTGAGGGCTTCCAGCAGAAACCCGAACTTTTCCTGGGCTTCTTCTGAAGAGATACTAAGGGTTTCGAACACTTGAGCCTGCACCTCAGGCCGGTGGATACGGATGGAGCCGCCACCCACCTCGCTGCCGTTGAGCACCAGGTCATAGGCGCGGGCCTTCACCTTGCCCGGATCGCTGTCCAGAAGCTCCAGGTCTTCCTGGCGCGGGCTGGTGAAGGGATGGTGCATGGCCGCCCAGCGCTTTTCGTCCGGGTCGTACTCCACCATGGGGAACTCGGTGACCCAGCAGAAGTTCAGGCCCTTGTCCTTGTTCAGCTCGAAGCGCCGGGCCAGTTCCAGGCGCAGACGGCCCAGGCACTCATGCACCACCGCCGGGATATCGGCCCCGAAGAACAAAATGTCGCCTTCCACCGCCTCAAGGCGCTGGTTGATGGCCTGTTGCAGCTCGGGGGTGAAGAACTTGGCGATGGGCGACTGCCACTCGCCCTGGGGCTTGATCTTGACCCAGGCCAGGCCCTTGGCCCCGAAGTCGGCCACGTAGCTGGTCAGGTCGTCCAGGTCCTTGCGGCTCAGGGTGGCCATCTGCTTGCCGTTGATGGCCTTTACCAGCAGGCCCTTGGCCGCGGCGGTGGCGAAGAGCTTGAACTCGGCCCCGGCCACCAGATCGGTCACTTCGATGAGTTCCAAGCCGAAACGAAGGTCCGGGGCGTCCAGGCCGTAGCTCTCCATGGCCTGGTCGTAGGTCATGCGGGGCAGGGGCAGGCTGACCTCCTGGCCCGTGGCCTTCTTGACGATGGCCGCCACCAGGCCCTCGGTGAGAGCCATGACATCCTCTTCGGCCACGAAGCTCATCTCCAGGTCCACCTGGGTGAACTCGGGCTGGCGGTCGGCTCTCAGGTCCTCGTCGCGGAAGCAGCGCACGATCTGATAGTAGCGCTCCACCCCGCCCATCATGAGAAGCTGCTTGAACAACTGGGGCGATTGGGGCAGGGCGTAGAACTGTCCCGGGCTCACCCGGCTGGGCACCAGATAGTCCCGGGCTCCCTCGGGGGTGGACTTGGTTAGGAAGGGGGTCTCCACCTCCAAAAAGCCCTGGGCGTTCAGATACTCTCGGGCCGCGGCCGCCGCCCGGTGCCGAAGCAGCAGGTTGGCGTACATCTCCGGCCGCCTCAGGTCCAGGTAGCGGTATTTCAGGCGGATGTTCTCGTTGACCTCGATCCATTCCTCCAGCATGAAGGGCGGAGTCTTGCTGGGGTTCAGAATCTCGAACTGGTCCACGTAGACCTCGATGCCACCGGTGACCAGGTTGGGGTTGGCCATGCCCTCGGGCCGCTGGCGCACCGTGCCCTTGAGGGCGACGCAGAACTCGCTGCGGATGCTGTGGGCCTGGCCGTGAGCCCCCAGGTCCACCTCGGGGTTGAACACCACCTGGGTGATGCCCACCCGGTCCCTGAGGTCCACGAAGATCAGCCCGCCATGGTCGCGGCGGCGCATGGCCCAGCCCATGAGCACCACCTGGCTGCCCACGTCGGCCAGCCCCAACTCGCCGCAGGAGTGGGTGCGCTTCATCTCATAAATAAATCGTTCAGACAACTGACTACGCTCCTGCCGCCTTGAGGCGGTCCACTATCTGGTCCAGGGGCAACTCTTCTTGCTCCCCGCTGGCCATGTCCTTCAGGGGGGCGCTGCCGGCCTTTAGCTCATCACCGCCCACGATGAGCACTTGGGCCGCGCCCAGTTTGTTGGCCCGGCGCATCTGGGCCTTCAGGCTGACGGACTGGGCGGCGGTCTCCACCCATACTCCGGCCCGGCGAAGCTCCTGCGCCGCGTTAAAGGCCCAGTCCCGGGGCTCCTCGCCCAGGGCGGCGATAAAAAGCTTGGGCCCGGTCTCCCACTGGGGCTGGTCCTCTATGAGCAGGGCCAGACGCTCCACTCCCAGGGCGAAGCCGATGGCCGGGGTGGCCGG
>JAHJPG010000083.1 GCA_018819925.1 Pseudomonadota bacterium
CCGCCGCAGGAGGCCCGGGCAGAGGCCAGGTCGCTGGGGTTGCGGCCGCCGATCAGGCCTTGGTGGGCCTCGTTCTTGGTGAGGGCCAGGCCCTGCCCGCCATGGCAGGCCACGCAGCCCACCGCCTCCACCGGATGGGCGGAGCTTATCTGCTCCAGGCCCTGGTGGCAACTCAGGCAGCGCTCGGGCCGGCCAAAGGCGCTGGGGATCACCTCCACCACCCGGGGCGGTTCCGAGGCCGCCTGCCGGGCCCGAAAGGCGGCACGCGCCGGGTTCATGCCCGCGGCCAGCATCTGTTTTTTGAGCATTTGGCCCCGAGCCTGGTTGATGGCCGCCACTTCGGCCTGCCAGGGACGGTGGCCCTGGGCCCACCAGGCCAAAACCAAGGAGGCGCACAGGGCGGCCCCGGCCAGGGCGAAGGCCAGGGGCCAGGCCAAACGGCTACGGGTGCGCGGGGCTTTTGACTCGCTACGGGCCATGGGTTAGGCTACTCCCAGGCAAACACCTGGAGGGGCGAGAATGAACGAGCAATTATCGCAATTGGCCGAGGCCATGCGCCGGGAAATCAAAGCCATCCCACAGACAATGCGTCAGGAAACGGTGATTCGTCAAGCTTTGGTGTGCCTGCTTTACCAGGCGGTAAAAGAAATGGGGCTGATCCCCTTGGCCGGCTGGAAACCGCCCCGCTCCACCCGGGAGGGCATCGACCTGGTGGGGGTGGACGCCTCCGGCGAGCTGCCTCGGGTCCAGATAGCCTTTGTGGTGGACCCGCTGGTGGAGTTGCCCAGGCTCAAGGCCCTGGAGTGGGTTGACTGCGAGGACAAGGTGGTGGTGAGCTTCAGCGAGCGCGCCGACAAGGTGAAGCAGTCGTCCTTTTTTCTCACCCCGGCCCACACCCATCTGAACCTGCACCCCTAGCCTGGGGCCCGGGGTTGCAGGGCCCCAAAGACAAGGGCCGGCCCCCCAAGGACCGGCCCTGAATCAGCCACGGACGATGCGCCCGTTTAACCCTTTTTCACGAAAAAGCTGATGTAGCCGTCCCTCTGCTCCTCGCCCAGCAGCTCGTCGCCGGAGCGCTCGGTGAAGGCGGGCAGGTCGTTGCGCGTGCCGGGGTCGGTGCCCTGTATCTCCAATATCTGGCCAGGCTTGAGGGTTTTCATGATTTTCTTGGTCTTGAGGATGGGCATGGGGCAGCTCAAGCCGCGGGCATCCAAAACCTCATCAGGCGTCCACTCGGCCATGTTCGTCTCTCCTTTTAGTGTTTGCCTTATAAAATCGCTCTGCCTTACACAATGGTAAGGCTATCGGTCTCTTCGTTCCAGGCCATGACCGCCCACCACACCAGCATGACCACCGCAGTGATGACGATGGCCCAGAAGTAGTCGGTCACCGCGGCCAGGAAGATGGGCTTGCCCCAGGAGTTGGCCACATCCTTGGTCCAGACGTAGTTTTTGAACAAACTGTTGCTCATGGAGAAGGTGATAACCGCCAGGATCAGCTTGAACTGGCCCTCGCCGGCCCGCCACACCGAGCCGGAGCCGCAGCCGCCGGCCAGGAGCATGCCGATGCCGAAGATCACCCCGCCCACCAGGCCGCCGATCCAGTGATGATAGATGTAGACCATCTGCCAGTCGGCCCGGAACCATTTGATGGCAAAGAAGCCGAACACGGACAGGATGACGCTCATGGCCACCGCCCGGGTGGCCACGGCCTCGCCGGTCATGAAGGGATCGCGGAAGGAGCGCACGAAACAAAAGCGGCAGCGCTGTATGACGATGCCGATGCCCAGGGCGGCGATCATCAACACCGCTTCCTGGGTGTAGGCCCTGAAGGACATGCAGTAGGCCCAGCCCACCAGGAAGGCGAAGAACAGTGCTCCCAGCCAAGGCTGCACCTTGGACCAGTCAATGCCGCCCTCCTTGGAGGCCTTCTGCTTGGGCGGCTTGCTGGTGACGTGCTCGATTTCCCACATCAGGTACTTGAGGCCGATGAGGGCCCCCACCAGCAGTCCGGCCATCATGGCGAAGCCCGACACCGAGCCGGCGGCCAGGGCGGTGTAGAAGCCTCCCACGTTGCAGCCGCCGGCCATCACCGAGCCCACGCCCATGAACACGCCGCCCACCAGGCCCTTGACAAGCTCCAGGGTGGGGGCGTTGCGCCAGGCGAACTGGCGGGACATGAGCGCCGAGCCAAAGGCTCCGAACAATAGGCCCCAGGTGAGGATGGAGGCGTTGCTTAAGAAGAAGGCATGGGCGGGGGCGGTGCTGTAAAGGCCTATCCAATAAAAGAGCCAGTCGCTCCAGACCCTAAGCCCGCCGGCCACGCCCCAAGGGCGGCCCGCGGCCATGCAGATGACGCCCAGCAAGGCCAGCAGGATACCCCCGACCCAAAGCGGCCAGTTGCGGTCGAACAATAGGGAGTAGCCCTCTTTGAACTTCTCCACCAAAACACCCATGCAAACCTCCTGGAGACTCTATCTTGCGGTGAACCAGGCCCGTAAGCGCGCAAGCGCTTATGAACGGTTTGACGCTTTAACGGGCAAAGCGGCGATAGTGTCTGAATTATGATATCTTAAGGCCAAATTATCAACCCCCGCCCATGGAGGCGGCCAGTGAAAAGCAATTGACACCACTGGCCGCGGATGGGTAATAACCATGATCGGATTAACCGAAAGCGGGCACTATCCCTGGGGAGAACTGACTCCATGCACTTTCGTTTGGCTGTTATTTTAGGCTTGGTGATGTTGTTGCTGGCCCCGGCCGGGCCGGCCCTGGCCCAAGGCGATCAAAAAGTGGACCTGGGCATCATCACCGTCAAGCAGAAGGACCTGGCCCAGGATTTGGCCCAGGAGTTGGCCAAGGGCGCCAGCTTCGAAACCCTGGCCAAGCGCAACTCCGTGGGGCCCGCCTCGTTCCGCGGAGGCCGCCTGGGCAAGGTGCCCTACAGTCGCTTGCGTAGCGAATATCGCGCCGCCCTGGAAGGGCTGGCGCCCAACAAGCCCAGCAAGGTCATCCCCACCGAGGAGGGTTATACCATCCTCATGCGTTTTGACCAGCCCGGCGAAACCAGAGCCGCCGCCGCGCCAGGGCCCAAGTTCCAGGGCGTGGACCCGGCTTCCACCCGCTTTTCCAGCGCCACGCCCGCCATGGATGCCTCGATGCCCAAGCTGGGCGACGCCACCGGGCCCGCCACCCAGCAGGCCTCTCCCCCGCCGGAGGCCACCTATCTGGCCGCCCGCCGCAAGGTTTTGGCCGGGGTTGAGGCCCTTATCACCGGCAATCTCAAGCAGGCGGAGGGCGAGTTTTCCCGGGCTTTGGGCGACAACCCCCGCGAGGACAGCGCGGTGTTTCTTCTGGAGATGACTCGCCAAGGCATCGACGGTAAGGTGAAGGCTAAGGCCCTTAAGCTTTTTGCCGAAGGATTTCTGGCTGTTACCGAGAACGATGGGGGCAAGGCTCTGGAGCGCTTCCTCAAGTGCAAGCAGGCCGACCCCAACTTCTGGCAGGGCGAACTTTTCGCGGCCAACATGCTGGCCGGCCAGGACAAACGCGAGGAGGCCCGGCGCATCATCGAAAAAGAGGTGCTGCCCCGCAATCCCAACTCGGCCCGGGCATATGTGACCCTGGGGCTCATGGCCGCCGACGACAATAAACCCAACCAGGCCCGGGAATACCTGGAAAGGGCGGTGCAGCTCAACCCCGATTTCGCCCAGGCCCACTATCAACTCGGCATGATGGCCCTTTACGGCCGCGATTTCAAAATCGCCGAACGCCAATTCAAACAGACCATAGTCCTGGACCCCTTCAACGACCAGGCCTGCAACAACTTGGGGTTGGTGTACTTGTATACCCGGCGGCCCCAGGAGGCCGAGAAGATGTACAAGAAGGCCTTGGCCCTAAACCCCAGCTATCCCGACGCTCATGTGAACCTGGGCAACTTGTACGTGGCCCAGAAAAAGCTGAACCAGGCCATTGACGAGTACGTGAAGGCGCTGTCCATTGATTCCAACTTTGCCCCGGCCCTGAGCAACATGGCCGGCGCCTATGCCCTCAAGGCTGATTGGCCCGAGGCCATAAAAGCGGCCGACCGGGCCTTGGAGTTGGGTTACCGGGTGCCCCAGGGGCTATTGGACGCCATAGCCCCCCACCGCCCCAAGAAACAATAGCTAGGCCTCGGGCAGGCTGATAAGCCGCCACACCAGTTCCACCCGCTGGCGGCATTCGGGGTCCTCGCACTCGGCCGCGCCCGACAGGGGCAGTTCCGCAGCCTCTAGGACCTGGCCCTGGAGGTCCAGCACCTCCAGGAAGGCCTTGCCGCCGGCCTCGTTGCGGCGTTTGGCCCCGCCCTTGGCGGCTTCCAGGCGGCGTAGCGCCCGCAGGGCCCAAAAGTCCGGGACGGGCAGGGCGTCCATGCGCTCCAGAACATCTTGATAAAGCGTGAGATCCAGGCCCACCGACCGGGCGGCCCGCTCCACCTGCTTTCCGGTGGCGCTGGCGTAGGGCCGCCCTTGCTCCAGGGCCCGCTTTTCGCCGGCCAGGTAGGCGGCAAGACGGTCGGCCAGGCCCTCCGGCTCCCCGGCGGGCAGTGGCCAGCCCAGGCGTGTGAGAAAAGACGACATGCGGGCCAGGTTGTCCACGGCTCGTTGCAAGCCGCGAAAGGAGGGCAGGCCGACATTGTTCGGGTCCAGATCGCGCCTGATTATCTTCAGGTAGCCGCGCACCGCAGCCGCCCGCAAAACGTCCTTTTCGGCCGGCGCAAGAGATTCCAGATGATGCAGGCTCTCGGCCAGGACCACCTCGGGCATTTCCCCGCCGTTCTCCACCATGATCACCTCGTCGTCCAGCCACGGGGGCACGGGATGCAAATATTGATCGTTCGTCATTTTTTTCCTTTAGCCCTGCAAGTATTCGTTGCGCGGTGGGGAAACGGGTGTTAAGAAAGCAGAAGTATAACGGGTTTGTGGCGGTGCCGGTAGCGGTGCCCTGGCAGACCACCCCAGAGCCGGGGGCATGACGCACCGGAGGAAGATTGAAGAGATGGGCGGAGACTTTCATACCAATTATCGCGAGGAGAACCTGATCTCTCGCCTGGAAAGCTCCCGGCAGTCGGCTTGGACTCGGCAGCTGATGCAACTCGGAGACTGCGTGGACGAACTGGCCCAGAAGTTGGCCATGAAGCTGATCAGCGCCAACCTCATCGAGACCAAAAGCCAGCGAGACGTGGAAGAGCAATTGGCCGGCGCCCTGGGCACTCTGCTCAATGCCGAGGACTTCGACATTCAGTACGCCATCGCCAACTTCCGCAATCTGGTCCCCCAGGCCAACCGAATCAGCCTCTACGTGACCGCCTTTATCATCGAGCGGCTCATCGACCACCGCTCCGTGGTGGACATCTACGGCACTGACGACGAGATCTACACCGTGGTCAATGCCGAAGTAACTGGCATGATTCGTTAAACCAAATTTTTCCCGCATGTTCAAGCCTCCGCCTTACGGGCGGGGGCTTTTTTTCGTTGCAAGGCAACCCATCTAGTACCAGCGAACAACCTGCTCCATTGAGGCGCGGGGGGAGCGCATGCGGTTTAGCGGCGAGTCGGGATCGGCAAAGCCCACCGCCACGGTCAGCACCACCCGCCTGGTGGAGTCGATGTTCAAAAAGTCTTTGATAATATCGGCATAGGAGCACACCAAGCCGATGGGGCACGTGGCCAGACCCAGGTCGGCGGCGGCCATGAGCAGCCATCCCAAGGCGAAGCCGGCATCAATGGCTCGTTCCGGGGGAAAGGCGCCGTCCAAGGTGGCCACCACCACCGCGGGGGCTCCGTAGAAAACCAGGGAGCCGGTGTTGATGAAGTTGCGGTCCACCCCGGCCTTTTCCATGAGCGGGGCCATGAGCCGGCCAAGCTCCTTTTGGCGTTCCATATAGACCTCGGGCAGGGGCTGGGTGTTGTCCGGTCCGCAGGATATGCCCCGTTCGGAATAGGCCCGGGTCAGTTTTTTCCCCAGGCGGGCCACCTCCGCCCCCCTGACCACGGTGAATTGCCATGGTTGCAGGTTTATGGCGCTGGGGGCTCGGCAGGTCAGGCTCATCAGGCGTTCCAGGGTTTCCTGGGGCACGGGTTGGTCCATGAACACGCGGCAGCTTCGGCGGGATTGTATTGCTTCAGATATCTGCATGAGCGGCTCCTGCTAATGGTGCTGGGTTTTTTTAGCACAGGCCGCCGGTCAGGGGAAGGGTGGGCTGGCGGGCTAATAATAAACAGGGCGCGGAAAGGTCGCCTAAGGCAAACAGATGTAAATTAGTTTAGTTGAATTGATATATAGATC
>JAHJPG010000084.1 GCA_018819925.1 Pseudomonadota bacterium
AACCGCATCGGGTTTCAGGCCTCCCCGGGCGTCTTCTGCCCTCCCCCCATGCGGTAGCCCTCCATATCCAGGGCGGCGTAGTCATATCCCGCCGCCTTCACCGCCTGTATAATGCGCTCCCGCAAGGGTTCTTTTAGGGCCCGGGCCAAATCATCGGGCGACAGCTCCAGGCGGGCCACTGGGTAATGATCGCGCACCCTGAGGTTGCCGGGCAAGAGTTCGCGCAGGCCCCGCTCGGCCTTGCCGATACGCTCCAGGGCCTCTTGGCTGAGGGAGGTCCCCCAGGGTACCCGGGAAGCCAGGCAGGCGGCCGGGGGCAGATCGGCGGTGGCCAGGCCCAGGGCCCGGCTCAGGGCTCTGACCTCCCGTTTGCCCAGGCCGGCCTCGGCCAGCGGGCTGATTAGCCCCAACTCCTTCACCGCCCGCTCACCGGGGCGGAAGTCCATGGCGTCATCGGCCTGGCTGCCTTCGGCCACCGCGGCTAGGCCCAATTCCCGGGCCAACTCCACCAACCGGCCCAAGCGCAGGCGCTTGCAGTAGTAACATCGCTGGGGGTCGTTGCGCACTATGTCCGGGTCGTCCAACTCGCGGGCGTCCATCTGGTGCAAACGCACTCCCAAATCGGCGGCCAGGGACCGTGCGCGGTTCGCCTCCCAGGACGGAGTGAAAGGCCCCAGGCACAGGCCGGCCTGCACCCTTTGGCCCAACACCCGCTTGGCAACGGCCAAAAGCAGGCTGGAATCCACCCCCCCGGAAAATGCCACCAAAAGCGAGCCCAAGCCTCGCAGCCGCTCCACCAACCGCTGCCAAACCGGGGCCAACTCCGGGGGCAAATCAAGTTCCACGCCGGATTCAGGCATTTCTATCGCAGCACCCCATGACCGGCGGCCTGCAGGGCTTCGGCCAAGGGCTCGAACTCGGTTTTTTTAAGCCGGAAGGTGTAGATGCGCCGGCCCACGTCCGAAGAAAGCTGGGCCACGCTGATAACCTCGCCGCCTTGCTTGCGGATAATGGCGTAGACCTCTTCCAAGGCCTCGCTGCCCGGCCGCAGAGCCACGTCCAAGCGGGTGCTCTCCTGCAACAGGCCCAGCAAGGACACGAAGACCCGGAGGATGTCGGCCAGGGTGATGATGCCCACCAAGCGGCCGTTCTCCATCACCGGCATGCCGGTGAGCTTGTGCTGGTGGATAAGCCGGGCGGCCTGATACACCGTCTCCCCGCTGTCGATGACCAGGGGATCGTGGGACATGACGTCGCGCACGCTAAGTTCCTCCAAGAGGCTGGCGAAATAGGCGGTCCGCAAGTCTATGTCCGTGGCCAATCCCACCAGTTGGCCATCCTCCACCACCGGCAAATGGCGCACCCCGTGGGTCTGCATCAACTTCAGGGCGTCGGCTACCGTGGCGTCCGGCGATATGGTCCAGGGGTTGGGGCTCATGCGATTGGCAACGATCATTCATCTCCTCCGGCTGACATGGTGTGCCCTATATTTTGGGAATAACAGTTTTGATGGGCAAAAAGATAGCCCCAAATAAATGACCCGCCAGTCATGCTTTGACAGTTTATTGGCCACTCGGCCTTGTTCGATAGCTGAGTGCACACTATAATTGAAGCAGCCGAAGGCCAGGCAAAATGTCACATTCAGACGACTTGACATTAACCTAGGCATAATCTTAAGTTATATCGTATAAACCATGGCGGTCCGCGCCAGGTGTCGGCAGTGGCCGTGCACCACCAAGGCAAACACCAGCCGCGCAGGAGATCAATTAAATGACCCCAAAATTCATCTTTACCACCGGTGGCGTGCTTTCTTCCTTGGGCAAGGGCCTGGCATCGGCCTCCATCGGGGCCCTTTTGGAAGCGCGGGGGCTCACGGTGGTGCTGCAAAAGCTGGACCCCTATGTCAACGTGGACCCCGGCACCATGAATCCTTTTCAGCACGGCGAGGTCTATGTAACCGACGACGGGGCCGAGACCGACCTGGACATGGGCCACTATGAGCGCTTCACCCACGCCAAGATCACCAAGAAGTGCAACCATACCACCGGCTCCATATACAACAGCGTAATCACCAAGGAGCGCCGTGGGGATTACCTGGGCGGCACGGTGCAGATAATCCCCCACGTCACCGACGAGATCAAGCAAGCCATCACCAAGGTGGTGGACGGATCGGACCTGGCCATCGTGGAGATCGGGGGCACGGTGGGCGACATCGAGTCCCTGCCCTTCTTGGAGGCCATCCGCCAGTTCCGCAACGACGTGGGCAAGGAAAACTGCCTCTACGTGCACCTTACCCTGGTGCCCTACATCAAGAGCGCCGGAGAGTTAAAGACCAAACCCACCCAGCACTCGGTTGCCGAGCTTAGACGGGTGGGCATCCAGCCGGACATCCTGCTCTGCCGCACCGAAATGCCCCTGGACCGTAGCCTCAAGGAAAAAATCGCCCTGTTCTGCAACGTGGAGCCCGAAGCGGTCATCACCGCGGTGGACGTGGAGAACATCTACGAGGTGCCGCTCAAGTTCCACGAGCAGGGCCTGGACGAACAGATCTGCCGCAAGCTCAACATCTGGACCCGCACCCCCAAGCTGGATAACTGGGAGGAGTTGGTCTACAAGCTCAAGAACCCGGCCCACGAGGTGACTATCGCCATGGTGGGCAAGTACGTGGACCTCAGGGAGTCTTACAAGAGCCTCAACGAAGCCTTGTGCCACGGCGGAGTGGCCAACAACACCCATGTCAACATCACCTATGTGGACAGCGAGCAGGTGGAGCGCGAGGGGACCCAGATCATCGGCGATGTGGACGGCATCCTGGTGCCCGGCGGCTTCGGCTCCCGGGGAGTGGAAGGCAAGATCAAGGCGGTGCAGATGGCCCGGGAGCAGCAGATTCCCTATTTCGGCATCTGCTTCGGCCTGCACATGGCGGTGATCGAGTACGCCCGCAACGTGCTGGGCTGGAAAGAGGCCCACTCCTCGGAGATAGACCCCAACACCCCTTACCCGGTCATCTACCTGATGCGCGAGTGGTTCGACTTCCGATCCCAGCGGGTGGAGCGCCGCGACGAGCTCACCGACAAGGGCGGCACCATGCGCCTGGGCGCCTACCCCTGCAAACTCATCGAGGGCACCCTGGCCCACAAGGCCTACAAGACCGAGGAGATCAGCGAGCGCCACCGCCACCGCTACGAGTTCAACAACGAGTTCAAGCAGGCCCTGGCCGACAAGGGGCTGATTGTCAGCGGCACCAGCCCCGACGGCGAACTGGCCGAGATCGTGGAAATGACCGGCCACCCCTGGTTCCTGGGCTGTCAGTTCCACCCCGAGTTCCAGTCGCGGCCCATGAGCCCTCATCCCCTGTTCCGCGATTTCATCCGGGCCGCCCTGCGCTACAAGAACGCCAAGGGAGCCTAGATCGTGGCGGCTGAACCGATCCCCAGCGTGACCCTGGGCGGGCGCTCCTTTGGCCGCCAAGAGTTTTTCGTCATAGCCGGGCCCTGCGTGCTGGAGAGCTTCGAACTGGCCAGCCAGGTGGCCGGGCGCCTGGCCGAGATGGCCGCCGCCCTGGACATTCCCCTGCTGTTCAAGTCCAGCTTTGACAAGGCCAACCGCACCAGCGTGACCAGCTTCCGGGGCCCGGGACTGGAGCGGGGCCTGGAGTGGCTGGGGCGCATAAGGGAGCAGACCGGCCTGCCGGTTATCAGCGACATCCACAGCCCCGGCCAGGCCCGGCCAGCGGCCCAGGTGCTGGACGTATTGCAGATACCGGCCTTCCTCTGCCGACAGACCGATCTGTTGGTGGCCGCCGGCGAGACCATGAAGCCGGTGAACGTGAAAAAGGGCCAGTTCATGGCCCCCCACGACGTGGGGCCCATAATCGCCAAGGTGCGAAGCACCGGCAACGACAAGGTGTGGCTCACCGAGCGGGGCAGCAGCTTCGGCTACAACAACCTGGTGGTGGACATGCGCTCCATCGCGGTGATGCGCGGCTTCGGCCCGCCGGTGGTGTTCGACGCCACCCACAGCGTGCAGCTACCCGGCGGCCTGGGGCTGGCCAGCGGCGGCGACCGCGAGCACGCCCCGACCCTGGCCCGCGCCGCCGTGGCCGCCGGTGCCGACGCGGTGTTCATCGAGACCCACCCCGACCCGGAGCGCGCCCTGTGCGACGGGCCCAACAGCCTGCCCCTGGATCAGGTGGCGGCGCTGCTAAAACAACTAAAAGCCATCCACGCCCTGGTGCGGGAGGAGACAGCATGAGCGACAGCAGCGTCATAGAGCGGGCGGCCCGCATCAAGCTTCTGGTCCTGGACATCGACGGGGTGCTCACTGACGGCCGGGTCATCTACGACCAGGACGGCCGTGAGATGAAGTTCTTCGATATTAAGGACGGCCACGGCCTCAAGCTGTTGCAGCGGGCCGGTTTTCAGATCGCCTGGCTCAGCGGCCGGGCCTCGCTGGTAAACCGGGTGCGTTCCGAGGAGTTGGGCATCGACGAGCTGGTCGAGGACTGCAAGATCAAGCTGCCCGAGTTCCTGCGCCTGGTGAAAGACCGGGGACTCACGCCCGAGCAGGCCGCCTTCATGGGCGACGACCTCATCGACCTGCCGCCCATGCGCGCCGCCGGCCTGGCCCTGGCCACGGCCGACGCCTGGCCCGAGGTGCGGACCGCGGCCCACTGGGTGGCCGGCTTGCCCGGCGGGCGGGGCGCGGTGCGCGAGGCCTGCGAGCTGCTATTGAAGGCCTCCGGCAAGTGGGAGGAGGTCACGGAGAGGTATTTCGGGGACTAGCCCCCTGCCCCGCGAGTAAGCATTATGAGCCCGCACCCCCCAGAGATCTCGCCAGCCGCACAACTGGAAGAGCTGCGCCTCAAGGCCCTGAACCTGGGCGCGGACAAGGCCGCCGTCATCGACACCAGCGCCATCTCCGTATCCGAGGCGGTGGCCTTCAAGTGCCAAGTGCCCCGCTGCCCCAACTACGCC
>JAHJPG010000085.1 GCA_018819925.1 Pseudomonadota bacterium
ATACCAAGTACGGGCGAAAAGCCCTCGCCGGCCAGGCCGACTTTTCGGCCTTTCGCCGCAGGCCCTCCCCATCGCTGTATTTTGGCCTGGCCCTCATCGCCTCGAGCTACCTCATGGGGCCGGCCGCCCTGGTCCTGGGGGGCTACCTGGCGGCCGAGGGAGAACCGCCGCTGTTGTTGGCCCTGGGGGCGGCGGGCGTTTTCGTTTTGGTGCACCTTGTTTTCGTTGCCGGAGTCTGGCTTGCCGGAGCCAACTACGCGGCGATCTTGCTGCACTGGGCCGCCAGAAAATTTCTCCTGCGTTACCCGGGAGGCGAAACCGATTCCGCGTGAGACAACGGCCAGGTTCGCCCCAGGCCCGGTCATCAATCCGGCACAGCCAGGCGGCTGCGGGCAAGGCGTCCGGGGAGCGCGGGCCGCAAGCGTGGCAAAGTCACGCTGAGGCCTAAGCGATGCCGGCAACGCAGCCCCCAGCCGTCTGGCTGTGCCGGTCACGCTTTCCACCGCGCCCTATCGAGTTCTCTCAATTTCCCCTCCAACAACCTGGCCAAATCCTCCAGGTTGTCCCGGCTGCCCAGCATGTTGCCGTGGATCTCCACGTGCAGGTTCACCGCCGGGGCGGCGGCCTGGGTGCCCACGGCCCCCAGGTTCAGGGCCTTGAGCGCGGGCAGCGCCGCCGGGGTCACCGCCTCGGCGCGCACCACGTACTCCCCCCGCCGGGCTATGATCGGCACCTCGTCGTGGGCCAGGGAGCTTATCAGGGCCCCGGCGTGGGCCTTGGGCCAGCCCATCACGTAGCCCCCGCCGTGCATAACCCCCAGGCTCACGTCCTCCCGGGGCGAGGAAGCGCCGGCCGGAGAGGACGAACCCGGGGAGCCGCCGCGGCCCGTGGAGCCCAGGCCCACCAGGCCCTCGCCCATGCCCTGGGCCTGGCCCATGCTGTCGATGAGGCCGTTGATGGCCAGGGCGCCGTCCTCGGCCCCCTGGGTCAGCTCGCCCAGGGTGTTGCCGATTAAATCGCTCAGGGCCTTGTCGAAGTATTCCGCCCCTTCGCCGCCGGCGCTGAAGCCCTGGGCCAGGTCCCATATCTCGTCGCGGAAGGCGCGGGCCGACTCACCGGTGAGCCCCAAGCTCTGGGCCAGGGCGTCGATGCGCCCGTTGTACAGGTTCACCGCGTCGCCGGTCATGGTGTAGGAGTTCATGGCCGCGTTCATCTCCTGCACCAGCCCGCCCACCTGGCTCTCCAGGCTGTTGGCCGCCTGGCCCGAGGCCACAAACTCCTGGGTCAGGGGGTCCAGGGAGGCCACCAGGGCGTCGATCTGCTCCTGGGAATAACCGGCCACGGTGCGCAGGTGCTCCAGGGCATCGGCCGCCTCCCGGGCGCTCTGGCCGAACAGGCCGAAGCCGCTCTCGCCCAACCCCTGCCGCACCTCATCGAAGTCGAGCCCCAGGGACCGCATCTGGCCGGTCATGGCCTCCGTGTAGCCCATGGTGCCTGCCCAGTTGGCCTCGGCCTCCTCGGGGGTCATGGGGCCATCCATGAGAAAGCCCATGGAACTCAACATGGAGCCAACGGTGCCCAGACCCAGGGCAATGCCCATTGGAGTAAGGGTAGCGGCCAGGCCGGGCACAGCCCCGCTGAAGCTGCTAGCCTGGCTGCCGAAGTCCCATAGGGCGGCGCTGTTGGCTACGGTATCGGTAAGACCGGCGGCGACAGGCGCCATGCCCTCGGAGAGCCCCACCCCCAAAGCCGCCAGGTCCGCTGATTCCGCTATCGTGGGGCCCAGCCACGCCGCCAAGGAGTCCATCCCAAGATAGCTGGCAACAGAAGCCGCGCCGGATTGCAGGGTGCCCACCAGGCCCCCGCCGGCGCTCCCCGACGAACCCTTGCCGAAAAGGTTCAACCAGTCGGTGGGGATCAGGTCGGTGAGCCAATCGGAGGCCGGCTTCCACACCAACTCGTCGAACATGTTCCCCAGACCGTTCATGGCCCGGTCCAGGATATTGTTCAGCAGGCCGTCCCACAGGTTTTCCACCTTGCCGACCATGCTGTCCCAGGCCCTACCCCAGATCTCCTCCACCTGGTCCATGTCGCCTTTGAAGACGGCCGCCACCGTGCCCTTGATGGCGTTTTTGGTGGAGTCGGCCAGGGCCTTTTCCACTCCGTCCCAGGTTTTGAGGACGTCAGTGGCCATGCCGGACATGAAGACGTCGAATTCACGTTCGGCAGAGTCGACAAATTTATCGAAACCCTTGCCAAGGGCTTCAAGTATTTTTTCAAATTCAGACCCAGCAGTAGTAAGGCTCTGATTACTAAATTGCAGGTTCAAATAGATTGTTGTGGAATTTGAACTAACTGGACTCATAGCAGCGCTCTCCCACCAAGGGTTTCATCTTTTTTTGCACATGCTCCAGTGCCCTCCCACCACGCCAGTTCACAAAGCTATTTCCTCGACAAATATGTAGTATTATGTTTTTATAATCACATTGCGATTCGAGCAATTCGTAAAATAGGGGGGAGCTATGAAAACTATCCACATCATTGCCATAATCACCATTTCCTTCATCGCCGGTATGTTCGGCGGTGCCTTTTCGGAGAGAGTCTTCGCGAACCCCAAGGGCGACGAAAAAATCCCCGAGCAGATCGTCGCCCGTGGTTTTTATTTGGTTGATGAAAACAACAAGCCGCGCGCAGGAATGTCTTTTGATGAAGCCGGTCAACCTTCTTTTTACGTAAAGGACACGTCTGGAAGAGTGAGAGGATATATGGCACTCGTACCAGGCGGCCCCATGTTGGCGTTGAACGATAATCGCGGCAATATGTCGATAGGTCTCAGTTCTTATGAGGATGGGAAATCAATAGTCGTTCTTATGGGCAAAAATGAAAAACCGCGGTTGGCCTTGGATTACAAACCGGGTAAGGGTCCGGCGTTGCTGCTTTTTGACGAGGAGAACATCGGAAAGGCAGTCATGGCCGTCAGAAATGGAATGCCTAATGTAACTCTTTTACAGGGCGACAAAAAACCCGCCATCTCCATGCTCCATGACCCCCAAAAAGGACCGATGCTTGGTGTCTGGAACACCCGCAACGAGGGCAAGGCAGGCCTCGGCCTCATGAACGACAAGCCCCTTTTGTTCGCCTACAACCCCGATGACACTGGCCTGTTGTTCAACACCCAGCGCGACGGCCGCCCGGCCCTGGGCCTGTTGAGCGAGGGCAGCGTGGTGTGGTCGGCCAGCGGCGTGGCGCCCGAAATGCCCGCCATGGACGGCATCCTAGACCAGATACTTCGCTAACGATCAGCTCCCGGGGGGGGACCATGAAAACCATCCACATCATTGCCATAATCGCCATTTCCTTCATTGCCGGCATGTTCGGTGGGGCCTTCTCGGAAAGAGTCTTCGCTAATCCTAAAAACGACGATGCGGTACCAGATCAGCTTTTAGCTAAAGCTTTCTATCTGGTTGATGAAAACAAGAAACCACGCGCAGGTATGTCATTTGATGACTATGGCAATCCGGTAATTTACGTAATTGATAAAGAAGGAAATACAAGGGGCTACCTGGCCAGCACCTCAATTGGTCCCATGCTGACCCTTACCGACAAAAAAGGCGGTATGAATGTGGCCCTGAAAGCCGGCGACGACGGCAATTCGGCTATAGCTCTAATGAAAACATCGGGTCAGCCACGCATGATGATGCAATATGAACCCGGAAGGGGGCCCGGCATGGCGCTTTATGATGACAACAACACCGGCAAAGCGGTCTTGATGGTCGATCACGGCAAACCAAGCATAACCCTTCTCCAAGGCGACAAAAAGCCCGCCATTTCCCTTCTCAGCGACCCTCAAAAAGGCGCTATGCTGGCTGCCTGGAACAGCCGGGGCCAACACCGCCTGTCCCTCGGCCTCATGCGCGACAAGCCTCTTCTTTTCGCCTACAACCCCGATGACACCGGCCTGTTGTTCAACACCCAGCGCGATGGCCGCCCGGCCCTGGGCCTGTTGAGCGAGGGCAGCGTGGTCTGGTCCGCCAGCGGCGTGGCGCCCGAGATGCCCGCCATGGACGGCATCCTCGACCAAATACTTCGCTAGACCATCTCGCGCCAGCGGGCCAGGTCCGCCGGGCGCACCCGGCGGCGGCCGCTGAGGTGTTGCCAGGCCCGGGCCTCCCACTCGCCGCACAGGGTGTGCAGGGGCTGGCCCTGCTCCATGGGCGGCTCCGGGCCCAGCCGCCGGGCCAGGGCCTGGGCATGGGTGGCCAGGCGTTGGGCCAGGCCGGCCTGGGTCAGGGCCGCCTCGCCCCAGGCCTCCAGCCGCCTGGCCAAGAGCCAGCCCCAGGCGGGCGGCGTCTCGCCCAGCCAGGGCCAGGCGGCCAAATCCTCCCGCCGCCGCAGTCCCAGCCATGCGACGCAGGCCGCCACCTCGGGGCCAAAGGCCAGCAGGCGCATCACCGGGTTAAGGCGGGGGCTGCCGAAGGCCAGGCTCTCCAGGCCCTCGCACAGATCCAGCAGGGCGTCGCGCTCGCCCGCGCCCAGGGCGGCGAAGGCCCGGGCCGGGGGGCAGCTCTCCCGGGCGCATTTTTCCTGAAACCCGGTGGGGCCGCGCAGGTCCTGGCCTTGGTTCAGGGCCGGGTGCAAAAGGCAGCCCGCCTGGCGGCCCGAGGGGTCCAAAAAGCCCAGGCCCGGGCACCAATAGCCGGTGATGGGCTTGGTGGGCGGCCCCTGCTCGCGCAAGGCGCGGGTGTTCTCGGCCAGCAGGCGGCGCAGGCTGCCCGGATGGTCGGCGTGGTCGTAGCCCGCCGGGCGGATGGGCGGGCAGCAGGCCACGCAGCCAAGGCCCCGCCCCGGCGAGCAAAGCAGCAGGCCGCTGTGTTTCACAGGTCGTCCTGGGCCAGGCGCACCCGCTGGGGCTCCAGCCCTTGCCCGGCCAGCCAGCGGCGCACCGCGTTTAGGTAGCGCTCCAAAAAAACCTCGTGCCCGCCCAGGGCCCGCCGCCCGAAGAAAAAGTTCACTTCCAACAGCAGCGGCTCGCCCTGGCTGGTGATAATCACGTCCACCCCGGCCAGGTCCAGACCCGCCGCCTTTTGCAGCCGCCGGGCCAACTCCACCGCCGCCTGGCGCTGGGCCGGGGAGCCGTCCTTTATCAGGGTGCCGCCCTGGCACAGATTGGCCCGGAACTCCTCGTCCGCCGCCCGCCGCCAGTAAACGTCCGCCGCGTCGTGCAAAAGCTCCACCCGCATGTCCACCGCCCCGGCATGGTAGCGCTGCAACACCAGGCCCGAGGGCCCCCGGTGGCAATAGGTCTCCAGCCGTCCGGCCAGGCCCCGCAACTCGGCGGGGTTGTTCACCAAAAATACGTTGTCGCCCATGCCGCCCCCGGCTCCCTTGGCCACCAGGGGCGCGCCCAGGGCGGCCACGTCGTCGCGGCCCTCTTCCCAGGCCTTGGCCGCGCTGGTGAGGTCGGCAAACTCCACCGTCGGCGGGTGGGGCAAGCCCAGGTCGGCGAACAGGCGATGGTTGCCCACCTTGCCGTCCAGGCTCAGATGCACCGCCGGATTGGGGAAAAACGGCGCGCCGGATTCCCGGGCCAGGGCAAACAAGTCGGCCCGGCAGATTTGAGGCAAAAGGATGGCCCCGGCTTCCCGGGCCACCTCGCGGTCATGGTCGTCCAGGGGCCGCTGGGACACCAGCACCAGGTTGATATCGGCTTCCAGGCCGGGATGATAGCTGACGATGGGCCGGAGCATTTCTTCCTCCGGCCTGGCAGTATACCGTGCTCTAGCGCCCTTGGGCCAGGCGGCTGGCCATGCGCCCCAGACCGGCCTTGGTCAAGAGCCGGGCCTCGGCCTCCAAGTCCCACTCCAGGCGCACGATCTCGGCCCTGGGCGTGGGCCCCAACTCGATGAGGGCGTAGGAGGCCCGTGGGTCGCCGTCCTTGGATTTGCCCACGCTGCCGGGGTTGACCACCAGGCCCCCGCCCACCTGGCGCACGAAGGGTATGTGGGTGTGGCCCATGCACAATATGTCCGCCCCGGTTTTGTCCAGCCAGGCGGCAATTTCTTCTTGGGGATGGTCGGGGTAGACGTATTGGCGCACTGCGTCCGGGCTGCCATGCACCGCCAGCAAGCGGCCCGCCGGGGTGTCCATCTCTATCTTGCGGGGAAGCTTGGACAAAAAAATGCGGGTGCCGATATGCACCCGCTGCTCGGTCCAGGCGAAAACCGCCCGGGGCTCTGGGCCGATGCCCTGGCGCAGAAAGTTGCCCACCCCCCGTTCACCGCCAGCCAGCACCGCCAAGTCGTAGTTGCCGGCCAGGCAGTCCCACCCGGCATCGGCCACCGCCCGGGCCACCTGGTTGGGACGTGCCATGTAGCCCACGACATCGCCCAGGACCAGGACATGGCCCACTTGCCGGCGCTCAAGGTCGGCTCGCACCGCCTCCAGGGCGCTCAGGTTGGCGTGCAGATCGCTGAGGACGGCCAGACAGGCCACGGGGCCTAGAAATAGCCGGGGCGGATCACCTTGCCCGCCGGTTGGCGGCCGCCGGCCGCCCCGGCCGTGCCGCCGGACTCCTTCTCCTCATACTGGGCCTGCACCCTGGCCTTTAGCACCCGGGAGGGCCGGAAGGTCACCACCTTGCGCGGGGGTAGAAGCAGCGGATCGCCGGTCTGGGGGTTGCGCCCGCGCCTCTCGGCCTTTTCGCGCACCGACCATTTGCCGAAACCGCTTACCAACACCTCGTCGCCGGTGGCCAGGGCCTGCTTGATCAACTCCAGGCCGCGCTCCACCGCGTCGGCTGCCTCGGCCTTGGTCAAATGCCCTTGGGCATATACCTGGGCTACAATGTCCGCCTTGGTCAAGGTCATTGCCTGCCGCTCCCGATAAGTTACTCAGAGTTAGATAAGTCTAGGACCTTATGGCATATAAAGTCAAGGGCTTCGGCGGGTTAAATATATGACGCCCCGCCGGGCCCCGCCGGGAGGCCAAGCTTGTCCTTGACTGGCAAGTCGGCGAAGTGTACATAATGCCTTCACCACCGCAGGGCCCAGGCCTGGGCGGTGGTTAATTGAGGTTAAAAACTCCTAAGACCAAGGAGGTCCCCATGGGGCGGCCCCGCTGCCCCGGCGAAGGCACTCGAGGCCGGCGCCGGGCGGGGCGGGGTTGGTTTACGTTTAGCAACCCGCTGCTGGACAACCGGCAGGCTCTCCGCGCCGGCCCACGGGGCCGCGTGCCGGTCGTGGCTTACAGGCGCTGCGAACCGGGGGGAGGATAAGCATGAAAGCCCTCGGAAGCCACCTAATCCTGGAACTCTACTCCTGCCCGGCCGCCTTACTGGACGATCCTCGGCACGTTGCCTCGGTGATGACCTCTGCGGTGAATGCTTCGGGCGCCACCCTCATAAAACCCTTCTTTCACCAATTCGCCCCCCAAGGGGTCAGCGGCGTCATCATAATCAGCGAATCCCATTTCACCATCCACACCTGGCCGGAGTACGGCTACGCCGCCCTGGACGTGTTCACCTGCGGCGAGGTCATCGACATGGATGCCGCGGCCAAGGCCCTGCGCAAGGGCTTCAAGGCCAAGTCGGTGCAAAAAATGATGTTCAGCCGGGGGATGCTGGATCTGCCGCCGGAGATGATCCGGCACAAGCCCGACGCCGAGCCCCTGCCCCGCCCCTTGGAGAATTAGCCGCGCCTTTACCTTGAGTCCGGATGGGGGGACAGCCGCCGGACGTTGCCGTTGCCCACGGGAGTAGCCATGCCCGATTACAGCCAACCCCAAGACGGTGACGTCTACCTGGAGCCTGCCGACCTGCAGGGCTCCCTGGGCCTGGCCCTCAAAGTGGACCGGGTGCTGCACCACGAGCGCACCGCCTTTCAGGAACTGCACGTTCTGGAGTGTGGCCCCCTGGGGCGAGTGCTCTTGTTGGACGGCATCATCCAGGCCACCGAATTCGACGAGCCGGCCTACCACGAGATGCTGGCCCACGTGCCGCTGCTCACCCACCCCGCCCCCAGCCGGGTGCTCATCATCGGCGGAGGCGACGGCGGCACTCTGCGCGAAGTGCTGAAACACCCCACGGTGCGCCAGGTGGAGTTGTGCGAAATCGACGGCCAAGTGGTGGAGGCGTCCAAGCGCTTCTTCCCCGGCCTAGCCGTGGGCTTGGCCGACCCACGCCTCAAGCTGACCATCGGCGACGGGGTGGCCTTTTTGGCCGAGACCCAGGAGCGTTACGACGCCATCCTCATCGACAGCTCCGACCCCGACGGCCCGGCCGAAGGCCTTTTCGGCGAGGATTTCTACCAAAGCGTCAAGCACGCCCTGGCCCCGGGCGGAGTGGCCGCCGCCCTGGCCGAGTCCTACTACCTTTACCAGGACTTGATCCGCGACACCTTCGCGGTGCTGGACGAGGTTTTCCCCCATGCCTGCTACTACACCGCCCAGGTGCCCACCTACAACAGCGGCCTCATGGGCTTCGCCCTGATGACCACCTCGGCCTATCCCCTTAGCCCGCCGGACGCCATGCGGGTGGGCGAACTGACGCCGCTCAGGTACTACACCGAGGCGGCCCACCGGGCGGCCTTCGCCCTGCCCCGCCCGGCCCTGGAGCTTCTGCCGCCGCGCATCGCCCAGTTGCAGGAAAACATCTTCGCCTCGGGCCGAGGCGGCTTGGCCGGGTTGGCCGACGATTAACTATCCCTGCACTGCACATGAAAAGGCCGTGGGCGCATAACCCACGGCCTTTGCTATGCGCAGTTCATGCCTAAGGCAATGGCAAGGTCGGGTAGAGGGCGAAGCCCGAAACCCAACAATTCCTATTGTCGTCGCGAGGAGCCCGGCGACGAAGCGATCTCTGCGCGAAGAAGACACCCACGCCCAGGCGCCAACGCCTGAGCAGGTCCCCCGTCTCCCTTCCAGCCATAGCCGTCATGGCGAGGAGCGGCGGAAGCTAGGGTCGTGAAAACAAGGATGGTTCTCCCGCCGCGACGTGGCCATCTTCCGTTTCCCTCGTCATGCCTGGGCTGACCAAACACGGCCCAACCATCCGCCACGCCCCAACCCCTCCCGCCTGGGAAAAAGCGAAGATCGCCACGTCGCATCTCTTCCGAGATGCTCCTCGCGATGACGGCTATTACTGGATTGTCCTCAGGCGATACCTAGCTGGTTTCCCATCCTCCCCGCGGCACAGCCAGGTGTTCGCGGACAAGGCATCCGGCGAGCGCAGGCCGCAGGCGTATGGTTAATACGCCGAGGTCTAAGCGATGCCGGCAACAAAGCCCACGGGCAGCTGGCGCAGCAGCCGCCTAACTAACTACTTCTTGGCGGCCAACAGCCGATCCAGCTTGGATTTGATGCCCATCATGGCCACCTTGCCGCCGCTCATCTTGCCCCGGGCCTTGGCCAATTCGGTGTACATGGCCTGCACGTTGGCCGGCACCGGCCTCTGCTCCTCCTCGGGCTTGCGCTCCAGGGTCAGGGCCCCGGAGGGGCAGGTGCTCACGCACAGGCCGCAGCCGATGCAGCGGCCCAAATCCAGCACCACCTTGTCCTCGTCGTCCAGGCTCAGGGCCTCCATCTGGCAGCGGTCCAGGCACTCCCCGCAACCGGTGCACTCCTCGGGGTCGGCGGCGGCCACGAAGGGGCTGGCGGCCAGGTCCGCCGGGCGGGGTTGGCGCTTCAGGGCCTTGAGCACTTGGCAGCAGCAGCCGCAGCAACAGCACAGGTTTAAGGGCTTCTGGGCGTTGGAGGGTTGCAGCACCAGGCCGGCCTCGTCGGCCTTTTTGAGGATGCCCAGGGCCTCCTCCTGGCCGATCTCCCGGCCCACCCCACGCCGCAGGTAATAGAAGGCCCCGGACCCGAAGACCAGGCAGGCCTCCTCGGGCTTGTCGCAGCCCTTGCCCACCATGGTGTGCTCCCGGCGGCAGATGCACGGCGCCACCAATATCTTTTTCTGCTGGCGGATGAGGTTCTCCGCCTCCTCGTAGGGCATGATGTGCTGCTTGGCCTCGATGCTCCTGCCCACGGGGATGGTCCTGAGCTGGGGGGCCTTCTGCCAGATCCCAGCCTCGAAGAGGGTGGGGAGGTAGGCGTTCATCAGCTCCACCAACTCCGGGTCCAGGTTGTTCACGTTGTATTCCCAGATGCCGATGACGTACTGGGCGGCCATGTACAAGGGCTCGCGGCCGGGGGGGTACATGCCCAGGATCAGGCCCTGGTCCACCATCTCCTCCAGGCGCGCCTTGGCCTCCTCCACGCCCAAGCCCGCCCGCCGGGCGATTACCCGGGCCTCCTCGGGGATCAGAGTGCAGCAGAGGGCCAATTCGGCCTGCTCCGGGGTGAAGAGCTTTTTCAGGATCTTCAGCTCCACCCCGTCTTCGGTGGGCGGAAAGCCGCCGGGCAGGCTGTCCAGGTGGTGGGCCAGCTTTTGATAAACGTCGGGGGCCATGGGTTTCCTCCAGGCAGGGTCGTGCGTTGGCCCAACTCTAGCATGAGGCCGCCTCATTTCCTAGGCGGCTTGTGGAGTTAGGGCGAGGGGTGCAGGGTCGGGGATTTCAAGCAATCGCGTAGTGTGGGTAGAGGGCGAAGCCCGAAACCCAACAATCCCTTATGTCGTCGCCAGGAGCCCGGCGACGAAGCGATCTCTGCCCGCAGCAGACTCGCACGCGTCGGCGCCAACGCCCGGGCAGGGCAAGCCCGCCCCGCCATACCATCCAGCAAATAGCCTTCATGGCGAGGAGCGGCGGAGGCAAGGGTCGGAAAAACCAGAGCTCCCCTCCCGCCGCGACGTGGCCATCTTCCGTTTCCCTTGTCATGCCTTGGCTGACCAGACACGGCCCAACCGCACTCCACGCCCCGACCCCTCCCGCCTGGGGGAAGGCGAAGATCGCCACGTCGCATCTCTTCCGAGATGCTTCTCGCGATGACGGCTATTACTGGATGGGGGAGAGGTAGAGGTAACGGTATTGTTGGGTTTCGCTTCGCTCTACCCAACCTACACGACTTCAGATCTCTTTTTCCTGCCGCCCGCTATCTTTCTAGTTCGCTCTTTAGCGATTTCAACATCATCCGCTCATACAACGCCGGGCTGATCTTGTTTATTAGATAGGTCAGTTTGCCCACCGTAGACAGCACCACCAACCGCTTCTCCTTGGCCACCGCCCGGTAGAGAGCCGTGGCCACCTCCTGGGCGCTGGCGATGCGCCCCACCGTGGACTGGCGGTGGCTGGTCAGACTGCCGTCGCCGCCCAGGGCCGCGTGGGCGATGCCGGTGTTGGTGAAGCCGGGGCACACGATGGTCACCGTGACCCCCGTGCCGGCCAGCTCGGTGCGCAACGTCTCGAAGAGCCCGTGCAGGGCGTGCTTGGCCGCCGAGTAGCCGCTACGGCCATAGAGCGGAGCCACCCCGGCCACCGAGGAGATCACCGCGATCTGGCCGCGCCGGGCCAACAGGCTGGGCAGGGCGGCCTGGGTGCAGTGCAGGCTGCCCAGGTAGTTCACGGCCATCACCTTGGCGAACACCTCGGCGCTGGTGTCGGCGAAGGCGCTGCGGTGGGTGATGCCCGCGTTGTTGATGAGCAGGTCTATGCCCCCCAGAAGCTGGCCCACCTGCTCCATGGCCCCTCGGCAGGCCGCCGGATCGGTGACGTCGCAGGCCAGGCCCAGGGCCTGGGCTCCGGCGGTGCTTATCTCCACGGCCACGCGACCCGCCGCCGCCCCGTCCAGGTCCAGCAGGGCCAGCTTGGCCCCCAACCCGGCGAACCTCTGGGCGAAGGCCGCGCCCAGGCCGCCGGCCCCGCCGGTGATAACCACCGTCTTGCCCTGGTAGCTACGCCGGGTCACGGCCTCCCCTCGCGGTCAGGTAATACTCGAACGCCTCCCGGCTTGTCTTGGCCGGGACATAGCCCATCACTTCCTTTAGGCGCTTGTTGTCCAGCACCGGGCGGTATTGCAAAAAGCCCACCTGCTCCGGGCCGTACTGGGTCAGGCCAAGGCCCTTTAGCCCCCACAGGGCCGCCTTGAGCAGCCAGGCGGGCAGGGGCAGGTAGGTCTTGCCCAGCACCCTGGCGATCTCGCGCATGGTTATGGCCCCGTCCCCGGCCAGGTTGTAGATGCCCGTGGCCTGGCTGAACAACCCCTGGCGGATTACCCCCACCACGTCCTGGTCCCAGATGATAACAAAGGGGCTCTCGCTGCCCGCCACCCCCAGCAGAAACGGCTTGTCGAACAGGGCGGTGATCTGGTTGGCCGTGCCCGCCCCCAGGATGGTGCCCGAGCGCAGGATGAGCTGCTGTAGCTGGGGATAGTCGTGCCGCCAGCGGGAGAGCATCTCCTCCACCTGGCGCTTGTGGTCAGAGTAGGCGAACTCGGGGTTGCCCCGCAGAGGGTCGTCCTCGTTGAGCCAGGCCGGGTTGTCGGCGTGGTAGCCGTAGGCCGCCCCGCTGCTGGAGTAGATGAGCTTCCGGGTCCCCGCCTTCACGCACCCTTCCAGCACGTGCTCGGCGCCCATCACGTCCACCTCGTACTCCAGACGGCGGTCGCTCTTTTTGCCGGGGGTCACCAGGGCGGCCAGATGCACCACCACCTGGGGCCGCTCGGCCTCGATAAGCCTGACCAACGCGTGCTCGCGCACGTCGGCGGTTAGGTAGGTCACTCCGGGCAGGCGCTTTTCCTGGGGCTCGGGCCGAAGGTCCAGGGCGATGATGCGCTCCAGGCTGCCGGGGTTTGCGGCCAGATCGGCCACCACCTGGCGGCCCAGGTAGCCGCCGGAGCCGGTGACCAGCACCGAGCTGGGCTGGGCCGGTTCAAAGCTCATGCCGTCGCCTCCTTTATGGGCTGCCGCGACCAGAAAGAGGCCACGATCAACCCGGAGATAATGTGCCACACTCCCCACCAGGCGGTGATGATGGCCATGCCCCCCAGGCCGCCGAAGAAGTCGAAGACCAATATCAGGCCCAGGGCCGAGTTCTGGATGCCCACCTCGATGGCCACCGCCCGCACGTCCCGGGGGGGCAGCTTTGCCAGGCGGGCGCTGGAGTAGCCCAGGCCGAGCGCCAGGGCGTTGTGGATGGCCACCACCAGGGCCACCAAGCCCACGTACTTGATGAAGTTGTGCCAGTTGGCCGCCAGGGCCCCGCCCACCACCGCCAAGAACACGCACACCGCGAAGATCTTAAAGGGCTTTCTGATTCGGTCCACCAGACGGGGGGCCCAGCGGCCCACCATCATGCCCAGGACCATGGGGATGCCCAGGATCATCACGATGGTGAAAAACACGTCAATCGGGTTGAGGCTCACCTGCCTCAGGATGGGCGCGGTGGCCGGGTTCAGGCTGCCCCACACCGCCAGGTTCAGCGGGGTCATCACCACCGCCGCAGCGGTGGATACGGCGGTCATGGACACGCTCACCGCCGAGTTGCCTCCGGCCAGGTAGGTCATCATGTTGCTCAGGTTGCCCCCGGGGCAGGAGGCCACCAATATCATGCCCAGGGCGATGGACGGCGAGATGGGCAGCACCAGGGTGAGCAGGAAGGTGAAGGCGGGCAGCAGGATGAACTGGGCTCCCAGGCCGATGGCCGGGGCCTTGGGCGCCTTGAGTATGCGGGTGAAGTCGCTGGGTTTGAGGTCCAGGGCTATGCCGAACATCATCAGGCCGATGACCGCGTTAAGGGCCAAAAGCCCCGAGGGATTGAAGTTCAGCCTTACCGCGTCAACCGCCGCAGCATCCATGTTACTTCCCCTTTGGTTCCTGGTGCATGGCCTTGAAATGAATCAGGCCCGGGGCCCACATGTGCTTCACCGGGTCCACCACCACGTGGATGAGCGCCGGCAGTGGCTGGGCCACCGCCTCCCGCAGGGCCTTCTCCAGGCCGGCCGGGTCGCTGGCCTTGGCCCCGAAGGCCCCCATGGAGAAAGCCAACTCCTCCCAGGCGATGGGCCCCAGGTCGGTGCCGATGGTCTTGCCGGGCTCCAGGGACTTTTTGAGCATGGTCTGCACCGGGTGCAGGGTGAAGCTTTGGTTTATCTTGACCATGCCCCACTGCTTGTCGGCGCACACGATGAAGATCACCTTGAGGCCGTGGCGCACCGCCGTCTCCAGCTCCTGGGGGTGGAAGCCCATGGCCCCGTCGCCGGTGATGCACACCACCTGGGTTCCTGGCCGGGCCGCCGCCGCGCCCAGGGCCTGGCCGGTGCCCGCCCCCAGGTGACCCATGTGGTGGGTGCCCAGTTGGCAGCCCGGGATCTTGAGGGTCACGTAGAAGTTGCCCCACACCGCGGCGTTGCCCCCGTCGAACACGTACACCGCGTCCGGCTCCAACACCCGGTTGCACACCGCGCCCACGTGGGCGGTCATCATCGGCGAGCCGGTGTCGGCCAGCTTCTCGTCCAGCTTGGCCCGGTCCTTGGCCTTTGCCTGAGCCAACTTTTCCACCTGGGCCTTGCGCTCGGCCAGGGGCATCTGCCGGCCTTCCAGCTCGGCCATGAGCGCCTTGATGAACTCCTTCACGTCGGCCAGGACCAAGAGGTCGGCCGGGCGGATGCGCCCCAGCACCTTGGGGTCGATGTCCACCTGGATCATCTGCTGCTTGTCCCAGGCGGCCCAATAGGGCGGCTTGCCCCACCAGTCGGTCTCGCCCAGCTCCGAGCCCAAGACCAGGGCAACGTCGGCTTCATTCCGCAGGGCGTTCACCGCCTTGATATGCACCATGGGCCAGGCCAAAGGCGAGTCCTCGCTTAAGACCCCGCGCGCGCTCCAGGAGGTGGTCACCGGGGCCTGGAGCAGCTCGGCCAGGGCAGCCAACTCTTCATAGGCCTGGGCGTGGATGACGCCGCTGCCCGCGTGGATCATGGGCAGCTTGGCCGCCAGCAGCATGGCCGCCGCCTGGGCCACCTGCTCCGGGGCCGGGCTCGGGGGCTCGGTGCGCCGGTAGCGCTGAGGCCCGGGCAGGCCCATGGGCTTGCACTCGCCGTTGATGACGTTTTCCGGCACGTCCAGATGCACCACCCCGGGGCGTCCGTCCCAGGCCGCGCGCAGGGCGGCCCTGAGCAGCTCGGGGACGCGCCCGGCCTGGTCGGCGCAGGCGCTGTACTTGGCCATGGCCTTTATCACCCCCACCTGGTCGAAGCACTGGTAGGCCCCGCCCCGGTCGGGATAGGTGATGGCCCCCCGCCGGCTGCTGGTGATGACCAGCACCCGGTTGCCCTCCACCTGCTCCACCGCCACCCCGGCGAGCATGTTGGCCACCCCGGGTCCGTTGGAGGCCATGCATACCCCCAGCTTGCCGGTGAGACGGGCGTAGGCCCCGGCCATCTGGGCGGCCACCGACTCGTGGCGCGGGGTGACAAGCTCCATGCCCGCGTCCACGCAGCCCTTGACCATCTGAAAATAGGTGCCGTCCACGATGCCGAAAATCTTGTCCACCCCCTCGGCCGCCAGCATGGCCGCGATGATCGCTCCTCCGGTGGTGTTGGCCATCAATTCCTCCTATTATGCGGGCGCCCCGCCGCGGGCGTTTCCGGCGGCGAAAGGAAGCTCCCGATGAGTTCTACGGTTCGCCTTATTTCCTCGTCGATCACCTTCTTGGTCATGCGGCCCTTTATCTCCAGGTATTCGCGCATGCGAATCTGGAAATGCCGCGAGACCAAAGAGGCCAAGAACACGATGTAGAGGCTGTTGATCCAAAAGGCGGCCTGATTTACTTGCAAATCGCTCCGCACCAGGCCTCGCTTCATGTCCCGGGCCAGCACCGCCTTCAGGTGATCGGCGGTGTATTTCTCCACCTCCAGGGAAAGCTTCCCGGTAAAGGGCTCCAGCCCGGCCGAGGACATGTTGAGGTAGAGGACCAGGTATTGGGGATGGGTGCGGGCGAAGGCCGCGCCTTGGTTGAAGATGTGCTCCAGCTGGCGGTAGACGTCCCAGCCGGGGTCCAGGCCGCCGTACACCGCCTGGCGCGAGCGGGTCAGCCCGTCGCGGCACACGTAGACATATAACTCCTGCTTGGACTCGAAGTAGTTGTACAGCGAGCCCTTGGCCACGCCGGCCCGGCTGGCCAGCTCGGCCATGTCGGTCTGGCTGTAGCCCCGCTGGGCGAAAAGCTTGGCCGCCTCACTGAGAAGTTTTTCCCGCTTGGCGGGCTTGATCTTTTCCAGGGTGCCCTTGGGCATGCCCGCCTCCCTCCAAATGACTGACCGCCCAGTCACCACCCTAGAAAATACCATGCCCATTTGTCAAGTGGCCTTTGGGGAGGAGAGGGGCGAAGATAGACGATAGAACCACTGGCGCGGCGGCGCGCGCTTGGCGGGCGAGGCGAAGTTGTCCCGCCCTCTACTTCCAGCAATAGCCGTCTTGGAGAGGAGCGGCGTAGGCAAAGGTCTGGGAAAGCAAAGACTGCCCTCCCGCCGCGACGTGGCCATCTTCCATTTCCCTCGTCATGCCTGCGCCGACCAGACAAGGCCCAGCCACCCGCCACGCCACGACCCATCCCACCCGGGGGAAAGCGAAGATCGCCACGTCGCATCTCTTGCGAGATGCTCCTCGCGATGACGGCTATTGCTGGATTGGAGTGAAATAAAGGAAGTGTTGGGTTTCGGGCTGCGCCCTCTACGCCAACCTACGCCAATCTTGGATGTGTGCCCAAAATGACCAACGGGCCATCTTCGCGGCACAGCCAGGTGTTCGTGGTCAAGGCGTCCGGCGAGCGCAAGCCGCAAGCGTGGCAAAGTCACGCTGAGGCTTAAGCGATGCCGGCAACACAGCCCACGGGCAGCTGGCGTAGCCGCCCTAGCACCACCGCACGACCGGAGCACGCCGCCCGGTAATGCGCACATACTCCTCCTTGGGCCACCCCAGGGCGATCACCGCGTGGACCTTCTCCTCCGGCGGCACCCCCAGGAGGCGGGCCACCTCGGGCTTTTGCTCCAACACCGCCACGGCGTAGCCGATGAGGCAGGTGCCCAGGCCCATGGCGTGGGCGGCCAAGAGCATGTGCCCGCTGGCCAACAGGGCGTCCTCCACCGGGGTGGAGCCTCCCGGGACCGAACCCACCAGGATGGCCGCCGGCGCGCCGTGGAACAGGCGGTCTATGCCTTGGCTCTCCCACTCGGCCAGGCCCCGGCTCACCGACTCGTGGTACTCGCGGTAATACTCGTCCAGTTGGGGCTTGCCCACCAGGCGCATGAGCTTTCGCAGCCATGCCTTCTCGGCCATGCGGTTGAACTGGACCATGACCTGGCCCACCCCCTGGGCCAACTCCAGCACCTTTTCCCGGGTAGGCAGAACGGTGAAGCTCCAGCGCTGGCTGTTGGTGCCCGAGGGCGCGCTGAGACCGATCTTCACCAGGTCGGCCAGCATATCCCGGGGCACGGGGTCCCGGCGGTAGTTGCGGCAAGAGCGCCGCGAGGCCATGAAACGGACCAGGCCGGGCAGGTCGTAGAGCCCGTGGGGCAGCCACCGCTCATCCACCTCAAAGGTGGCGAAAGCGCTCTGGGCCTCGTCCAGGCTCTTTACCCGCACCGCGCCTTCGGGGCACACCGCCTGGCAGTGGCCGCAGTTCAGGGAGCTTTCCCCGCTCACCACCGCCTTGCCGCCCTTGAGGCTCAGGGTCTGGGAGGGGCACACCTGGATACAGCGGCCGCATCCGTTGCAGCGCTCGGGGTCTATCACCGTGGTCACGGCCTGGGGCATGGGGCTCTCCCTGGCGCTCCGGCCCGGCGTCGCCTGGCGGCTACCGGGCATGGGCGCGCGGTGTGCGGCGTTGGCGCCTTTTAAAGAACGAACAAGTCGTCTATGTGGCGGCCCAGAAGCTTGGCCTGCTCGCGCAGCTCATGGGGGTCGGTCACATCTTCCAACTGCCGGGCCTGGCGGCGCAGCTCCTCCAAGCGCTGGCGCAGGCCGCTTACCCCCTGGTTCAGGGCCTCGGCCACATGGTGAAGCTGGTCGTCGCGCCTCAGGGACACCTTATGGTTCAGGCGGCCTTCGCCCAGATCCTTGAACAGCACCTCCATGCGATACAGGGGCCCGCCCATGCGGTGGGACACGAACAAGGCCACCCAATAGACGATGCTCAAAAGGCCCAGCACCACAATGATGTTAAAGCCGAGAAGCAAGGGAAAGATGTTGGGCACCACCTCGCGCCCCTGCACCACCAGCAGGATAGTCATGGAGAGCAGGGCGGCCAGGCCCGCCGCCAACACCGCGCCGCCCAAGCCCCAAACAAAGCTGGGTTGGAAGCCGGGGTAGAAATACAGGCGCCGCCGTTTTGTTTCGTTTCGCCTCATTATCTTCATCTCTCCAGCGGGTGATGGCCCATTATGACCCGCCAAGTATAAATCAAGTTCGGCCAGCCGCCAAATCGCCTTATAAGCAGGATACAATTACACTATTAGAGCCGGGCGTCTGGGCCCTCTAAAAGTCTTGCCCCCCCGGGCCGGACCGGGAATGCCTTCCCCCTGCGAAAGCCCCTGGGGTGAAGCGCCGGGCTATGCCTAAAAAAACAGGCTCAGTTGGCTGGTGATAAGGTCTTGCCGCGACCCGTCGTCAAACTCGCCCCGTAAATATTCCAGGGCCAGGCCCACATGGGCCACGGGCTCCCAGGACAGGCACAGCCCCCCCTGCCTCTGGGGGGCTTCGGAATACAGATCGCCCCCGCCCTCCCAGCGGCCGCTCAGACGCCAGCCTTCGGCCACGGCCCAGGAAAGCTCCAGGTTAAAGGCCCAGGGCTGGACAGAGGAGCCGGGCGGGGCGAATTCCAGGGTGCCCGCCGCAAAGGAATCGGCCCGTAGGTACTCGGCCAAAAGGGTCAGCGGGCCCCATTTGGCGTTGGCGCTCAAAGACCAGCCGCCCGGCAAGGATTCCAGGCGCTGGCCGGGGACCTGCTCCTCAAAAAAGCCGCTGGCCGCGATGTTGTTGGTGTAGGCCCCGCCCAGGACCAGTTTGAGCCCGCCCAAGGCCTCCGCGGGCGGGGAGATATCCACCCGCAGCAGGTAGGTCTGCCAAAAATCCCCGCCCTGGCCGGGGCGGCGCACCGCCGGGTTGTAGCCGCTCACTCCGGCCCGCAGCCAGTCTCCGGCCCAGCCCGCTTCCACGGCGATGGCCTGGGTTTCGAATACCACCTTGGTTATGGGGTCGCTGACCATGAAGCTTTCGAAAAGCCCCACCGCGGGATAAACCCGCCCCCCCATGAGGTAGCCGGGAAAATCCCGCCCTTGGCCCAGGACCACGAAGGCCTCGTCCAGCTTGACGCCGCTGTCGACGTCCTGGTGCAGCAGGTGGCCGTATATGCGGATAAAAGAGGCGGGGCGCAGTTCTCCGAAAACCTCGGCCCGGGCCAGGGCGGCGTGGTCGCCATAGACCGATTTGCCCTGGGCGTCCCGCTGCTTGTCCCAGGAAGCCTCAAACTGCAACTGGCCCCACACTTTCCAGGCCAGGCCCTCCGGGCCGGGGGCGGCCGAGATTTCCAGGGTGCGCGATATCTTAAGCGAACCGCTGAACGGAGACCAATCCGGGTCTTCCCACTCCCACTGGCCGTCCGAGGCCACGGCAACTTCCCTGCCCTGGGCCAGGGCCTCGGCCCCCGCGCCCTGGGCCAGGGTCCAGACCGCCAGCAGAAATATGCCCGTCCATTTGCTCATTGCGGCAACCGTAACCTCCCGGGAGTGACCATTGCGGCCAAAATATTTTCATAACACCAAATTATCTTCAAGCTAAATAAATATTTCTTGCCGCCCCGGACTTCATGGAAGATAATAATTTTTACACAACAATCTAAGGGAGTCCGAAACCATGGTCAGTGCCGCTGGCGAGGAGCTTTCCTCCAACCTGGAAGATTACCTCGAGACCATATACCACCTGGAAAAAGAGAGCCGGGTGGCCCGGGCCAAGGACATCGCCGAGCGTCTGGATGTCTCGCGGGCCTCGGTGACCGGCGCCCTAAAGACCCTGGGCGAAAAGGGCCTTATCAACTACGAGCCCTACTCCTACGTCACCCTGACCAAGAAGGGCCAGGGCATCGCCAGCGAGGTGGACCGCCGCCACCGGGTGCTCAAGGGCTTTTTTCAGGATTTTTTGCAGCTGGGGCCCGAGGTTTCCGATGCCAACGCCTGCCGGGTGGAGCACGCCATGGACCAGGAGGCCATCAACCGCCTGGTGGACTTTTTGGCCTTTTTGGTGGAATGCCCCCGCACCGGCCCGGACTGGCTGGAGTCGTTCGACCGCTACTGCCGGGACCAGAGAAACCCCGAGCGCTGCCGCTCCTGCCTGGAACAGTGCCTGGCGCGTGCCTCGGAACCCGCCTCCTAGCCGGCCCTCGTCCGTCCCCCGGCTGGTAGCCACTTTCAAAGCACACTGTTTTTATTTATAATTAGGCGACGTCTTGCCAATCCGGCCCCGCCCTGGGCGGCCGGGGGGGCAACGCCGTCAATTATCAACTTGGAGACCGCGCCCATGAGCCGCCCCTCGCTCTGGTTCGTCTGCTTGCTCGTTCTCGTGTGCCTGGGGCTGGCTCCTTCCGGGGCCGCCGCCCAAGCCTATCGAATCCATCAGGACCAGAGCCTGGCCTATTCCATGGAGGTGCCGGTTCACTGGGCCTACCAGGTTCAGCCCGGCTCCCAGGGCCGCTCCCTGGTGTTCTCCGGCCCCCAGGGAAGCCCGGAATACCGGGCCACCCTGAGCTTGCAGATAGTGGACGCCAAGGCCTTCCCCGGCTTGGAAGCGGTGGCCCGGGAGCTTGAGTCCCAGTGGTCCCGGCAAACCGGGTATCGCCTGCTGGCCCGGCAGAACGGCTCCCTGGCCGGGCAAAGCGCCCTTCGCCTGCTGGCCGCCTTCAGCAACGCCCAGGGCGAGGCCTTCCGCCGGGAGCAGTTCATCTGCCGTGGCGGCCCTTACTACTACCTGCTGGCCTACACCGCCCCGGAGAGCATCTTCGCCCAGGGCCAGGCCCACCGCGACCGCGCCCTGGCCAGCCTGCGCCTGTTACCTCCCCAACAGGAGCGGGAGCGCGGGGAGAGCCTGAACGTGGCCGCCTATGGCCCGGCCCTGTTGAACCAACTGGCCGGGCCGCTGTATTCCCCGGCCTTTGCCAACGGCACCCCCCAGGGCCAGGAGGTGGCCCGGGCCCACAACCGGCTCATCGCCGAACTGGCCCGCGCTCTGGGCGGCCAGGCGGCCGGGCAGAAGCCGGTGCTGGCGGCCCTGGAGCGCATGGGCGATCTCCAAACCCGCCAGATGGCCCTGCTGGAGTCGCAAACCGCCGCCTCGCCCCAAGCCCAGGCCTGGTGGGCCCGCCTCAAGCCCCTGTACAAGCTCCAGCTCAACTACGCCCTGACCCAGTCGGCCCAGCGGGGCATGGTGGAGGGAGCCCTGGCCGGCCAGGCCAAGCCGGAGCAGGCCAGCCAAAGCCTGGCCGCGGTGCAGATGCTGGCCGCCCTGCAACTGGCGGTGAGCGACCAGCAGGCCTTGATTCTGCGGGAGAACCAGGAGCTGTGGACCACGGCTCTGACCCTTTGGGACCAGATGAGCGGCGACCAAGCCCTGCCCGCCGCCTTCCGCCTGTCCCTGGCCCAGTTCAACCAACAGCAGCGCGAGCTGGCCCTGGAGCTTGGCCGGGCCACCATGGCCTCCAACGCGGAGCTGGCCCACACCGTGTTGGTGCTCCGGGCCTTGGAACTGTTTTCCCGGGAAGTGACCCGGGCCTACGGCGCGGCGGTGGGCGAGGCCATCCCCCGCCTGCGGGCCCAGGCCGCCCAGTTGGCCCAGGCCCGCCCCGGCGATCCGGCGGTGCAGGCGGTCACGGCCATCCTGGACAACCTGGAGCGCACCGCAGGGCAGATCAAGCAGGCCCAGGCCCCCCGCCCCCTGGGCCAACGCCTGGCCCAAGCCATGGCGCCCGTGGCCTGGGCCGGGGCCTGGCAATTCACCAAAGACTTCAGCTACAACCTGCTCATCGCGGCCCCCACCCTGGCGGCCAAGGCCACGGCCAACGCCGGGCGCTTCGTGGCCAGCGGCATGGAAACCAGCACCAAGCAGGTGACCAACTACCTGAGCTACGCCACCTACAGCCCCCTCAGGGTCACCTCGGACCCCCAAAAAGTGGTGGGCAGCGTTGACGAGATAATCAAGAACAACCCCAAGATGGCCAAGCACCGCGACCTGTTGAACCAGCGCCTGGCCCAGATGGCCCAGGGCCATGCGGCCAACGACCTGCAAGGCTACATGCAGCTAAAGAAACAGACCGTGGACGCGGCGGTGGCCGAATACGCCAAAGGCGAATACGGGGTGCGGGCCCTCAAGACCGGGGTGGAATACATCGATCAGGTCAAGACCATGAAGGTCGAGCCCGCCGCCAAGTGGGTGGCCGAGAAGGTGACCAAGGGCGTTTTGGGCAACCAGGTGGGCGGGGTCCTGAGCCCGGCGGCCCAGGGCACGGCCAGCCTGTTGGCGGGCACCGCCTACAAGGTGGTGGCCGACCTGCCCAAGAACGTCATGGTGCTCATGAACCCCCAGACCAGCTACGCCGAGAAGGGCCAGGCCACCTACGAGCTGGCCGGCAGCGTGGGGGCCTCGGTGCTGTGTTACACCGGCACCGCCGCCGCCCTGGCCGGCAAGGTGGCCCCGAGCCTGGCCGCTGCGGCCCAGGGTGCCTACAAGATCGGGGCCGGACTGGTCAGCCGCATGATGCCCGCCGGGGCCCAGGCCGCCGCCCAGGCGGCCACCAAGATGGTGGCCCCGGTGGTGCAGCAGGTGGGCCGCCAGGTCACCCGGGAGGTGGCCGCCCTGCTGCCCGCCGAGGCCGAGGCGGCCAAGTACGCGGTGACCGGCATAAGCGCCGGGGTGCAGAAGCTTACCGCCATGGCCGCCCAGCCGGTGGGGGCCACCCTGGCCGCCGAGACCCGGGCCATGGTCAGCGAGGTGGTCAAGAACTTCACCACCACCGGCACCACCAGCCAGATACTAAAGGCCTTTGCCTCCAACTTCGCCATCAAGCCCCTTTTGGAGGGCGCGGCCAACGACAGCTTCTCGGGCAACGTGCTGCTGCCCATCTTGCAGTCGGCGGAGGCCGCCGCCAACGCCAAGCCGGCGTCTAGCGGGGTGTCGCGCAGCTTCAACAACAGCAATCTGCTAAAGGCCGACCAAGGCAAGATCGAACGGAAATTCGACAGCAGCAACCTGCAAAAGAGCGGCGAGGGCTTCCAGCTTCGGGCCGCCGCCGGGGCCAAGGAGCCCGAGGCCAAACCCGAGCCCACCGAAAAAGCCAAGCCCGAGCCGGTCAAGGCCCGCAAGGAGACCCCGGCGGAGCGGCAGAAGCGCAAGGACGATCTCATGGCCAAGGCCAAGCGCCTGGCCGCCCGCCAGGACAATTCGGTGTACAGCGACCCCAAGGTGGACTCCACCCAGGTGATCCCCGAGACCTGCACCATCGACGCGGTGGCCTGGCACCCCAAATATCCCGAGAACAAGTGGCCGGTCACTTATTACATCAGAGGCGGCCAGGTGACCGCCACCTCCGAGCACACCATGAGCTACGATAAATGGTGCAACAAGAACTGGTGCTGCTCCCCCTCCAAGACCAACGGCACTTTCAGCGGCAGCCTGATGAACAACGTCATCACCGGCACCTGGAAGATGACCAGTCCCCCCAACCGATGCTGGAGCCTATGGAACAAAGGCACCAAGGGAGGGGACGGCAAGTACACCTATGCCGAGGTCCGTTGCGAGTACACCCAGTCCTCCACCTACACCATGCATAACACCTTGACCCTGGAGGTCAACGGCCGCCTGGCGGAAACCTACACCGGCAGCGGCACCCACAGCACTAGTTATGGCCCGCAATGCTGGGAAAACATGGCGGGCACCACCAAGACCAACAATTGGAACATGTCCTGGGACGACCCCAAGATGGAAGCCGACCTGCGCAAGCCCATGACCGGGGTGTGGGAGTTGCGCAAGAGGCCCAAGAGCGAGGAGAAGTAAAACGCCATGAACCACCTAGCCATGATCGCCCTCCTAGCGGCGGGTATGCTCTGGGCCGCCCCAGCCGGGGCCCAGTGGGTGCCCGGCGGCGCCCCCGGCCCCTCCCAGGGGCAAGCCCAGGAGCAGGCGGCCAAGCCCGCC
>JAHJPG010000086.1 GCA_018819925.1 Pseudomonadota bacterium
AGCGTGCGCGACGTGAACAAGACCTTCGGCGGGGTCAAGGCCCTCACCGAGGTTAGCTTCAACCTGATGCCCGGCAACATCCTGGGGGTGATCGGCCCCAACGGCAGCGGCAAGACCACCCTGGTCAACGTGATCACCGGGTTCGTCAAGGCCGACAGCGGCCAGGTGCTCTACAAGGGCAAAAACCTGGTGGGCACGGCCCCCCACAAGATCGCCGACCAGGGCCTCACCCGCACCTTCCAGGTGATGCGCCCTTATTACAGCCTGCCCGCCTACAAGAACCTCATCGTGCCCCTGTTCAGCCCGCGAGCCCGGCGCACCGGGGGCTGGCGGGGCGGCGGCCGCATGGGATCGCGGGACACCGTGGCCGTGGACATCCTGGAGGAGATCGGCTTTGAGCGCGAGTCCTACGTGCCCTACAAGACTGCCTCCAGCCTGCCCACCGGCTACCTCAAGCGCCTGGAGCTGGCCCGCTGCCTGGCGCTCAGGCCCGAGGTCATCATCTGCGACGAGGTGTTCAGCGGCCTGTCCATGAGCGAAATGGCCTCCATGGTGCCCTTGATGGAAAAGCTCCAGATGGAGGGCATCACCCTTATCATGGTGGAGCACCGCCTGCGGGAGCTGTTCCGCCTGGCCAACCGGGTGATGGTGCTCAACTTCGGGGCCAAGATCGCCGAGGGGGTGCCGGCGGTGGTCATGGAGGACAAACAGGTGAAGGAAGCCTACTTCGGCTCCGAGGAGGTCTTCAGCTATGTTTGAGGCTCTGGGCCTGATGGTCTTCTACGAAAACATGCTGGCCTTGAACAACGTGAGCCTGAGCTGCGGAGAGCAGCAGATCGTGGGGGTGTTCGGGGCCAACAGCGCGGGCAAATCCACCCTGATGTACACCCTCAGCGGCATCATGGAGGACATCGCCAAAAAAGAGCAGATGTCCGGCGGCGAGCGCATCACCCTGCGGGGAAGCATCAACTACCGGGGCCGGCAGATCATGCACGACAAACCCGCCGCCAGGGCCCGGGCGGGCATCATCCTCTGCCCCGAGCGGCGGCGCATCTTCCCGGAAAGCTCGGTGCTGGAGAACCTTAAGATCGGCGGCTACCTGGCCAAGCCGGCCCAGGCCGCCGAAACCCTGGAGTACGTGTTCAAGACCTTCCCGCCGCTGACCAAGATATTGCACCGCCTGGGCGGCTTCCTCTCCGGCGGGGAGCAGCAGATGCTGGCCATAGGCCGGGCCCTCATGGCCCAGCCCAAGCTCTTGCTCTTGGACGAGCCCCTGCTGGGCCTGTCCCCGGCCATCCAATACTGGCTGGCCAAGTCTATCAAGGAGATAGCCGAGGAGCGGGGGGTGGCCATCATCGTGGCCGAGCAGTACGCCCGGCCCATCATGCCCATCATCGACTACGGCTACATCCTGGAAAACGGCTCGGCGGTGGTCGAGGGGGACAAGCACGAACTGATGAACAACCCCGACGTCAAGTCGGCCTACTTCGGGGCCTAGACCATGGCAACAGCGCAGCCGGAATTCACCTTCACCCGCTTCGAGCAGGCCGCGGCCCAGCACCCCGGCAACGCGGCCCTCATTTTTCTGGGCCAGCGTTTCACTTATCGCAAGCTCAAGGAAATGGCCGACCGCTTCGCCGCCGGCTTGGCCCAGCGGGGGGTGGGCAAGGGCGACCGGGTGCTCTTGTACTTGAGCAACAGCCCCCAACTGGTCATCGCCTGGCTGGCCACCCAGAAGATCGGGGCGGTGGTGGTGTTGGTGTCGCCCATCTACACCAGCCACGAGATCGCCTACATGGCCTCGGACTCTCAGGCCAAGGCCATCATCTGCCACGACACCAACTACGGCTACGTGGCCGAGATTTTGGAAGACAGCGGCCTGGAGTTGATCATCGTCACCAGCCTGCTGGATTTGGTCTCGCCGCTCAAGCGGGTGGTTGCCTCGCTTTTCGACAAGGCTCCCACCGGCACGGTGAAGGGCGGGCCGGAGACGGTGTGGTTCAAAAAAATCCTGGCCGCCCCGCCCCGGCCCCCGGCGGTGGAGCTGGACCCGGTGGCCGACCTCTCCTACATCCTCTACACCGGCGGCACCACCGGCTTTCCCAAGGGGGTGCCGGGCAACCACTGGGGCCACTGCTCCTACGTGGCCGACGTGATGGAAGACGTTCTGGCCGGGCACGTGCGGCCCGGAGAGGACGCCTACATCGCCATCAACCCCCTGTTTCACATCATGGCCCTGGGCCTGTTGATGGCCCTGGGCCTGAACCAGGGCAACACCACGGTGCTCATGCCCCAACCCCACGTGGACGCCATCCTGGACGCCATCCAGCGCTACAAGGTGCGCTGGATGCTGGGAGTGCCCGCCCTGTACCGCATGATTCTGGAAAACGACCGCCAGCATTTCTACGACATCAGCTCGTTGACCTACTGCTACTGCGGCGGCGACGTGCTGCCCCGGGAGGTGCTGGCCCGCTGGAAGGAGCGGGTGGGCGTGCCCATCTACCAGGTCTACGGCTCCACCGAGGCCGGGCACGTCACCTACAGCCGCATCGACGCCGGGGAGCCGCCGGCCATGAGCATCGGCGCGCCCCTGCCCAGCCGCCGGGTGCTCTTGGTGGAGCCGGACACCCTGCAGATCGCCGGTACCGGGGAGTTGGGGGAGCTGTTGGTCACCAGCGACCACGCCGTGAAGGAGTACCTCAACAAGCCCGACGAGACCGCCGCCGCCTTCGTGGAGCTTAACGGCGAGGTCTACTACCGCACCGGCGACTTCGTGAAGCAGGGCGAGGACGGGCAGATATACTACGTGGAGCGCTCGGCGGACATCCTCAAGCACAAGGGCTACCGGGTCAGCGCTTCGGAGATAGAGGCGGTGCTCCAGGACCACCCCGTGGTGGTGGGGGCCTGCGTGGTGGGGGTGCCCGACCCCAAGGTGGGAGAGCGCATCAAGGCCATCGTGGTTATGAAGGAGGACGCCAAGGGAGTGGGCGCCACCGAGCTTATCCGCTTTTGCCGGGACCGCCTGGCCGGGTACAAGGTGCCCTCCTACATCGAGTTCCGCGACATGCTGCCCAAGTCCAAGGTCGGCAAGCTACTGCGCCGCGAAATCCGCGACGAGGAGCGCCGCCGCCAGGAAAAGGAAAAAATCGTCTGAAAAACGGCGCACGGGGAGAGGGGAACAATGGAGTTGTTGCAAGCCATCCAAGAACGGCGCAGCGTGCGGGCCTTCACCGGCCAGCCGGTGAGCCCCGAGCAGGTGGATTCCTTGATCCAGGCGGCGGTGTGGGCCCCCAGCCCCTTGCACCAGCAGCCCTGGTCCTTCGTGGTCATCCGGAGCGAGGAGGCCAAGGCCAAGGTCAAACAGCTTTGCCGGGCGGCCAAGCAGGGGGTTGCCGACGCCGGCGGCCCGGAGTGGGCGCACAAATACAGCTTCGATTTCCTGGATCAGGCCCCGGTGTACGTGGCGGTGCTCTTTGACCCCAACAAGAGCGGTCTGGGCCCCTATTTCAACCAAGCCCATGGGGCCTTGCAGGCGGCCTCGGCGGCGGTGCAGAACCTCATGCTGGCCGCCACCGCCCAGGGCCTGGGCAGCCTGTGGCTCACCTTCTTCGACCCCAAGGCCATGGCCCTGGCCCTGGGCGCCTCCGAGGGCCTGGAAGTGGCGGGCATAATTCCCCTGGGCACGCCGGCCGGCGAGGTGAAGGCTCCGCCCCGCAAACAGCCCAAGGTTTTTATCGACGCCTACGGCCAATAGTTTTTTGGCTCCCGCCCGGCGGGCCCGCCCTTTTCGGCCCGGCCTTGTCTTGCGCCCCGCCCGGAGTTAAGCTAGGCAGATAAAGTTACGGCGTGTGCTCCGCGTCCCTGTTTCGGATGCCCAGGGCCCAATTTTGGGCGAAAGAGCGTGGCATGATCGAGGCGTATCAAGACGATCCCCGGCTGGGCCGTTACCTGATCTCTTTTCACCAGGGTCAGACCCTCTTTTTAGAGGGCGATGATTCCCAGGATCTCTATGTCCTGGTGGAAGGGGAGTTGGACGTCCTCAAGGGCGAGCAGGTCATCAGCGTTATCTCCGAGCCGGAGGCGGTGTTCGGGGAGATGTCCTTTTTGATGGGGGACAAGCGCACCGCCACCATCCGGGCCCGAAGCCAGGGCAAGGCCCTGGCCATCCCCCGCCAGGAGGTGGGCCGCTTCCTGCAAGAGTTCCCCGAACTGGGCCAAGGCATGGCCCGGGTCTTGGCCCAACGCCTGGACGCCGCCAGCAACCAGCTTTTCGGGCTCAAGGAATTCTGCGACATGCTGCCCGACGCGGTGGTGCTCACCGATCAAAACGGCAAGGTGACGGCCTTGAACCGGGCGGCGGCGGAGCTTTATGGCCGCGAATGGCGCCAGGCGGGCCACCGGCCAGTGGAAGAGCTTTTCGAGCAAGGCCAGCAGGTGCGCGAGCTGGCCGGCAGGGTAAGGGGTGGCCAAACCTGCCATGAGCAAGTGGTTTCTTCCCGCCACCCCCAGCAGGGGCACCGCTACGTGTCCTTGAGCCTCAGCGGCCTCTACGACGCCCAACAGAATTTCAAGGGCCTTTTGCTGGTGGGGCGCGACGTGACCAGCGTGGAACGCCTCAAGCGCCGCCTGCGCCGCCTGCGCGGCTGGCTTGCCGCAGCCCTCGCCGCCCTGGTTGTTTGCGCCGGAGGTCTGGTGGCCTATCACTATTTTTCCGGCCAGACCAGGCAAGCAAGCCAACTGCACGCCGAGTTCCGCGACCAACTTGCGCGGGACCACTTGCTGCTCAGTTCCCTGCTGGCCGAGCCCCTGGCCCAGGGCAAGTTTGAGCGGGGCCATGAGCTTCTGGGCCGCTTTTTCGCCATGCCACAGGTCAGCGCTCTGCCCTACACCGGGGTGGTGTTGCTGGACAACGATAAAAAAGTGGTGGAATCCTACTATCCCAAGGGGGCGGGCTCGGCGCAAAAGCCCGGGACCAGCTACAGCCACATTGCTTTTGGAGATGAGCGAAAGGCCGGCCACCGGGTGCTCAACGTTTTCCACCAGAGACAGGGCCAGGGAGGCAGCCGGCGGGAATTTCTGGTGGCGTTCCCTCTCGGCTCCAAGGACCAACCACTGGGCTGGCTGCTCATCGGCTTGGACCCCCAGGCCCTGAAAAAACGCTATGACCTGGACCAGGGGGGGCTGGCCGATCTAAAACTTTCCTCGCCCGAGCCCTAGGTCCGGTCATGAAGCCCGTTGTAACCTACCGCCCCATCATGGTGGCCGGCACCGGCAGCCACGTGGGCAAGAGTGTCTTGGTCATGGGCCTGTGCCGGCTGTTCAAGCGCCGGGGCATCGACGTGGCCCCCTTCAAGGCCCAGAACATGGCCCTGAACTCGGGCATCACTCCCCAGGGGCACGAGATCGGCCGGGCCCAGGTGGCCCAGGCCCAGGCCGCCGGCCTGGAGCCCTCGGTGGACATGAACCCCATACTGCTCAAGCCCGGGGGGCACACCTCCTCCCAGGTGGTGCTCATGGGCCGGCCCCTGGGCAACTTCGGCGGGGGCGACTACTACCGCCTGAAACCCCGCCTGACCAAGACGGTGATGGCCGCCTTCCGCCGCCTGAGCGCTGGGCACCAGCTGGTGATCCTGGAGGGGGCCGGCTCCTGCGCCGAGGTTAACCTCAAGCGTCACGACCTGGTGAACCTGCCCATGGCCCGCCGGGCCGGGGCCAAGGTGATCCTGGCGGCGGACATAGACACCGGCGGGGTTTTCGCCCAGGTCCTGGGCACCCTCAAGCTGATGACTCCCGGCGAGCGCAAGCTCATGGCCGGAATAGTCATCAACAAGTTTCGCGGCGATCCGGCCCTGTTCACCGATGGCATCGAGTATCTCGAGCGCAAGGGCGGGGTGCCGGTGCTGGGGGTTCTGCCCCGCTTCGAGCACATCCTGCTGCCCCAGGAGGACGGGGTGGCCCTGGAGCGGGGCGAACTGAAGGGCCAGGCGGGTTCGGTGCGGGTGGGAGTGGTTCGCCTGAGCCACATCAGCAACTACACCGATTTCGACGCGCTGGCCGCCTGTCCGGGGGTGGAGCTTTCCTGGCTGGAGCGGCCCGATGAGCTGGCCGGCCTGGACCTTCTTATACTGCCGGGCACCAAGAACACCCTGGCCGCCCTCAAGCGCCTGCGCGAAAGCGGGCTGTTCCAGGCCATCAAGGCTTTTCACACCCTGGGGGGCAAGGTGCTGGGACTCTGCGGCGGGTATCAGCTCCTGGGCTCGGAGATAGCCGATCCCCAGGGAGTGGAGGGCCCGCCGGGGCAGGAGGCGGGCCTGGGGCTCCTCGCGGTGTCCACGGTGATGGCCGGGGACAAGACCACCACCCGGGTGGAGGCCCGGTGCCAGCCCGGCCTGCCCTTCGCGGTGTCCGGGCCGGTGGCGGGCTACGAGATACACATGGGCCGAACCAGGACCCTGGGCCCCGGCCGCCCCGCCTTTCGCCTGGTCCAGGTGTTGGGCCAAGCGGTGGGCCAGGACGAGGGCCAGGTGAGCCCCGGCGGGCGGGTGGTGGGCACCTATCTGCACGGGGTGCTGGACAACGACGATTTGCGCACGGCCCTGTTGGCCTGGGCCCGTGGCGGCGCCGTCCCGGAGCAGGCCGGCGGCTACGCCGCCTTCCGGGAGGAGCAGTACGAGCTGCTGGCCGACCTGCTGGAGCGGCACCTGAACTTAGACGGTTTGCTGGAGTTGGTGACGGCCCGAGAATAAACTTGACGAGGGAATAACTCTGGCGTAGGAAATTAGGCAACATCGGGAAACGGTGCCTCAGGGCTTAATAGGGAAGACGGTGCGATACCGTCGCGGTCCCGCCGCTGTAACCGGGGACAAAGGCTGCAAAGAGCCACTGCCGGCCTCAAGGCCGGTGGGAAGGCGCGGCCCGAGGATGATCCGGGAGCCAGAAGACCTGCCGTTTTTCAAAAAGAGTCCCGGCCGGCGGTCACCGGCCATGGCCGCCGCTAGTTGGCTGCCAGACTCTTTCTGGGGAGATCAAGCAAACTGGGTGCAGTCCCCCCCGTCCTGTACAGGGCGGGGGGTTTTTTATGGTTCGCCCCGGGGTCTCCCGGGGCCTAAAGGGGAGGCAGGCAAGCCTCCCAGCATATCGGGCTGGATGCGTGGAAGTGGCGTGAGATTCGCCCGCTGCCCCGCAGCCGTGAGGGGAACGAAAGCCCAACAAGCCACTGTCGCGCGGGGCGCGATGGGAAGGCGGGCCGGTAGGACGCCCCAAGCCGGAAGACCCATCCAGTCCGTGAACCTCGAGGGAGGAATTTAATGAGGAAGATGCTGGTTATATTGGCTGGGCTGACCCTTATGGCCGCCCAGGCCGCACCTGTTTGGGCCGCAGAGAGCGCCTCCGAGGAGGAAGGCAAGGCCAAGGCGGTTCATCAGGGCGAGATGGTGGTCACCGCCACCATGACCGAGGAGGACTTAAACAAGGTCCCCTCCACCACCTTCGTGGTGACCGATCTGGAAATCAAGGAAAAGGCCCAGTGGAGCCTGATGGACGCCCTGCGCGACGTGCCCGGCGTCTACATCCGCAGCAATGGCCCCTTTGGCGGCGCCACCGGCCTGAGCATGCGGGGCGCCCAGGACGGCCAAACCCAAATCATGCTGGACGGCGTGCGCCTGGCCGATCCCATCTCCACCAGCGGGGTCATGAACATCGCCAGTCTGCTCACCGGGGGCGTGTCCCAGGTGGAGGTGGTGCAGGGGCCCCAGTCCACCCTCTATGGCTCCGACGCCATGGCCGGCGTGGTCAACATCATCACCAAGCGCGGCCAGGGCAAGCCCTCGGGTTGGGCCTCGGGCAGCTTCGGCTCCCACAACACCTGGCAGGGCTCCGCCGGCGCCCAGGGCCAAGTCGATCGCTTCAACTTCATGCTCTCCGGGGCGGGCGTAACCACCGACGGCATCTCTAAAGTGAAGATCGGCAGCGAGAACGACCCCTACCGCGCCTATCAGTTCAACGGCCGTTTCGGCTATGACCTGAACGACAACACCGAAGTCTACTTCATCGGCTACTACAACCAGTCCAAGACCGACTACGACGGCTATGGCGCAACCGGCCTCATCGACACCCAGGACAACACCGAGGTGACCTCCTACACCAGCATCTTGGGCCTGACCAACGCGCCCTTGGCCTGGTGGAACCACAAGCTGACCTTCTCCTATGGCTCGGTGGACCGCGACTACAACGACGGCTCCACCTTCACCTCCTACCTGACCACCGCCCAGTGGCGGCACAACCTGCTCTACAAGGACATCAACACCGCGACCCTGGGAGTCAATTGGCAGCAGGAGCAGGGCGAGTACAGCGTTCCCGGGGCCTGGGGCGACACCCTGGACAAGAAGACCGTGGACACCCTGAGCTTTTATCTGCAAGACCAGCTCAAGGTGTTGGAGGGCCTCTATCTCCTGGGCGGCATACGCAACGACCACCACGACGGCTTCGGCAACCGGATGACCTGGCGGGTGGGCGCCTCCTACAACCTGGCGGCCAGCGGAACCACCTTCAAGGGCACTTACGGCACCGGCTTCAAGGCCCCCACCCTCTATCAGCTCTACAGCCCCTACGGAAGCCAGGACCTGGGCCCGGAGAAGAGCAAGGGATGGGACCTGGGCGTGGTGCAGCAGCTATGGAACAAGCGCATCAAGCTGGGGCTCACCTACTTCAACATCCAGACCGACGACCTGATCAGCTTCGACCTGAACACCTGGAAGTTCAACAACCTGGAAGAGGTGAAGAGCCAAGGGCTGGAATTCTACGCCCAGGCCCACTTGCTGCCCTGGCTGGGGGTGGACTTCTCCTGGACCTACACCGACGCCCAGGACCAGGGCACGGACAAGGACCTGGCCTACAACCCCCGGGACAAGGGCACCCTGGGAGTGCGTCTGCCGCTCATGGGCGACCGCCTCAACATCAGGGTCTGGGCTCTGTACGTGGGCGACCGCTACACCGACGCGGCCAACACCGGCGAGGTGGACTCCTATATCACCGTGAACGCCACCGCCACCTACAAGCTCACCAAGTGGTTAAGCGTCTACGGCAACGTGATCAACCTGTTCGACGAGGATTACGTGGAGATTCAGGGTTACAACACCCTGGGTCTCAGCGGCTTCCTGGGCCTGCGGGCCGAGTTCTAATCAGCCCTCCAACGCTCCCCGCAGCGGGCCCACGCGCCTTGGGGTCCGCTGCGGGGAGCCTTTTACCGCCACCTAGTTTCCGGTTCCGTACACTACTCCATAGGCCCTTTCACCATCGGGCATGGGGCCGTAGCTCACCGAACCATCGGCTCGCATCCACAGCCCCGCCGCCTGGCCGCCGGTCATGGGGGACGGGGAGGGCGAGGCCTTGTCCCCTGCCGCCAAGGGGGCGGGGGCGGGTTTGGCCGTGCCGCTGGTGGGGGCGGCCTCCGGCTTGGCCGGGGCGGCGGGGGGCTTCACCGCCGCCTTCTCGGCTATGGGCTGTGGTTTGACCGCCGCAGGGGGCGGGGCGGCGTCGCTGGCCATGCGCTGTTGTTTGCTCAGGGGAGCCGGCTTGGCCTGGGGAGTTGGTTTGGCCTCGGCCACGGGTTTGCCTCCGGGCGGGGCCTGGGCCGCGACGATGGCGCCGGTTTTGGCCGTTGAGGCCTGGGCCTTGGCCGGGGCTTTTTTATTGGGAGCGGCCTTGGACCGGAGCTTGACCACGGGCTTGGACGGAGCCGGGGCCGGCACCGCGGCCCGGGCGGTTGCCTTGGGGCGGGACGGGGCCTGGGCCTGGCTGGAAGCGCGCTCGGTCAGGGGAGTCATGGGCCGGGCCAGCATGGCCCCCGGCGGCGGGGCCGCCTCCGCCCCCAGTTGCTTCAGGTGCCGCGTGGCCAGAGGATAGTGGCGGGGCAGGGCTTGCACCGCCAGGCGGAGCTGTTCCTGGGCCTGGCGGGTGCGCCCCTGCCAGGCTAGGATCACCCCCAGGTTGTTGTGGGCCTGGGCCACGCCCTGGGACTGGGCGAAGACCTGGTAGGCCTCATCGTCGCGCCCCTGGCGGACCAGGAGCAGCCCCAGGTTGTTGGCCGCCAGGCGGTGCTCCGGGTCCAGGGCCAGGGCGTGGCGCAGGCTGGCTTCGGCCCCGCGCAGGTCGCCGGCCATGGCCTGGGCCAGGGCCAGGTTGTTGTACAGGGCCGGCTTGTCCGGGCGGGACAGCAAGGCGGCCTGGAAATTGGCCATGGCCAGCTGGGGCTGGCGGCGGCGGTTGTGGACCACCCCCAGCAGGTTTTGGGCCCGCCACAGGGATGGGTCCAGGCTTACCGCCCGGGTCAGGGACTTTTCCGCTCCGGCCAGATCGCTCTGGCCCAACTGGGCCAGGCCAAGGCCCTGCCAAAACACCGCCTTGCCCGGCTGGGCCTTGCAGAGGCGGGCGAAGCCCTCCTGGGCGGTTTTATAACGGCCTAGGCTCAGTTCCAGGCCGGCCAGCTTGCCTTCCAGGCGCAGCCGGCTGTCGCCCTTGGCGTCACGAAGGGCCTGGCGGTAATGGCTCATGGCGTTGAGGGGCGCTCCCTGGGCGGCCATAATGTCGCCCTGGGCTTCCATCTCGCTGGGCCCGTTGGGCATGCGGTCCAGGTCGGGGTTTTTTTCCGCCGTGGCCGAATGGGCGGCCAGGAGCGCTTCGGCTTCGCCCCGTTGCAGCCAGCGTGCGTTGCCTTGCTGGCTGCTGGCGCAGCCGGCCCCCAGGGCCAGGCCCAGGCCGGCCAGCAGGGCCGCCGCGAGAAGAACGGGGTTGTATCTGGGCATAACGCCTCTCCTTAATGCATCAGGTTCTGGCTGACCCGGATTACCGCCGGGCCGGCCATGACCACCATGATGGCGGGGAAGATCATGAATAGAACCGGGAACAGCAGCTTGAGGGGAATCTTGGCCGCGGCCTCCTCCATCTGCTGGCGGCGCTTGGTGCGCACCATGTCCGAGTGCACCCTGAGCGAGCGGCCCACGCTCACCCCGAAGCGGTCGGCCTGGATGAGCATGGTCGCCAGGCCGCCCACTTCCTCCACCCCGCAACGCAGGGCCAGGTTTTTCAGCGCCATGGGACGGGGAATGCCCGCCCGCAGCTCCAGGGACACCAGGTTGAGCTCCGTGCCCAGCACCGGGCAGGAGAGCACCACCTCCCGGGACACCCGCCGGATGGCCTGGTCCAGGCCCAGGCCGGCCTCCACCGAGATGACCAGCAGGTCCAACACGTCGGGCAACTCCCGGGTGATGGCCTTGCGCCGGGAGCGGATGCGCCGCTCCAACAAAAGCTGGGGCAGGAAGAAGCCCAGGGTGGCCGATCCCACCAGGGCCAGAACGAGCTGTAAATGGCCCAGGCGGCCCGGCAGGGGGGTGAGTAGCACCAGCAGGGGAGAGGCGATGAGCATGGCCACTTTGACGCCCAGAAAGGTGTTCACCGCGCCGGGGGTGTGAAAGCCAGCCTGCAACAGCTTGGTCTTAAGGTCGCTCTCTTGCCAGTTCTGGCGGGGCTTGGCCGGCTTGGCCAACTGACTGAGCAGCTTGAGCAGAACCCGGCGGAGCTTTTCCTTGGGGGATTTGCCCGGCTCGGTTTGCGCCTGGCCGCCTAGTTGTCGAAGGCGGCGCTGCAGGCTTTTGTCGCGCTTGATGAGCAGGGATGCCAGGGCGGACACGGCCAGGAGCACCGCCAGCCCGAAGGCCAGGCCGATGAGCCAGGGGGAGGCGCTGGCGCCCAGGGCGTTGATCAGCTCCATATCACACCTTCAGGTTGATGAGTTTGCGGATCACCAGAATGCCCAGCCCCTGGAAACAGCCGCCCACCATCAGCAAGGTCTTGCCCATGGGGTGCTCGAACAGGATGCCCAGGTAGTTGGGGCTCAAAAACCACAGGGCCCCCAGCAGGCCCGGGGCCATGAGGCACAGGATGTAGGCGCTGATGCGTCCCTCGGCCGACAGGGCCTTGACCTGGCGCAGCAGGGCGAAGCGGGCCCTGATGATATGGCCGATGTTGTCCAATATCTCGGTGAGGTTGCCGCCGATTTCCCGTTGCAGGGCCACGGCGGTGGCAAAGAACTTGACGTCCTGCAGGCCCACCCGCCGGGTGAGGTCGGCCAGGGCGTCGTCCAGGCCCTTGCCATAGGAATAGTCTTCGAAGGTGCGGGACAACTCCTCGGCCACCGGATCGTTCAGCTCCTGGGAGGCCATCTTGAGCCCCGAGCCGAAGGAGTGCCCGGCCCTCAGCGCCCGGGCTATGAGGTCAACCGCCTCCACGAACTGCTCCTCAAAGGCGGCCAGGCGGCGCTTGCGCAAAAAGCGCAGCCACATCAGGGGCAGGGCCCCGCAGCCCACCAACAGCAACAGAGACCCCACCAGGCTGCCTTCCAGCAGCCCTCCCCCCAGCAGGCCCAGGCTGGCCAGCACACCGCTCATGAGCACCAGGGTGCCCAGGTTGCAGGGGGAGCCGGCCTGGTGAATGAGAAGTTCAAGGTCGGCGATGTTGGGCAGGTGGCTCAACAGCCGGTCCAGATAGGGGATGGAGGAGTAGGAGCGGTCGCGGAAATAGCTCTTGATGGCCGCCTGCATGGCGGCCTCGCCCGGGGCGATGGCTTCCAGGCGGCGTTGGGTGGCCGTCTCGCGGGCGACTTGGCCCGCGTAGAGCAGGCGAAAAAGCGCCCAGGCCGCGGCCAGCAGGGCCACGAAAATAATCGCGGTGAAGCCCCAGATCATAGCCCGCCCCTCCTTGTCTCGCTCCCGCCAAAGAGTTCGGCGCCCAGGTCGATGCCGAAGGCGGCGATGCGGTCGCTCCAGCGGGGCCGGATGCCGCTGGGCCCGAAATGCCCAACCACCCGGCCGCGTTCGTCCACCCCGGTCTGGGTGAAGCTGAATATCTCCTGCATGGTCAGGGTTTCGCCCTCCATGCCGGTGAGCTCCTGCACGCTGGTAACCCGCCGGGAGCCGTCGGCCAGGCGGCTCACCTGGATGACGATCTGTATGGCGCTGGCGATCTGCTGGCGGATGGCCTTGTCGGGTATGTCCAGGCCGGCCATGGAGATCATGGTCTCCAGGCGGCTGATGGCGTCGCGGGCGCTGTTGGCGTGCACCGTGGTCAGGCTGCCGTCGTGGCCGGTGTTCATGGCCTGCATCATGTCCAGGGCCTCGCCGCCGCGCACCTCGCCCACCACGATGCGGTCGGGCCGCATGCGCAGGGCGTTCTTCACCAGGTCGCGCATGGCCACCTCGCCCAGGCCCTCGATGTTGGGCGGCCTGGTCTCCAGGCGCACCACGTGCTCCTGTTGCATCTGCAGCTCGGCCGAGTCCTCGATGGTCACGATGCGCTCGCGGTGGGGGATGAAGGAACTGAGCACGTTGAGCAGGGTGGTCTTGCCGGTGCCGGTGCCCCCGGAGATGAGCATGTTAAGCCGGGCCTTGACCGCGGCCTCCAGAAACTGGGCGGTCTGGGCGCTGAAGGAGCCCAGGCGCACCAGGTCGTCCACCCTCAGGGGATCGCGGGCGAACTTACGAATACTGAGCGCCGGGCCGTCCAGGGCCAGGGGTGGGATCACCGCGTTCACCCGGCTGCCGTCGGCCAGGCGGGCGTCAACCATGGGCGAGGACTCGTCGATGCGCCGTCCCACTCCGCTGGCGATCTTGTCGATGATCTTGAGCAGGTGCTCGTCGTTGCGGAAGCGCACCGGTATGCGGGTCAAACGGCCGCCGCGCTCCACGTAGACACTATTATAGCCGTTGACCAGGATTTCAGAGATGGAGTCGTCGGCCAACAGCGGCTCCAAGGGGCCCAGGCCCATGACCTCGTTTTTTATCTCCCGGGCCAAGGCCTCGCGCTCGGCCAGACTCATGGGTTCGGGCTCGGACTCCACCACAAGGCGGATGGCGTCTTCCAGGTCATGCTCCGCCTGCCCCTCCTGGGTGTTGCTGAGGACCGAGAGGTCCAGCGATTCGATCACCTTGTAATGGATGCGCGCCTTCATCTCCTGCAAGGCGGAATCCCGCTGGCGGTCGCGTTGGCGGTCGTCAGCGGACGGCCCCACCGGCGAGATTCCCCCCAGCCTGGCCCGCAAGCTCATTTGCCACCTCCGTTGCCGCTGAACAGCTCCTTGGCCAGGGATGCCACCGCCTTGCTCCACTTGGAGCGGGGCCAGTCCCGGGCGGGGGGGCGGCCCGCGTTGGCCGCGGCCATGAGCACCGCGCTGTCGTTGGGCAGCAGGGCCAGGGGGGTCAGCTTGAGCACCCGGGCCACCTCCTTGGGCGCCACGCACTGCTTGGCTCCGTGGCGGTTGACCACCACCGCCACCTCCTCCTTTTCCCGCCCCAGGCTGCGGCAAAGCTCCAGGGCCCGCTGGGCCGCCTTGAGCCCCAACACGGTGGGCTCTGTGACCAGCAGCAGCAGTTTGGCCCGGTCCAGGGCGGCCAGGCTGGCCTCGTCCACCCGCGAGGGCAGATCGGCCACCACCAGGGCGTGCTCGGCCAGGATGAAGTCCAGGGCCCGCTCCACGTGCATCCCCTTAATTTCTTCGGCGGCCACGGCATCGCCCGGCGAGGCCAGCAGGCGCAGCCCCGGGGCCGCGTCCACCATCAGGCTGTCCATGATCAGGTTGTCCAGGCGCTCGAACTCCTCGGTCACGTGCAGCATGCTGCGGGTGGGCTCCAAATCCAACAGGGCGGCCAGATCGCCGCCGGCCAGGTCCAGGTCCACCAGGGCCACCCGGGCGCCCATGCTTTGGCTGGCCACCCAGGCCAGACTGAGCGCCAGGGAGCTGGCCCCCACCCCGCCCTTGACCCCCATCACCCCCAACAGGCGGCCCTGCTGGTCGCCGGGGGCGGCCGAGGTCAGAAGGCGTTGCAAGGCCTCGGCAAAGGCCGATCCGTCGGCCTGATTGGGCAAGTATTCCCTGACCCCCAGGCGCATGGCCATGAGGATGGCCTCGGGGCTTAGGTTTTGGGCCCAAGCCACCATGGCCCCCCGGGGCACTCCCCGGCGCAGGCGGGCCAGGAGTTCGCTCAGGCCCGTCTCGTCGGGGTCGAACTCCACCAGGAGCACCTCGGGCTGCAACTGCAAGGCCTTGCGCTCGAACTCCTCGGCGGTGGACTCCAGGCCGATAAGGCTGGCCCGGGGCGCGCCGGCCACCAATTGGCGCAGGCGCTCGCCTCCCTGGCGGGTGAGATGATATGCCAATACCTGGGGATCGTTGTTGCTCACGGACCTTCTCCTACTGAATCAAGCTGGGCACCGTTGCCCTGGTGCCAAAGTTTCCTCCCCCGCTGTTGCTGCCGATCAGGGCGCGGTCGCACTGCAAGTAGAAGCGCGCCTTGCCGGCGTCGGCCTCGGTCATCACCAAGTAGGCGAAGCCCACCACCGTCGAGACGGTGGATGAGGACCCCGGCTCCACCACCGGCACCAACACCTCCCAGGAGTCGGCCGCTCCGTCGCCGTCGGTGTCGCTGCCCTGGGCCTGGAAACGGGCGGCCAGGGACTCCATGGTGGCCACGCTCAGGTTGCCGTTTATCACGTTGAGGGTGTCGCCCACCTTCAGCTCGGGGGCTTGCAGGGTTCCATTCACGTAGTTGCGCACAGTGACGTCGTTGGTGGGCCAGGTGAAGAAGCTGGTCCACTCGCCGGTCTCGTCGTTTTCGTTATTGAAGAGCAGTTCGCTGCCGCAATCGGGGCTGCCGGCGTTCTGCAAGGCCGAAGCGTGGATGGCCAGGGGCAGGTCAACCGCCGCCGGATCGGTCAGGCCGGCCCAGCCCAAAAAGGCGGTGGATGTGGCATGGAGCCCCACCGAACCCAGGCCCACCAGCCCAGCGAAAAAGGTCTCCACCGGACCGTTGGCCAATTCGTCCCGGCGCACCGTGGCCTGGAAGCCGGTGATGTCGTCTGGGTTGCTGCTCCCGGTCAGGCCGGGGTCGAAACTGGCGGCGGCAACGTCCCAGTAGCCGATTATCGCGTCTTCGGTGCGCAGGGCCAGGCTGACTCCCTGGGCCTGGTTGGCCGCCGAGACCTGTTGGGCGGTCTGGATGGCGGTGGCCGGCTGCACCGATATTTCCCCGCCGCCGCCGAAGGAGATCATGGTGCCCGCCCCGGCCAGGGCGGCGGCGTCGGCGGCGTTTTGCAGCTCGTTCTTGGTGGCGTACAACAGGCCCAGGTCCACCGCCGCGCCGGCAAACCCCACCAGGGCGGTGAGCATAAAGGCCGCCAGGGCAGCCATCGCCCCCCCCTGTCCGCGCCACAGGCGGGCCGGGGTTCTGCTCTTGGCGGGAGTTTGTCGTGGTGCGAACCGCATGGATAGCCTCGCTTATTCCACCAGCTTGGGGGTGGCGGCCCGGCTGCCGAAGTTGCCGCCGCCGGTGGTGCTGGCGGGCACCACCAAGCCGCATTGCAATACCCCCAGGATTTCTTTTTCCGGGGCGTTTTTAACCTCGATGATCAATACGTGGGCGAAGCCCACCACCGTGGCGCTGCTGGCCCCGGAGGAGCCCGCGCTCATCACCGGCAACAGCACCTGCCAGGCGTCGGCCGTGCCGTCGCCGTTCAGGTCGGCCCCCTCGCTTTGGAAGCGGCTGGCCAGGGCGTCGAAGGTGTGGTTGCTCAGGTTGCCGTTTATCACGTTGATCTCGTCGCCAACTTTCAACTCGGGCACGGTGCGGCTGCCGTCCACGTAGTCCCTAACGTTGGGGTCGTTGGACGGAGAGGTGAAGAAACTGGTCCACTCGGCGTTCTCGTCGTTTTCGCTGTGAAAAGAGATGGTCTGGCCGCAGATGGGGCCGCCGCCGGATATGATGGCGTCGTCCTTTATCGCGATGGGCAGGTCCACCATGCCCGCCTGCACCGATCCGGCCCAGCCCAGATGGGCGGTGGATGTGGCGGTGACGTTAACCACGGCGAAGCCCACCGCGCCGGCGAAAATGGTGTCCACCGGGGTGTTGGCGATGTTGTCGCGCCTGAGCACCACCCGGCAGGCGCTCAAAAAGTTTGGGTCGCTGGTGGAACCGATATGATCGGGGTCAAAGGCCTGCTCCGGCTCCACCCACAGCCCCAGGGTGATGTCCTCGGGCAGCAATTGGAGGTTGACTCCCAGGGCTTGGTTGGCCAGGGACACCTGCTGGGCCGCGCTTATGGCCACATTGGGCTGGGCTATGATTTGACGGTTCTCGTCCCAGGTGACCAAGGTGGCCGCCCCGGCCAAGGCGGCGGCGTCGGCCGCGTTTTGCAGCTCGTTTTTGGTGGCGTACAACAGGCCCAGGTCCACCACGGCCCCGGTGGTGGCCACCATCACCGTGAGCATCACCGCAGCCAAGGCCGCGATGCCGGCCCGCTCCCCCTTGAGGAGCCTGGCGAACTTACCAAGCCAAGTCGTGTCCAAAGCGGCCCTCCAATTCCTGGGGGGAACGAGGCGGACCCTGGGGGCGGGACGCCTGGGGGGCGGCCAGCTTACCCAACATGAAAAAGGCGAAATCGTCGGGTTCGGCAAAGTTCATAACCGGGGAGGGGCCCAAACGCTCCTGGCCCGGCCGAACGATGCGGGGGGTTACGATAATGAGCAGTTCGGTTTTCTTTTTCTTGAACTCGGTGCTGCGGAACAAGACCCCCAGGATGGGCAGGTCTCCCAGCACCGGGAACTTGCTCACCGACTGGGTGATGTCGTCCCGGAACAGGCCGGCTATGGCGAAGCTCTGGCCGTCGGCCAACTCCAGCTGAGTCTTGGCCTTGCGGGTGGTCAGCCCGGGCACGGTGAAGCCCTGCACCACCACTGCGGTGGTCCAGTCCAGTTCGCTGACCTCCGGGGACACGGTGAGGCGGATGCGCCCCCCGGGCCGAACCTCGGGCAAGAAGCTCAACTGCACGCCGAACTTCTTGAAGGTGATGGTGATGTTCTCCCGCTGGGGCACGGGGATGGGGAATTCGCCGCCGGCCAGGAAATCGGCCTGCTGGCCGCTGGCCGCCACCAGGTTGGGCTCGGCCAATATCTTGGCCAGGCCGTTTTCCTTGAGGATGTCCAAAAAGGCCGAGACCTGGGTCTGACCCTCGTGGAAGCCGCCCATGGCCGTGACCTTGTCGGAGAGACCCAGGGTGCCGTCGGAGTTGGGGGTGATCAGGCTGCCCAGCATGGTGAACAGGAAGTCGCCGGTAAGCGGGTTGAGGATGCGCAGGTTGATGTTCATGCGCTTGGTCACCCGGCGGCTGACCTCGGCGAAGCGCACTTGCAGCTGCACCTGCTGGTTGCCGCCCACCTCCAAGAGGCTGGTGGTCATTTTCGGGGCGTAGGCCTCGACCAGTGCCTCGGCCCGCTTCTTGGCCGCCAGTGAGGAAACCTGCCCGGAGAGCACCACCGATCCCGCCAGGCCGCGCACTTCCACCGGCTCGTTGGGCAGGATCTGATAGAGCTGCTCTTTGAGGTCGGTGAGGTCGCGAACCACCACCACCTCGAACACCTCCAAGAGCCGGTCTTGCTGGTCCCAGAGGCTGACGTTGGTGGTGCCCACGGCCAGGGCGTTGAGATAGAGCTGACGCGGGGTGACCATGACCACGTCGGCCACCTGGGCCCGGCCCACGCTCACCCGCCCAACGGGCATGGGCAGCTTGAGCAAGGTGGAATGTCCCAGCTTGAGCACCTCTCGCCGGGGCTCGGCCGCACCGGCGGCGTGGACCGCCAGGGAGCAGAAACCCGCCAGGAGTAGGGCCAGGAACAAAGATGAAATGCGGACCTTGGCAGACACTGGCCTGACCTCCCTTAAAGAATCTGACGGCTGAGTTTGACCCCCTTGAGAACCTCCACCACCGTACCCTGGGGTTTCTGCGGTTCGGCCGCCTGGGCCGAGAGCTTGGGGATGGACAGGGGAACCAGGGCCGACAGGCTCACCCCACCGCCCTGGCTGGGCTCCCGGTCCGTCTGGTTGCGCAGGGCCAGCACCACCCGTCCCTCGTTGGAGGCCAGGGCCAGACGCTCGGCCTGCCCCGGCTTCAGCTGCAGGGTGACCACCTTGACCTTGTTGGTGCGGCCGCGCCCCTGATCGTCGCGCTGGATTTTCTCGCCCACGGTGAGCACGTTGATGTCTTCGAGCACGGTGCGGCTCACCGGGTCGTTGCGAAATGAGCCGCCGGCCAGGGTCACCAGCACATCCACCCGGTCGCCGGGCTGCACAAAGCCGCCCACCCCGATCACTTCGTCAACCTTCACGGTCATGGCCCTGGAACCAGGCGGAACCACCGCCGAGAGTCCTCCGGCCGCGCCCTCGGGGGCCAGCTTGCCCGCCAGGACCACCTCGCCCTTGACCATGGGGCCCTTGAGCACCCGGCCCATCACCTGCTTGCTCTGGCCGAAACGTCCCGGCGGCAGGGCGCTCACCGGCCAGGCCTGCACCGCCAGATCTTTGGCGGTCAGCTGCTGGCCGGCGGGCAGCACCCGGGAGGCCACCACCACCGGGGCCAGGTTCAGCTTTTTGGCCCCTTCCCCGGCGCTCTGGACCCTGAGCCATTGGTGGGCGCCCCAGGCGGCGGCCCCGGCCAAGACCAGGGCCAGGATCAAAAATATCAACGGACCTTTACGGGACATGCATCACCTCACTCGTGGCGCATCACAGTGGTGGCGCTCAGGTTTACCGCGCTGAGGGAGGAAGGGATCAGGGCCCCCAGCATGGGCAGTTGATAGGTGCTGTCCACTTGCACAGAGACCAGGGTGCCGGCGCTGGACTCGGCGCCGGTGGCGGTCACGGTGAAGGACCCGGGAAAGCCGGCTTGGGTGAGTAGGGTCTGCACATGGGTTTCCACGTCGGTGTTGGTGATGTCCCCGGGGTTGAGCAGGCTGGCCATGCGGGCGCCGTCCCGGCTGGCGTTGACCAGCATCTGTTTGGCGTACCAAGCCGAGCCCAACTCCACCACCGCGAACACCAGCAAGAGAAACACCGGGAGGAACAGGGCGAACTCCACCGCCACCGAACCGCGCTCCGAGATCAATCGGCGAAATAGTCTCATCATGCCGCCCCCTTGAGCAGGGCCAGCCAAAGGGCTCCGGCGCAGATGGCCAGGCCGTAGGGCAGCTTGAGGCCCTTGCCCGCCACCCACCAGCGCTTGAGGCCTCCTGGACCGTGGGCCGCCAGAATTCTTAGCAGGGCCAGCGCGCCGCCGCAGAGCACGGTGAGCAAAAACAGCTCCAGTGCGCCCCAGCCCCCCACGAAAACACCCAGGGCGCCCAGGGCCTTTACGTCGCCGGCCCCCACCGCGCCCAGGAAAAAGAACACCGCCATCAGGCCAAAAGCCACAAAGCCGCCTGCCAGGGCTTGGGCCAGGGCGGACCATCCCCCGGCGGCCCCGGCCACGGCCAGGCCGCAACAGGCGGCCAGGGCGTTGAGTTGGTTGGGGATGCGCAGGGTGGCCAGGTCGTAACTGGCCATGATAAGGCCGAACAGGGCCATCAAAAGAAGGTTGCCCTGGCCGGCTCCCGTGTGGGTGGCCAGCCAGGGCATAAAAAGGCAGGCGGGGAGCAGGCCCCAGCTGGGTCCGCTCAACTGGGCAAGTGCACTGCTCTCCGCCCGCGCCAACATAAGTTCGACCTTTTTCCCACCGGGCAGCCTAGCTGCCAGAGGTGTTAAGAGCGCTGGTGGCTGCCGAGATCTTGGAGGTGACCGTGGTGCCCAAGGTGTAGGCCGCGGTGGCGATGGCCGCCCCGATCAGGGCCAAAAGCAGGGCGTACTCCACCGCGCTGATGCCGGAATCCTCGGTGATGAGCTTCTTGATTTCTTGCCAGGCCTTCATGATTTCCCTCCTGCTTGGAGAATAAGGGTGCCAAGGGACCGTTTGTCTTTCAGCTTTGGCCGAATAGATAAACAAGAAAGATGCCAAGATGGGGGTGGAAGCAAAAAAAACCGTGGGGCGTGGGTGTTGGCGGATAAAAATAAAATAAAAACAATTAGATATAAAAATGGCTCGTGGCGGCCACTGGGGCCTGGGGAAGCGGAAATCTGGGCGGGTGGGGTTTCCGAAATTGGGGGGCTTACGATATCGTAATTACGATATCGTAAGGAGGCCAGGTTCAGCGGCGGCGGCGCGCCTCCAGGCCGGGATGGCTAAGGCCCAGCTTGTCCAGCTTGTAGGACAGGGCCCGGGGAGAGATGCCCAACATCTGCGCCGCCCGGCTCTGCACCCAGTCGCTTCTTTGCAGGGCGTCTTCCACGGCCAGGCGCTCGAGTTCCTTTAGGTCCAGGGTCGGCAGCCCTCCGTTTCCGCCGTTTTTTTTCTGCGCGTGCGGGCTCAGGCCCAGATCGGAGGATTGGATGATCTCGCCAGCGGCGAAAAGCACCGCCCGCTCCACCGAGTTGCGCAACTCGCGTATGTTGCCCGGCCAGCGATAATCCTGGATGGCCAGGGCCGCCTCCTCGGAGAAACGGCGATCCATACAGCGGGTTTCGCGGCAAAACTTTTCCCTGAACATTTCGGCCAGGGGCAGGAGGTCCTCCTTGCGCCGGCGCAGGGGAGGGATGTGGATGGGGGCCACCGACAGACGGTAAAAAAGGTCCTCCCGGAAGCGGCCCTCGGACACGGCCAGGTCAAGGTCCAGGTTGGTGGCGGCGATGATGCGCACGTCCACTTTGATGGAGCGCGAGCCGCCGATGGGCTGCACCTCCTTGTCCTCGATGGCCCGGAGGGTCTTGGCCTGGGTGGCCGGGCTCATGTCGCCCACCTCGTCCAAAAACAGGGTGCCGCCGTGGGCCTGCTGGATGCGGCCCACCCGGGCCTTGTGGGCGCCGGTGAAGGCGCCCTTTTCATGGCCGAACAGCTCGCTTTCCAGCAGGGTCTCGGTGAGGGCCGCGCAGTTCACCGTGACCAGGTTGGCATCCTTGCGTGGGCTGTTGGCGTGGATGGTCCCGGCCAACAGGCTCTTGCCGGTGCCGGTTTCGCCGGTCAAAAGCACGGTCACGTCGGCTTCGGCCACCCGGGCCACCTTGGTCAACACCTTGGCCATGGCCGGGCTCTGGGCCACCAGGGCTTTCAGGTGGTAGATGTAGGGTTGCTCGTGGCGCAGGTAGTCCACAGCGTGGTTGAGCTGGACCTTATTCAGGGCGCGGCGCACGGTGAGGCGCAGGTGCTCCAGGTTCAGGGGCTTTTGCTGGAAGTCGAAGGCCCCCCGGCGCATGGCCTCCACCGCCACGTCCACCGTGCCGTAGCCGGTGATGATGATCACCGGGGTGCCGGGCAGGTGCTCCTCCACATAGGCCAAAAGCTCCTCGCCGCTGGCCCCGGGCATGCGCAGGTCGGTGATGATCAGGTGGAAGCCCTGTTTTTCCAAAAGGGCGATGGCCTCGTCGCCACGGCCGGCTTCCACCACCCCATGGTTGTCCATGGACAAGGCCTCGGCCAATATCTGCCGGGCCTCCTGGTCGTCGTCCACCAGCAGTATTTGGTGCCTGGTGCGCAAGCTTTCATCCATGGCGTTCGGCCAGGTAGCGCCTTAGAAAGGGCAGCACCTCATGGGTGAACTTGAGAGGTTTTTCAAAATAGGGCCGCTGGCGGGCCACCAGTTCCTGGCGGGTTTCCTCTTCCCAGAAAAAGGCGGTGAGGAATATGACATCGCTGAAGTCGAAGTCCTTGGACAGCCAGTCGGCCAATTCGAAGCCGTTGGCCCCGGGAAGCTTGATGTCCAACAGCGCCGCGTCGGGGAAACGGTCGGTCTGGCGGAACCAGGCCATGGCTTCCTCGGCGCTGCCGGCGGTGGCCACCTCGTAGCCATCGGATTCCAGCCAGTCGCCAAAGGTCTGCAACACACCCGGCTCATCGTCAACTATTAATATAAGGCTCAATCCTGCCCCCCTTGCCATTTATCGGGATGCAGGCGGTACATGCTCGCCTTGCCCACCTGTCCATCATATACCAGTTCCACTTGGCCTTGGCTCAAGCGCTCCAACTCCTTTACCGTGTCCTCGATATCTTCGGTGGCCGCCTCGGCGTTGGCCAGGCCCACCCCCAGAGCTCCCTTGTCGCCGGCCAGCTTGTGCTGGAGCATCTCATGCACCCCCCGGATCACCGAAAGATCGTTGCGCACCCGGTGACTCACCGTGCCGGTATAGCGCCGCAAGGCGGTCTTTTCCAGCATGCGGTTCTCGCGCCGCAGGGAGGCCAGGGTGTAGGCCCCGCCGGCCGCGGCCAAGAGCAGCAGGCTGATCAGGGCGATGGCCCCGAAGCGGTTCAAGGTGCGCTGGCCCACGGCGCCCAACTCGGCGGCGTTCTCCACCACGGCCACGATAAGGTGGTCGCCCATGGTGCGCCAGTATAGATGCGCCCGGTCTCGCCCGAGCCCTTGGACCAAACTGCCCCCGGCCCCGAAGAGCCCCTCCTGGGCGCTTTTGAGGCCCTGGGCCATGGCTTGGGGCAGGGCTCCGGAGGCCAGGAAGGCCGCCGCGCTGGTTTTGGCCAGGCCGTCGGTGGCCACCCCCAGGGTTCCCCGCGAGTCCATGAGCCAAAGGCTGACCCCGTTGGTCCCGGCCTTGATGACGTCGCGGTACAATTGGTCGAATGCCTGTTGCTGTATTACCGCGCCCTTGAGGCGGCCCGCCTCATCCCGCCAGGGAGCGGCGGTTATAAACACCAGCCTGCCAGGCGCTGGCAGCAGGGGCGACACGTAAAAACTGCGCCCGGGGTCGTCCTGGAAGGCCTTGATTACAAAAGAGTAGCTATCCAGCCAGGGGTCGCCCAGCCAGGGCTTTTCTTTTTTCAGGCGGGCCAGGCGCCCCGGGCTCAGGGGTTCGCCGTCTTTGTTGATCACCGCCGCCTGCTTGCTGGGGCGCGTCTGTCCGTCCAAGCCGATGACCGCCATGCCTTCGATGAAGCTGTGGCCGTCGGGATATACGTACCAAGCCAAGGTGTCGGTCATGAGCCGGGCCTCGTCGTAAGAGCCCAGGTGCCGCACGTCGTCGCTGGTGTCGGCCAGGGAGTCCCATGTCGCGTCGTAGAGCTGCTCCTGCCACTGGTTGAGCTGGTTGTTCACCTGGCGGTGATGCTTGCTCAGGGCCTCGCTCTTCACGTCAGCGCGCAACCAGAAATAACTGCCGGCCAAGACCAGGGCGGCCACCAAGGTGACCAGGGCGAAAAAGGCCCAACTGTTCCTGTAGGCTTGTCTACTCATGGCCGCCTTGCGCCTGTAGGGGCAGCTTGAGGGTGAAAACCGTCTTGCCCGGGCGGCTTTCCAGGTGGTAGCGGGCTCCATAGGGGCTCAACAACTGGCGCACCGAATGCAACCCCAATCCCACCGATTGCCCGGCCTTTTTGCCGTGGCTGAAAAAGGGCTCGAAGATGTGGGGCCTGATGTCCGGGGCTATGCCCCCGCCGTTGTCGCTGATGGACACCTCCAGCCAGCCCTGGCTGGAGCGGGTGGCCAGGCCCAGGCGGCGATCCTTTTGGCCTTGGGTGGCCTCCAGCGCGTTAAGGATGACGTTGCGCAGGGCTTGGGAGAAATCAGAGTAGATACCCTTTAAGACCGGCAGTTTGGAATCCAGATCCCAGGAAATCTCCACCCCGTGTTTTATCTCAAGGTCATTGAGCAGGAAGGAGATTTCGGCCCGCAGTATTTCGTTGAGGTTCAACGTCAGCTGATGTTGGCGGGTGTCGCCGCTTATCTTGGCCATGAGGTCTCGGGTGGTGGCGGTTATCTGGTCCACTTGGTTGATTATTTTTTCGTTGCTCCGCCGCAGGACCACGGGCCAGTCGCGCAGGCGCTGAGGCAGGCCGGCGTCTTCCCGGTGCAGTTCTTTGAGCTTGGTGTTGGTCATTTCGGCCGAGGAGCGGATCACGCTGAGGGGGCCGGCCAAGTTGTGCAAAAGGCCGGCGGCCATGGAGCCCAACTCGGTGAGGCTGACGTTTTCCCGGAAGACCCACATCTGGGTGCCGTCCTCCAGGCCGAAGGCTAGGCCCCGCACCAAAGCGCCCGGCCCTTGGGCCGTCACCACCCGGCTCAAGAACGCCGCCTCGTCGCCCTGGCCCAGCATGGGGGGCGGCGGGTCCAAAAATTGATCGGGCTCCGCTTCGCACAACTCATCCAGGTCCCTGGCCAATAGGCTTTCCCCGGCTGGGTTGGCATAGCTCAGTTTTCCCTCCGTGATCACCACTATCGCGTCTTGGCCCACCGAGGCCGCCAAGAGGAAACGAGTGTGATAGTCGGGCAGGCTCAAGTTAACTCTCCCTGGCTGATGACTTGGATACACTGCATAGCGGGCGGTCCCTTGGCCACGCCCGCGCCGCTGCCCGCCTGCGGCGGGATTGGCCGGTGGGCAGCCCTTGGCCGCCAGCAGCGCCTGGACGCCGGCATGGAGGCCGGAACATCCGCGTAGCATGTTTCAGCATATACCAAATGCCACGTACTTGGCCAACGCGCGGCGGGGAGGGTTCAGCAGACGGCGGACTCGGCCGGTTTAGCGGGCTCGCCAATGGCTCGCCAGACCATATCGAACAACTGGTTGGACTGCCCGGACAGGCTGTCTTTCTGGCCCCGGTAGACCCACATGAAAAAGCTGCGCTGCACCAGGCCGTGCATGAAGTCCAGGAGCACCTGGGGCCGCACCCCTGAGTTGAGCACCCCGTGCTCCTGGCCCTGGCGCAGGGTTTCCAGGTACAGGCCGATCATCCTCTTTTGGGCGAAAGTGCGGTTGTTCATCCAGGTTATCAGGGGGACGGTCATGAAGATGATGCGCCCCAGGCCGGGGTTGCGCTCGTAATAATCCAGTTGCAGCCAGAAGACCTTGCGCAGTTTTTCCTTGAGATTTTCAATGCCCCGCAGATGGTCCACGATACGCTCGGTGAGTCCTTCCATCCATTGATCCACAAAGGCGAACAGCAGCTCTTCCTTGCTGCCGTAGTTTTTGTAGATGGTGCTGAAGCTCACCCCGGCGGTCTTGGCAAGGGTGCGTACGCTGGCTCGGTGGAAGTCGGCGTTGGAAAAGACTTCCAACACCGCGGCTTGCAGGCGCCGGTGCAGGTCCGGGCCGAAAAGGTCCCGGGGCCGGCGGTGGTTGGCCTTGGCAACTGCTGGGGTGGGCATTATAAATTTTCGCTCCTTTGCCTCCCCGGCGTTGGCGGCGAGCCTTCCGCCTGGGGCGCGGGTTTTACTAGAACATCGTTACGTCAAGAATATACTTGCAATTGCTTAAAATAACTGATCAATAAATTTTATATCTCTTTTATATGGCATCTATTAGCCGGTGGAGATAACAGCGCTACGCTAAAATCCGCCCGGTGTCAAGCTTTCCGGATTCAAGGATTTGCCGCCTGTCTGGCTCTGTGCCGTGATTTTTCGGGGAGGTGGCCGGGCCGTCTAAAATGAATTTGGCCCTGGCCGGAGGGCGGCCAGGGCCGGGAAAACGATGAAGAACACAAGGGCCAGGCAAAGGGGCGGCAGGGCAGTCCGCATGACGGATTTCCCGGGTCCTTTGGCGAGCGATGGATTAAGGACGCTCCCTACTTGAAGTACTCGGCCAGCTTCTGCGGGCTGGTGTTGTTGGCCAAGGCCAGCATCAACAGCAAACGGGCCTTGGGGCCGTCAAAGGCCCGGCTGAGGATGCAACCGGCTTTTTGCATGGTAAGGCCGCCGCCCTGGTCGCCGTAGATGGGCCAGGCCCCGCCGTGGGCCACCCGGGTGGTGATGACCACCTTCACGCCTTTGCCCAGGGCGTACTGGATGGCCTTGTAGACCTCGGCGTTGACGTTACCCGCGCCCACGCCGTCCACCACCAGGCCCTTGGCGCCTTTGTCCACGGCATGGCGCACCAGGGCGCCGTCGTCGCCGGCAAAGGTGGTGAGGTAGGTCACCTTGGGCAGCTTGTCCGGCAGGGGCAGATGGAGCCGGGCCGGGCGGGGATGCCAGCGCTCAACCAACCCGGTCATCACGTAGCCCAGGTAGCCCTTTTGGCCCGAGTCGAAGGTCTGGGGGTTGGTGGACTGGGTCTTGACCGCCCAGCGGGCCGCGTTTACGTAGTCGTTGAGGGCCACCACCACTCCCCAGCCCTGGGCCTGGGGCGAAGTGACCACCCGTACCGCGTTGAGGATGTTGATGGGCCCGTCCGGGCTGGGGTCGGAGGCGTCGCGCATGGCCCCGGTGAACACCACCGTCTTGTTGCTCTTTAGGGTCAGGTCCAGGAAAAAGGCTCCCTCGGCCATGGTGTCGGTGCCGTGGGTCACCACCACTCCGGCCACCTCGGGCTTGGCCAACTCGGCCTCCGCCGCCCGGCTGAGTTTGGCCCATATCTCCGGGGTCATCTGGGAGGAGTCGATGTTGCACAGGTTGACAACCTTGATGCGGGCCACCTTGTCCAGGCCGGGCACCGCCGCCACCAGGCTGTCGCCGGTAAGGGCGGGCACCGCCCCGCCGCCGGCCCCGGTCTTTTCGGCTATGGTGCCGCCGGTGGCCACCACCACCACCAGGGGAAGCTGGGCCATGGCCAGGGCGGGCCAGGCGGCCAGGCACAGGGCCAGGGCCGTTAGAAGGGCAAAAGGTTTGCGTATTGTCCGGGCCATGCTGAACCTCCTTTATTTCTAGGCGCCGCTACAGCGCCTGCATGATCAAGAAGCCCATCACCGTGAGCACCACCGTGCTCACCGCGTAGGGCACGGGATAGCCCATGGCGGGCAGGGCCGAGTCGGCTTCCTCCATCACCGCCTGCAGGGCGGCGGTGGTGGGGACGCACCCGGTGCAGGCGCCGATGCAGATGACCGGGTTGAGCCGGATGACGTAAATACCCCAGAGCCAGGCGCACAGGGCCGGGGTGAGGGTGGTGGCCACCCCCACCAAAAACACCGGCAGGCCGGCGGTCTTGAGCACGTGCAGCACGCTGCTGCCCGCCCCCAGGCCCAGCACCGCCACGAACAGGGTGAGGCCTATGTCCTCCAAGATGCCCCGGGCCGCGCCGGGGATGTTGCCGAAGGTGGGGTGGCGGCTGCGCAGGAAGCTGATGATGATGCCTGTGATCAACAGGCCGCCGGCCGAACCCAGGCTAATGGGCACCCCGAATATTTTCACGGTGATGGCGCCCAGCAGGCCGCCCAGCACCAGCCCCACCGACAGGGTGAGCAGGTCGGTGGTGGCCGAGCGCCGCACTGCGTAGCCCAGGTACTTGGCCAGGGCGTCCACCCGCGTGGCCACGCCGTCCACCACCAACAGGTCGCCCTTGTTCAGCACGAAACCGAGGCCCACCTCCTGGGCCACGCCCGTCCTGATGAGCTTCTTGAGGTAGCAGCCCCGGCCGGCCACCTCGTTGACCTGGCCCAGGGTCTGGCCCGCCGCCTGGCTGCTGGTGACCATGATCTCCAGGTCCTCGGCCAACAAATCCAATATCTCCTGGTCCGGCTCCTCCGGGCCGATTACCTGGGCCGCCTGGGCCACCAGCTTGAGCCGTCCGCTAAGGGCGATCAGGTCGCCCATTTGCAGCTTCAGGTCATGGCTGGGGTCCAGCAACTTGCCGCCGCGTTTGATCTTCTCGATGGCCACCGCCTCCGGATGCTGCTTGGCCAAATCGGCCAGGGGCTTGCCGGCCAGCTCCGAATTGGTCAGCTTGAACGAGCGCAGGTCCCAATAGTGGTACTCGGAAAAATAGTCGGTGTCCGGGTCGCTCTGGCCGCTTTCCTGGCGCATCTGGGCCTGCAGCTTTTTGGCCTCGGCGGCCAGGTTGTAGCCGAAGATGCGCGGCAGGAGCTTGTAAAACACGATGAGCCCCACCGTGCCGAAGAGGTAGGTGATGGCGTAAGTGACCGCCACGTTGTTGCTGGCCACCTCCTTGGTGACCCCCTGGGGCAGGCTGATCATGCCGTTGGCTATGGATTGGGTGGCCGCTCCCAGGGTGGAGGTGTTGGTCATGGCCCCGGCGATGATGCCCGGGGCGATGCCCGGGGCGAAATTGAGCCACTTGGAGCAAAAATACACCACCAGGAAGCCGGCCACGCAGGCGGCCAGGGACTGGGTGATGAATTTGAGCCCGTCTTTTTTCATGCCGTCGAAAAACTGAGGCCCCACTCGAAGGCCCACCGCGTAGATGAATATGGAAAAGCCGATGGTCTTGATCAGGGGCGACACCTCGAAATTGGCCATGCCCACGATAAGGCCCACGATAAGCGTTCCCGCCGTGGTGCCCAGCTTGAACCAGCCCAGCTTTATGTGGCCGATGCCGTAGCCCAGGGCGATGACCAGAAACAGCAGGGTTTCTTCATGAGCCCGGAAGAAATCTACAACCTGGTCCATGGACCAACCCCCTTTTTAACGCCGGGGCACGCGGCCCGGGCGCAAAACGGTTTAGGCAATCCGCCGTTGAACAAGCCGGGCCGGGAACCTTGCGGCCCCGGCCCGGCAGGGGGACGATCTATAAGATTTGCAGGATCACGTAGCCCATGACCGTGAGCAGGATGGTGCTCACCGCATAGGGCACGGGATAGCCCAGGGCCGGCAGGGAGGAGCCCGCCTCTTCGCTGACCGCCTTGAGGGCCGCGGTGATGACTCCCGCCCCGGTGCAGGCGCCGATGTTGATAACCGGGTTGAGCTTGAGCACGTACAGGCCCCAGAGCCAGGGCAGGATGGCGGTGATCAGGGTTACGGCCACGCCCACCAGGAGCACGTCCGCGCCCGAGGTCCTGATGACCTCAACCACGCTGGCCCCGGCGCCCAGGCCCACCAGGGCGATGAACAGGGTCAGGCCGATGTCTTCCAATATCTGCCGGGCCCCGCCGGGGATGTTGCCGAAGGTGGGATGGCGGCTGCGCAGAAAGCTGATGATGATGCCGGCCAAGAGCAGGCCGCCGGCCGAGCCCAGGCTGATGGGAATCCCGAACAACTTGACGGTGACCGCGCCCAGCAGGCTGCCCAGCACCAAGCCCACCGAAAGGGTGAACAGGTCGGTGACCGCCGAGCGGTGCACCGCGTAGCCCACGTGCTTGGCCAGGGCCTCCACCCGGGTGGCCACTCCGCTGATAACCAGCAGGTCGCCCTTTTCCAGGGTCATGCCGTGGTGGACGTGCTGCTCCACCCCGGAGCGTTGCAGGCTCTTGAGGTAGCAGCCCCGGACGTTTTCGTGGCGTCCCAGCTCCACCAGGTTTTTGCCCACCGCCTCCTTGCTGGTGACCATGACCTCCAAGTCTTCGGCCACCAGGTCCAGCACCTGTTGGTCCGGCTTTTCCGGGCCGATGACCTGGGAAGCCTCGGCCACGTCGTTGATGTGGCCGCTAAGGGCGATGATGTCGCCCTTGGCCAATACCACCTCGGGCGTGGGTTCGATGAGCTTATCGCCGCGCTTGATGCGCTCGATGGCCATGTTCTGAGGGTACTCCTTGGCCAACTCGGCCAGGCTTTTGCCGATCACCGCCGGGCCGGTCACCTCAAAGGATCGCAGGTCCCAGAAGTGGTACTCGGAAAAGTAGTCGCTGTCCGGGTTGAACTGCGCCCCTCCCTGGTTCAGGGTTTGTTCCAGGGCCTTGGCCTCCTTGGCCAGGTCATAGCCGAACAAGCGGGGCAGCATCTTGAACAGCACGATGCGGCCCACCGTGCCGAAGAGATAGGTTATGGCATAGGCCACGGCCACGCTGCTCATGGCCATCTCGGCGGTGATGCCCGGGGGGGGCTTGGCGGCCCCGGAGGTTATGGCCTGCTCGGCCGCGCCCAGGGTGGGGGTGTTGGTCATGGCCCCGGACAGGATGCCCGGGGCGATGCCGAAATCAAAGCCCCGCCAGGCCGAGAGGATCAACACCACGGCAAAGCCGGAGAAGCAGGCCACCAGGGACATGGTGACCAGCTTCAGGCCGTCTTTTTTCATGCCCGCGAAAAACTGGGGCCCAACCCTGAGGCCCACGGCGTAGATGAACACCCCGAAGCCGATGCTTTTGACCAGGCTGGAAACCTCGAACTTGGCCATGCCGATGAGCAGCCCCACGATCAGGGAGCCGGCAATGGTGCCCAGGGAGAACCAGCCGATCTTGATGTGCCCCAGCAGATAGCCCAGGGCGATCACCAAAAAGATTAGCACCACCTCGTTGTGGCGTAGGAATTCGATTATTTCCTGCATGTAAGGCCTCCACCTCGACTTGGGACGCTATTTACTTTTTCGCCTTGGTGTACTCGCCGTAGTACTCCTCGATGAGGCTTTTGATCTGCTTGCCGATCTTCACGTAGGCCTCGTCGTCCAGGTTGGCCAGGGAGACCCGGATGGTCCAGTCCGGCGCGTCAAAGCCGGCCCCGGGCAAGAGCACCACCTCCCGCTCCTGGGCCAGGCGCAGCACCACGTCCACCGGCTCGAAGCTCTTTTGCAGCCACTTGGCGAAGTCCTTGCCGAACTTGGCCTCGGCCAACTCGGCCACGTCTATGGTGGTGTAATAGTGGGCGTCGTAGGGGGTGGAGGTGTAGGCCAGATCCAGGGCCTTGTACAGGTCGTCGAAGCGCTTGCTGACCACCTTCTGGGCCTGGGCCTTGTACTTGTCCCGCTTGTCCATGAGCTGCATGAGCGAGAACATCACCATCTGCACCTGCTGGGGGGTGGAGAGCCCGGCGGTGTGGTTGAGGGCCACCGCCCGGCTGTCGGCCACCATGCGGTCGATGAACTTCATGGAGGGCACGTCCAGGATCACGCTGCCGTAGCGCTCGCCCAGGGCCTTCTTGTCCGCTTTGGACAGCTTGGCGATGGCCTTGTCGAAGATGTTGTCCTGGTGGATGGCGATGGCGCCCAGGCGCCAGCCGGTGGCCCCGAAGTATTTGGAGAAGGAGTAGACGCAGATGGTGTTTTTGGGGCAGGTGGCCATGAGGGAGCGGAAGCCGTTGACAAAGGTGCCGTAAACGTCGTCAGTGAGGATGATCAGGTCCTTGCGCTTGGTTTTCACCAGCTTGCCCAGATATTCCAGGTCCGCCGGGGCCATGCTCACCGAAGGGGGGTTGCTGGGGTTGACCAGGAAGAAGGCCTTCACCTTGGGATCGGCCAGCTTTTTAAGCTCCTCGGGCGGCACTTGCCAGTCATTGTGCTCGTCGCCCATGATATCCACCTCCACCAACTCGTAGTCGTTGAGGTGGGGAATTTCCAGGTAGGGCGTGAAGATGGGGGTGCCCAGGGCGATCTTGTCTCCCTTGTGCAGCAGCTTGTTTTCGCTGAGGGAGTTGAAGATGTAGCACATGGCGGCGGTGCCGCCCTCCACGGCGAAGAGGTCGAAATCGCCCGCCGGGGGATCGCCAGCGCACATCTCCTTGTCCAGGTACTTGCGCACCACCTTCTCCGACAGGCTCAACATGCGGTCGGGAGTGGGATAGGTGTCGGCCAGGATGCCCCCCACCATTTCAATCAAGAAATCTTGTTGGTCAAGCCCCATGGCTTTTACGTAGGTGAGGGATTTGCGCAGGAAATCCACCCCCGGCTCCTCTTTGTGGGCGGAGCACCATTTGCGGAAGCGGTTCAGCATTCCCTTGTCCTGGGGATGTCCACCCATGCCCGGCAGGGCGAAGGTGCGCTGGGACTCGGCCACCGCGAACTGGCCCAGGCAGAAGAAGGCCTTGCGGGGCTCCACCGCGGTCCAGTTGGGATTGCCCCGGCCGGCGTTGAGCATCATGTGGTCATGGGAGGAACTGGCCAGCTCAATGAGGCGGTTCTTAAGCTGAAAAGGGCTCAGGCGCTCCAGTTTTTTTTCTTGCCTCCTCACGGAATCTTTTTTGGCCATGACTTTGTCTCCAGATAGGTAAAGGGACGTTAGCTCACCGGCGGCCCCTTTTGAGGTCATTGGTTTTGGTCTTTACCCGCGGTGCGCCTTAAACACCCGTTCATTGTAACCCATTAGGGCTGCTTAACTAAAGCCGTTTGAGCGGGGAGGGCGGTTTATGTCTCCGCCGTAACGGGAGGCGGCCGGGCGGCGGGTGGCCCGAAGGGGTGCGGGCTTTGCCGCCCAACTAACCAAGGCCCACCCCGGCCGCCTGGCTCATGTGGCCCTGGCGGCAGGGGCCATGCACCGGCCCTTGCCATAAAGGGGTGACGAATGCTAATTTAGCGGCCAACTTGGGTATAGTGCCCTTAAACCTGTTGAGGTACACGTGGTTTCAAACAAATCCAATCCCACGGTTGAATGGCGGCGGCGTTTGAGTGCCGCCTTGCGGGAGATGAATCTTAACCCGGCCCAACAGGCGCGGTTGGAGGAGATCGTTGAACAAGAACTGACGGTTTTGGAGCAGCTTCACGGGGAACTGACCCTCTGCCGCCAGCACACCCGCCTGCTGGAACAGGTCCTGGAGGGCACCAGCGAGGGCATCGCGGTCACCGACTCCCAAGGGTGCATCCAGATGGTCAATGCCTCCTTTTGCGGCCTCACCGGCCTCAGCGGCGACCAGGCCCGGGGCAAGCATATCCACCGGATCAATTGCCACGAGGAGGCCGGGGATAAGTTCGCCCTTGTTTTCGCGGCCCTGGAGGACCAGAGCGCCTGGGGGGGCGAAATGGTGCATCGGCGCTCCGACGGCCACCAGTTCCACCAGTGGCTCAGTGTGGCCCGCATGGGAGGTGGCCAAGATGAACGCCTGGTTTGGGCCCTGCGCGACATAAGCGAGATCAAAACCTCCGAGGAAAGAATCACCTATCTGGCCTATCACGACGCCCTCACCGGATTGCCCAACCGCCGGCTGTTCAGCGACCGCTTGGAAGTGGCCATAGCCACCGCGACCCGCAAAAAGCAGCGACTGGCTCTTTTGTTTTTGGATCTGGACAACTTCAAGCATGTTAACGACGGCCTGGGACACGCCGCCGGGGATGAGTTGTTACAGGAAACCTCCCGCCGCCTGCGCGGCAAGGTGCGAGACGAGGACACCGTGGCCCGCCTGGGGGGCGACGAGTTCATCCTGCTTTTGGTGGGGGTGCAAGAAGCCGAATACGCCGCGGTGGTGGCCCAGCGCGTACTGGACGATCTGGCCCGGCCCTTCCGCCTGCGGGGGAAGGAGTTTTACCTGTCGGCCAGCGTGGGAATAACCCTGTTCCCCGATGACGGCAGCGAGGCCGAAGGCCTGATGGCCAACGCGGACATGGCCATGTACCGGGCCAAGGCGGCGGGCCGCAACAATTACAAGCTGTTCACTCCGGCCCTCAACGAGAAGGTTCAGCGGCGCATGGCCTTGGAAGGCGCCCTGCGCCAGGCCATCGGCAACCAGGAATTTTTGGTGCACTACCAGCCCAAGGTGGAGTTGGCCCAGGGCCGGGTGGTGGGCATGGAGGCCCTGGTGCGCTGGGAGCGGCCCGGCCACGGCCTGGTGAGCCCGGGCGAGTTCATCCCCCTGGCCGAGGACACCGGGCAAATCGTGGCCATCGGGCGTTGGGTGCTGGAACAGGCCTGCCGCCAGGCCAAGGCCTGGCACGACAAGGGCCACCGGGACCTGGCGGTGTCGGTGAACCTGTCGCCGCGCCAGTTTCAGCAAAAAGACCTGGTGCCTTTGGTTACCGACACCCTGGGCGCCAGCGGGCTGGACCCGCGCAGCCTGGAGCTGGAGGTGACCGAGAGCATGCTCATGTCCTCGGTGGACGACGCCATCGTGACCCTGAACGAACTAAGCGCCCTGGGGGTTCGCCTTTCCATGGACGACTTCGGCAAGGGCTATTCCAACCTCTACTACCTGAAGCACTTCCCCATGGACACCCTGAAGATCGACCGCTCATTCGTGCGCGACGTGGCCGTGGAGCCGGACGACGCCTCCATAGTGGACACCATCATCAACATGAGCAGGAGCCTGAAGCTGAATGTGATCGCCGAGGGGGTGGAAGACACCGATCAGCTGCGTTTCCTCAGGGAGCGCAGTTGCGACCAGATGCAGGGCTTTTTGTTCAGCCGGCCCCTGCCCCCGGACCAGATAACCCAGATGCTGACCAGCGGGTTGCGGCTGCACTGAGCCACGCCCTCCGGCAGCATTCCACGGCCCCCCCTTTTCAGGCGGGGGCCAAACTTTTTTAGGGTTTGGCCAGGTTCAGGTGACGCAGACGCGAAACCGGGCGGCTGCGGGGCAGCACGTCGTCCAGGCGCCCCTCGCGCACCATGGTGGTGAAGGCCTCCACCACATCAGGGTCGAACTGGGTGCTCGATCCGCGTTCCAACTCCTTGAGGGCGTCGCGCAGGCCCATGGCGTTGCGATAGGGGCGGTCGCTGGTCATGGCGTCAAAGGCGTCGGCCACGCTTATCACCCGGGCCGGCAGGGGGATGGCCTCGCCGGCCAGGCCGTCGGGATAGCCCAGGCCGTCCCAGCGCTCGTGGTGGTGGCGTACGATGGCGATCTCGCCTTGGTTGAGCTTCAGGGGCTGGATGATGGATTGGCCCCAGCTGGGATGCTGGCGCACCAATTCCTGGTCCTCGGGGCTCAACTGGCCGGGCTTGTTTAGTATCTGGCGGTCGATGGCGATCTTGCCCACGTCGTGCAGCATGCCCAGGCGCCTGAGCATGTCCACTTCGTCGCTGGGCATCTTGAGCCGGGTGGCCAGACGCACCGCATAGGTGGTAACCCTTTCGGAGTGGCCCCGGGTGTAGGAGTCCTTGGCTTCCAAGGCCTGGGCCAGGGACTTCACCGTGCTCAGGAAGGATTCCTTGAGATCGCGGTACATGCGGGCGTTTTCAATGGCCAGGGCCACCTGATTGGCGAACACCTCCAGGTAGTCGCGGTCCATGCTGGTTACCACGGCCTCGCCCTGGGGCCGGTCGGCGGCCAGGATGCCGATCACCTTGCCCTGGGCGGTGAGCGGCAGAATGACGATGGCTTGGGGCTGATACTTGCGGATGATGAGGTTTTTGGGGTTCAGGTTCAGGCGGGCCGCGTCCTGGCTTATCAGGGGCTGCCCGCTTTGGGCCACCCTGGCCAGCAGGTTGGAGGGACGGTCCAGGGAAACCGAGTAGCCGTCCATAGGCGCCAAATCGCTGGGGTCCATGCCCACCCCGGCCTCATAGCGCAGGGTCTGGTTGACCTGATCCACCAGCATGATCATGGCCCGTTTGTAGCCGATGGTCTTGAGGAACAGGCTCAGGACGTTGGGGATCAGCTTGCCGTAGTCCAACTCGGAGAGGATGGCCCCGCTGGCCTGCTGGATGGCCAGGATTTGCTCGATCTTGCGCAGCAGTTGCTGGTTGAGGGTCTGCACCTCCGAGTATTTGTGCTCCAGCAGCTGCTTGTCGTGTTCTATTTCCGCCAGGCTCTCGCTCAACAGGCTGCGCTGGTTTTGGATCAGCAGGCGGGTGCGTTGCACAAAGGTGGGGTTGCGCCAGCGCACCTGGTATTCGCAGTATTCGTCGCCTTCGAACTGGCAGGCGTTCTCCTCCACCCGGGCCGGGGGCAGGCCCCAGATAGTGGGGATGGCCGAGTAGATGCCCTGGTTCACCAGGCAAAAATCTTCATTCAGATTGAGGTCTTTAAGCCAGTGCAGCCGCACCAGGGCGTGGTCGGAGGCTGCGGTGACCAGTTCCACTTCCTTGGTGCGGTTAAACTTGCGGTTGATAGTCTCAAGACGCCGCACCGCCACCCGGGGAGAACCCCAGGCCCTGAGTAAAATTTGCTGGATATAGCCTAGTCTTTGGTGGGTTACCGACTCAAAGCCTATCCGGAAGGCCACCCGGGAATCGCCGGTGAGTTCGCGGGCGTTGGCGTACATGCGGGCGATGACCCCGGCGGAAACCCAGTTGTGCGAATCGCGCAAGAAGGCCAGCGGGTCATCGACCTCGCCCAGCTCCTTTTCCAATCCCCGCAGGAGCAGGTGGGGCGAGCCAAAGTGCCGCTCGACATAGTCGATAATGGCTCGCGAATTGAGGCAGCTGTTGTGTCGCTCCACGCCCTGGCGCAACCCTTCATCGGACCAAAGGAGAATCAGCTTATTTTACGGTAGCTTGTAAGATTATATTCCATGGCGCTCCTGGGGTTGTCAATAGACATTTGCAAAAACACCGAGCGTATTGCCTAGTGAAATTGGTAGGATACTAGATGTGGTATCTGCTTACACGTTTACACCCCAGATAATCCTCGGGACAAGGTGAAGGCCAGGCTGCCCTTCAGGGCGGCCGGGTCCACCTTTATGCCCAGGCCTGGTCCGCGCAAAGGAGGCGCTTGGCCGCCGGGGCCAAAGGTCAGATTCTGGCTGGTGAGGTCTTTTTCCATGAAGAAGCGGGTCAGGCTGCCCTCCAGGTAGATCAACTGGGGATGCACCGCCGCGAAATGCCGTCCCATAGCCGATAGAAGGCTCAATTCGCCCACTTGGCAGCCCAGCATGCAGGCCAAGCCCTCTCGGCCGGCCAGGTCCAACAGGGCCAGGGTGCGGGCCGGGCCGCCGCATTTGCTCAGGCGCAGGTTGAAGCCCCCCGCCGCCCGGCGCTCCAAGAGCCCGCGGGCGTCCCCCATGTTGCACAGGGATTCGTCGGCCAGCACCAGGGGCTCCACCGAGGCTGTGACCTGGGTCAGGCCCTCCAGGTCGTCCTTGGCCACCGGCTGCTCCACCGCCTCCACCCGGCTGGGGGCCATGGCCGTGATGTTTTCCACCGCCTCGCCGGCGCTCCAGGCCCCATTGGCGTCCACCCGCAGGCGGACTTCGGGTCCCAGGGCCTGGCGCACCCGGGCCACCAACTCCGGAGCCCCTTGGCGCTGAACCTTGATCTTGACTTGGGACATGCCCAGGGCTTTGGTCTGCTCCAGGATAACCGGCAACATCTTACTGGGCAGCAGGGGAATCACCGCGCTGTAGGTGACCATGGCCGGGGGGGTGGGGGAGAGCAGGGCGCTCACCGGCTGGCCCAGGGCCTGGCCAGCCAGGTCCAACAGGGCGGTTTCCAGGGCGCAGGCCGCGGCGGGGCAGCGGTCCAAAAGCTCGGGTCCGCCCCGCCTCTCCAGCCAGCCCAGGGCCTCCCGGGGCTCCAGGCTGGCCCCCAGAACCAGGGGGGCCAGCTCGCGTTTGAGCGCCTCAAGGGAGCCCCGCGCCGTTTCGCCGGTCACGTAGCTGCGGGGCACCCCCTCGCCGTAACCCACGCGGCCTTGGTTGTCCACCAGGGCCACGACTATGTTGTCCGTGGCTGTGTTATTAGCCAGGCTGTGGGACACCGCCAGGTTGAAAGGCCAGTGGATCAAGTACGTGTTTAATTGTTTTATCTGCATGGGCCATTTCCTGGGGTGCCGGGAGGAACTGATTGAGCTTTTTCCATTCGTACCAATGGTCAGGCCGCTGGAAGATGTATTCGGTGAGCACCGATAAGCAGCGAACCGAGACGTTTTGCTGCCCCTGGGCAGCGGGATGCTTGGCCGGGTCCAGGAGTTCCAGTTCGTAGCGCCGCCCCCCGAGGCGATGCACCAGGCCCATCAATACCACGGCCTTGGATTTGCGCGCCAACAGGTCCATGGAGCGGTCCAGAGGCACCTCCAGTCCTAAAAAGCGTACGGTCTTGTCCTTGTAGGGCCGCCACATGCTTATCTCGTCGCACTGGGTTATGAGTATGCGGCCCCGCTTTAGGTGCTCCAAGGCGGTGAACAGCACCTCGCCGGACTTGGGATCCATCAACTCGGTTCCCGCCCCGGCGGCGCGCTCCTCCAAGATGACCTTGAGGCGCGGGGTCTTGCAGTGGACCATCACCGACAGGGGATATTCCCTGAAGGCCAGGGCGCCGGGCATGAACTCCAGGGCCCCGTAATGGCCGGTTATCAATATTACACCCCTGCCCTGGGCCAGGGCCTGGTCCAAGAGTTCCTGGTTGCGGATCTTGACCCGATCCAGGCAGTTTTGGCGGATGGTGGAGTAGCTCTTGAAGGCCAGGTAGAGCTTCTCGTGGTAGTGGTCGATGATCCCGGCCCGGGCGCGGGCCCAGCGCCGCCGGTCCTGGCGGGGGGTGGGGGACGCGCCCAAAGTGGCTTCCAGGGATCTTTTGATGGCCGAGCGCTCCTTGGAGGCCAACTGGAAGTACAGCGCGGCCAGGGTTCTGAGATAAAATTTGCTTAACAACGGAGGCAGGCTGCCAAAGAGCCAGGTGTTCCATGGCAGTTGCAAAAAGGAGCTGATGTCCGTCAGCTTCAGCCGGTTTTTTATCACCTCCCCCAGGCGGCGCTTCATCCGGTTTCTCAGGGCAGCGCCGCTACTCCCCCAAGGGCTCCACCTTGCGAACGGGCCATGAGGTTCCCCCCCCAAAGCCATCCTTTCAGTTTCTCCCGTTACCATAACGCTCATGCTGGTTCTCCCCGGCGGCAATGCGCACGGCGCCCTCGGCCCCACGCATCGCCCTTGTTGTGAGTTAGGGAGCAGCGGACAGACCCGGTGTTAAAAAAAGGCAGGGGACCAGCCATTAAATTGCCAGCCGCGCTGCCTTGGTCCAACTACACCGGACATACCCCCTGGTTGGACTTAATCTTCCTTAACTTTATGTAACAAATGTATACTATGTAATAACTTAGCCTAATGCCAAGCTATTTTTCGCCGCTTGATTTTTTTTGGCGAAGCCGGACCGCCGGGCCACGGCCCCGCTTGACCTCCCGCCCCGCCCTTTAAATATGCTAACCTAATAGGCCATTTTAAACCAACCACCCCAAGGGCCGCCCAATGACCCTTTTGCGCAAGTTCAAGCAAAACCTGTGGACCACCGAGCAGGGTGTTTTAATCATCCTGGGGGTGGTGGTGGGAGTCTTGGGCGGCTACGGCGCCGTGGGTTTCCGCCTGCTCATAAACTTTTTGCGCACCCTGGCCTATGGCGGCGACGGCGACTTTCTGGCGGTGTTGGCCGGCCTGCCCTGGTGGTGGCTGCTGTTGATCCCGGCCGCAGGCGGCCTGGTGGTGGGCCCCATGATCTACTTCCTGGCCCGGGAGGCCAAGGGCCACGGGGTGCCCGAGGTGATGGAGGCGGTGACCCTGCACGGCGGCCTCATCCGCAAGCGGGTGGTGATCGTCAAATCCCTGGCCTCGGCCATCTCCATCGCGGTGGGCGGCTCGGTGGGCCGGGAGGGGCCCATCGTGCAGATCGGCTCGGCCATCGGCAGCGCGGTGGGCCAGGTGCTCCGGGTCAGCGCCGGGCGTATGCGCATCCTGGTGGGCTGCGGGGCGGCGGCGGGCATCGCGGCCACCTTCAACGCCCCGGTGGCGGGCATGATGTTCGCCATGGAGATCATCCTGGGCGACTTCGCGGTGGCCACCTTCAGCCCCATCGTGATTTCGGCGGTGATGGCCACGGCCATAAGCCGTTTTTATCTTGGCGACTTTCCCGCCTTCGTGGTGCCGGCCTACCAGCTGGTTTCGGCCTGGGAGCTTTTGCTCTATGCCGGGCTGGGCCTGGCCGCCGGGGCGGTGGGCGCGGCTTTCAGCGCGGTGCTCTACAAGACCGAAGACCTGGTGGACGCCATTCGCATTCCCGAGTACCTCAAAACTCCCCTGGCCGGGCTGGCCCTGGGGGCCATGGGGCTGGGGTTCCCCTGGGTGTTGGGGGTGGGCTACGAGGGCATCGAGTTGGCCCTGCACCACCAGTTGGCCTGGTGGCTGATGCTGATCATAGTGGCCGCCAAGATCCTGGCCACCAGCCTGACCATCGCCGGTGGCATGTCCGGCGGCATCTTCGCGCCCTCGCTGGTCATCGGGGCCATGCTGGGCGGGGCCATGGGCGGCCTGGCCCACGAACTGTGGCCCGGACTCACCGCCGGGCCGGGGGCCTACGCCATCGTGGGCATGGCCGCGGTGGTGGCCGGGGCCACCCACGGGCCCATCACCGCATTTTTGATCTTGTTCGAAATGACCGGCGGCTACCAGATCATCCTGCCCCTGATGATCGGCTGCACCCTGGCCACTTTGGTGGCCCAGCAGATCAATCGCGAGTCCATCTACACCCGCAAGCTAATCCGCCGGGGGGTGGACATCCACGCGGGCAAGGACATGAACCTGCTGCGCTCACTCACCGTGGCCCAGGCCATGCGCACCGAGGTGGACAGCGTGCCCCCGGACATGACTCTGGGCCGCTTTCACCAAAAGGTGATCCACTCCAAGTACGCCAGTTTTCCGGTGGTGAACCAGGCGGGCGAGTTGGTGGGCATCCTCTCCCACGCCGACTACGCGGGCCACACCTTTGAAAAGGAGCTGTGGGACCTGGTGGTGGTGGCCGAGTTGGCCACCACCGAGGTGCAATCGGTCACCCCCGGCGACACCCTGGACATAGCCCTGCGCAAGATATCCTCGCGGGATTACGCCACCTTGCCGGTGGTGGCCGCCCAGGGCAGCCGCCGCCTGGTGGGGGTCATCAGCCACCGGGACATCATCAGCGTCTACACCAGCAAGCTCAGAAAATCCGGGCTGGGCGGCGGGGAGCCTGGTTAGCCGAACTCTATGCCTCCAGCCGTTCCGCTGGTTCTTGACATCTCTTACCGTCTGTTATGTCATGACTGATGGCTTTGCCTGCTTTTATTTTGTGCCGATGTAAATTTATCTCCGGGGGGAGCATGTCATCTCATAGCATCCGCATACTAAGCGCCGCGCTGGCCGTGGTTTTCATCCTGACGGGCCTGGCCTTGCCGGGGTGGGCGGGCCAGGGCGCTGACCCGCAAAACATAAAGCCTCAGTTCATCCTTCCCCAGATGTTCCCGGACAAGACGGCCCTTGAGCTTATGCAGCGGGGCAAAGACATGGTGGAACGCAAGAAGATAGAGGCCAGGCTCAAGGCGGGGGAGAAGGTCGAGTACGGGCGGCTCGCCGTAACCAGCCGGCCCGAGGGCGCCGGGGTGCTGGTCAGCTCGTATGTGCCCCTGGGCAGCACGCCCTATACCAACGACAAGCTGCTGCCCGGCTTGCAGCGGGTCACGGTGCGCAAGGACGGCTATTACGAGCAGGTGCGCATGGTGGAGATCAAGGCCAACCAGCAGGCCGCCCTTGATTTCACGCTCAAGCCCATTCCCTATGCCCGCCTGACCGTGAAGGTGCGGCCGCCCACCACCAAGGTGAAGATTGTAGATGTTGAAAAGCCCTACACGCCCGGCGTGAAGCTGGTGCCCGGCCAATACCTGGTGTCGCTTACCCACCCCATGTACGGCGATAAGCGCCTCTGCGTGGTCCTGAAAGACAATGATGAAGTGACCTTGAATGGAGATTTGGCCGCATGGACTGGGAGAATTGAAGTTGATTCCACTCCCTCAGACGCCACGGTGTATGTGGACGGAAGAGAGGAGGGACGCACTCCCTTTTCTTCCGGTTTGGTCCGACTGGCTCCTGGGCCGCATCTGGTTCAGGTGTTCAAGAGCCTATTCAAGCCGGTCAGAAGGATTGTCGAGGTGAAAAGCCGAGAGACAACAGTAATAAAGATAGACCTGCCCCCTGCCGAGCATTTCACCAATAGCGTGGCATGGAGTTTGTAAAAATACCAGCCGGAAAATTTATGATGGGGTTTAACAGCAGTCCGGAGTTTTTAACTGAACGTATTCTTGAAAAGACGGGAGATCCCCTAAATAATGGCGATCTTATCAATCAATTTATGTTTAGAGATTACCCGCAACATTTGGTTGAGATAACCAAGCCATTTTTTGTGCAAACGACTGAGGTTACTAATGCCCAGTGGGATAAAGTCATGGGAGCAAAAACTCCCCATGGAGAAGCACTAAAACCAAAAGTTTCAGTCAGCGTCAAGGCTGTAAAAGAATTCATAGCCAAGCTTAATAAAATTGACAAAGACGAATATGTTTATCGTCTGCCCACCGAAGCTGAATGGGAATACGCCGCGCGGGCAAACACGAAAAGTTTGTATTATTTTGGCAACGAAATAACAACCCGTAATGCCAATTTTGATGGAAATATAGGGTTCCCGACCGGGTGGTTTTTTGGGCAAAGTTTGATCAAACCCATCAAGGTAAAAAGTTACGATCCAAACCCTTGGGGGCTATATGACATGTACGGCAATGCCAGCGAATTATGCGCAGACTGGTTTGATGGTTTCTATTATACCTATTCGCCAATCAAGGACCCTGTACGCCTTCCCGAAGGAGATGGCTATTATGCGGGGAAGGGCAGATCTGCTTTCACCGGATGGACAAGTTTGATGTCTGGTCAACGCGGCATAGCTGGGAAGCTTCCTTTTTCAGGAGAAGACCCTGTCAGTGGCTTTCGCCTAGTGGCTGAAAAAGTTGGCAGGGGACAAAAATAGATTTATTTGAAATCATGATAAAACCGTTCCCATTTTGTGACGCTATTACGGTCTTGTGATTTTTTATTGTGGTCTGCTAGCATGCGGTTTATTTCCCTGGCATTTTGTAATATCTTGCCACTATATCTACTTTCACCAAATGCAAAATTGCAGAGCACCTGGCTGGGTGTGGTCGTCTTTAGTATGAGGGATCTAATATCTTTTTTTAGGCTGGCAGTGTCAAGTTTGCTAAGTGTTTTGTGATCTATGCCACTTTTTACTTCTAACTCAACCGAATAATCGTGTTGTTCATCTCGGAGAGGGGCAATCACAGTTGCAACTGGCTGGTTTACAATCCTTGTAATATTACTATAAAGTTCTGCACCATACATAATAATTTTCTTTCTTTGATCTCTTCTTAGAATAAGATCCCATGCTATAATTCCACCTCCTGCCAACAACTGAACGCCAGGGTGCCAGCTTGACAGTGCTGCACTTAACAGGTGTGAACCTAAATCGCTAATATCGGTTTGGTGCCTCCTAATATAATCAAGAGTACTCTTATCTGCGAGATCGTATGCTTGTGATAGATTTCCCTCTAAGTTGTCATCCAATGCGTCCGCTACCGACCCGGCCAGGGCAAGGGTACTGATATCCGGAAATTGTCCCTTCACTTTTTTTATATATTTAGCCATATCTAATAATTTCTTTTTGGTATCGGACGAATAGGGATGGGAATAACTTTGGTCGCGAATTATCTTTACAAGGGGTGAGCCTATGGCTTTCTCTGATCTTTCGATTTGATCGGATGTTAACGTTACGCCATAATGCTCATCTGCTTTTTTTGAAAGCTCTAGAGCTAATGTGTTAAATTGGCATCGTCCTTCGTTAAAAATTATATCCAATTTAGCAAGCTCTTGCCCGAAGGCACTGCCTACTATTAATTTGCTTCCATCATTGGTGCTGTAGTTTAGATACTCCAAGATGTCAGGATCATCCCCTATATCTAAAATCAACCAACTAATTGCCGATTGCTGCCAGGTTTTCATCATGGCTTCTTTAGTTTTTCCTGTGAAGTGGATTCGAGCAATATGGCCCTTGCCCTGTAAATACCCTGCCAGTATGTCGGCCAACTGAGCGGTAATGGCCTCCAGATCATAAAAGGCGTTTTTGGATGAATAAACCTTGATCCCCTGGGGCGGGCCCTCGTAACTTTGCTGCTCAAATTCAATTAGCATTCGCACGGTTATCTTACCGCCGCCGCGCAGCCAACATTCCTTGTCTGTAACCAACTCAAATTTTACGGCCTGCAAAAACTGAAGACTTTTTTGTTGGGTTTTTGAGTAAAGCCACGGCAGAGCTCCATGCCGGACGTTGGCAACCTGCTCGTTGGACATAATGTTTGTTTTTGGCGGTGCTGCGGTGCTGCTCATATGATCACCTCCGAAAATTCGCTGCGGTAGGTTTCCATTTATTGAAAACAATCATGGAACCGATGATAGAAGCCCCCGCGTCCGCGTACAAAGGAGGCGCTTCACTGATTCGTTTCAACATGGGGGAAAGGGGGCTATGGCGGCTTTAGGCGGCGGCAGGGTGCAGGTTCGCCGGCGGTGATAAAGGCGGATGATTTTGCCCCACCGCTCCTTGACATCTTCTGTAGCTTGTTATGTTATGTCAGATCAATGGGCCTGGTTTATTAATCGCCGATGTAAATATTTTCTCTCGGGGGAAGCATGTCATTGCGTAGCATCCGCATACTTAGCGCCGCGCTGGCCGTGGTTTTCATCCTGACGGGCCTGGCCCTGCCGGGGTGGGCGGCATCGGACCAGGAGCCGATAATCAAGCTCAAGCCCGACCTTAGCAAGCGTTTTCGAAAAACACCGAAGGGGATTGAAGATGGCGGATACGTGTTGAGGCTGCCAATCTTTGGCCAAAAGATGGATTTGCCCAACATGACCACCTTGGAACGGATGGAGTACACAAGGCTTTTCATTTTTAACGCCAAGCTGACTCACCAAAGGAAGCAAGGGAAGGCCATCACCTTTGGCAAGCTTACCGTGACCAGCGAGCCTGTTGGAGCCCAGGTTTGGATCAGCTCCTACACCCCCAAGGGAGCCACCCCTCTGAACAATGACAGGGTTTTATCCGGCAGGCACCGGATCACGGTGCGCAAGCAGGGCTACTATGAACAGGCCCGCATGGTGACCATCACGCCGGATACACCTGCAAAGCTTGATTTCAAACTGAAATCTATTCCCTATGCCCGCCTCTCCCTGGAGGTGAACCCGCCGGACACCAATGTGGCCATTGTGGGTTGGCCGGAAAAGTACACCTCCGGCATGAAGATCGCGCCGGGCTCTTATGTGGTTGAGTTCAGCCGCCCTGGGCTGGACAAGAAGTGGCTGTGCCTTTCCTTGGGCGATGATGAGGTGCTGAGGCAAAAAATCGACTTGGACGGCCCCAAGGGCGGCCTATGGGTGAGCGCCAATCAACCGGGTTGCGTGGTGTATCTGGATGGCCGGGAAGTGGGCCGCAACTCGCTGAGCATCGTCGATCTGTTGCCTGGCCCGCACAAGCTACAGGTATGGAAGAGCCTGTTCGAGCCGGTCACCCAGGTGGTTCGGGTGCGGTCGAGCCAAGAAGAGCGGGTGAGCATCAGCCTCAAGCCGGTTGAGCATTTTACCAACAGCCTGGGCATGGAGTTTGTCAAGATACCCGCCGGCAGCTTTATGATGGGCTACCGCGACGATCCGGACGTCATGGCCGCCAAGGATGAGGATATCTTCTTTCCGCATAAGAGTTTTCTCCCCGGCCTGCCTCGTCACCGGGTGGAGATCACCAAGCCGTTTTTCATGCAGACCACCGAGGTGACCGAGGAAAATTGGCGAAAGATTATGGGTAGTAAAATTCACTCTGGGGATACGCCGGTAAGGCCGCTTCTCATTTCAAAGATTGACGAGTTTATTGCCAGAATGAATGAACGGGACCAGGGTAAATACCGCTACCGCCTGCCCACCGAGGCTGAGTGGGAGTATGCCTGCCGGGCCGGCACGGACAGCCCCTTTTACACCGGGGAAACCATCAACTACTGGCAAGCCCAGTACCAAAATTGGACAGGGCCTTATGGCGACGGGGCTGTGAAAAAGAGTGAGGGCACTCCCCTCCCCAAAAAAGTCAGAAGCTATGCCCCCAATCCATGGGGTCTTTACGACATGCACGGCAATGCGCGAGAGCTTTGCGCGGATGTCTATGATCCCTTTTTCAACACCTACGCCGCAACCCGCGACCCCGTTAACCTTGGAACCCGACAACAGGCCCGCACCGTACGCGGCGGAGACGAAGGGGCTCCACCGGTTTGGTGCATGTGCGCTCATCGTTCCTTTTTTGTGGGCCAAGATGATCGTGATTTTGATGTCAGCGGTTTCAGATTGGTCGCCGAAAAGCTGCAGGCCAAAAGGCCGTAGCTATGCCTTGAAATAGGGATACAAACGCTCCCCTTTGCATACGTATTCGCGCTGGTCCGGAGATAATTTAGCATGATCCAAATGAGTCTGGATTTTGGCTGCCTTGCTTTTAATGGATTTCGTTTCGCCTACATACCACTTTCTTTCTCCGGGGGGAGCATGTCATTGCGTAGCATCCGCATACTAAACGCCGTATTACTTGCATTGCTGAGCTTGGCCTGCCTGGCCAATTCCGTCTTGGCCGCGGAATCCTTTACGACGCCCGGCACGGCCCCCATGCTCCAAAGCTTTTGGCATCCCGACAAAACTGTTTTGGAGCGCATGCAGATTGCCCTGGAAAAGCATGTGAATTATTGGCTGAAAAAAAGGACCGCCGCCGGGCAGGTGATCACCTTCGGAGGCTTGGAGGTGACCAGTGGTCCGCCGGGGGCCAAGGTGCTGGCAAACTCTTATATCCCTTTGGGCCAAACACCCTTTGCCAAGGACAAGCTGATCAGCGGCCTCTACCGGGTCACGGTGCGCAAGCAGGGATATTACGAGCAGGTTCGTATGGCCAAGGTGGCCGCTGACAAGACCAGCAAGCTGCACTTCACGCTGAAGCCCATCCCCTATGCCCACCTCACGGTTAATGCCGTTCCTGATGACGCAGCCATAAGCGTGATTGGGGTGCCCCGGAAATATGCGCCGGGCATGAAGCTTGAGCCGGGCGACTACCTGGTCCGGGTAAGCCTACCTAGATATGGTGAGCACCGCTTGTGGGCCGTGCTGAAGCCCAATGAAAAGCTGACCTTGCCGGCAGACCTGATCGCCAGGAACGGCAAGATCAAGGTCACGGCCAAGCAGGCCGGGACCACGGTGTATCTGGACGGCCAAGAGGCGGGCAGCGCGCCGCTGACCATATCCGGGCTGCTGCCCGGCCCGCACAAGCTCCAGGTGTGGAAGAGCCTGTTCAAGCCCACCACCAAGCTGGTCCAAGTACGCACGGCCGAGACGGTTGCCGAGCATATCGACCTGGCCCCGGCCGAGCATTTCACCAACCGCCTGGGCATGGAGTTTGTCAAGATTCCGGCCGGCTCCTTCATGATGGGCTACCGGGACAACCCCGAAGTGGTGCTGAAGCGGGTGGCTGAATCCTATAATGGCGATTTAGCCTTTGCGAAAATAATCACCCTAGAGCTCGTTGAAGAATATCCGCGCCATCTTGTGGTTATCAGCAAGCCGTTTTTCATGCAGACCACCGAAGTCACCAGGGCGCAATGGCTCAAGGTGATGGGCAAAAATTGCTACTGTGATTTCAACTTCCCGAACCGGCCTGTGATAGTTAACTATTTGCGTGAACTAAACGGGTTCATAGCCGCCTTGAACCACATGGACAAGGGTAAGGTGCAATATCGCCTGCCCACTGAAGCCGAGTGGGAGTACGCCGCGCGGGCGGGCACCACAAGCCCTTATTTCACCGGCGAGACTTTAAACCCCAGGCAAGCTGCTTATAACGAGAACAAAAGAAAATTCTTTACCACGGAGTATAAAGGCCATCTATAGGAGGATTGCACCGAGGTAAAAAGCTTTCCGCCCAATCCATGGGGGCTGTACGACACCATGGGCAATGCCTGGGAACCCTGCGCCGATGCACTAGACGATCATTTTTATGTCAGGTCGCCTATAGTAGACCCGATTTGCGAGGGAAGCACTTATACAAGCCGGGTTCAAAGAGGGGGGCATTATTTAAGTGCCCAATACGAATGCACTTCAGCCGAGCGTACGCTGGGTCGCATGTATCCCAATGATCATGGTGCCAGTCAGGGCATCAGGTTAGTCGCCGAGCCTATATCTGCTGACCGTTAGGCGTTAAAATGACCAAAGAAACGTTCTACCTTATATACCAATTTCCTTTCGCGGGGGGGCAGAGCTAAATCTTTCAGCGTATTTTCTGTTTTCTTTGCCGCTTTTACCAAGTGACTGTCTTGTTCCGTCTGGCAATAAACCATAAACATCTCTTTTTTCCATGGCTGCATATCATTTACTGCGTCAGCAACCAATTTAGACCACGTTGTATTTTGTGCTTCTTCCGGGTTGGGCGGCAACTTTTTCAGAGTGGCCTCAATGATCATTTTACCTCTATCATCTTTTAACTCAGCCTGAGACGAGTCCTTTGCTCGCTGTAATATGGTCGCCCAAAAAGAACCAAACTGGGCAGCCCTGTTTATCATGGTATTGCGGTACGGTTTTTGTACCAAACCCCAAAGCGCAGATGCTATATTTAGGCGCATGGCTATTTTCGTTGGCATCGTGACTCCAAACTTACCAAAGACGAACGCTATTCCCGCTTGGTCGACCCCAAGTTTTACCAACTCATCCTCAAGCAGACTAACTTCGCATGGAAGATTCTTGTAAAAAGACTCAACATCTTTCCCGAATTTTTTCATGGCAATGTCATGCAATTTATGCGTTTCTATTGAAGAATCTCGTTCTAGAATCTCCGCATACGCCCCGGCAAGGGCCAACTTGTTCAGCTTGAATATCTCAGCGGCCTTTTCCAACTCAGGCTTTAGTTTAACAACCTTCTTAATCGTTTCTGGTTTATAGGGATGATGATATTTCGTATCCCTTATAGTTTTAATCATGGCCTCGGCCAAAGGCGGCTCGATCTGCTTGAGCTTGGTCTCATCCAGTATTCCCTCACCGCCAACCAAATTGTGCATCCAGGGAGTTATTTGTTCGCGTTTCTTTTCAATGCCGCAACATCCGGAGTCGTCAAATAGCAGGCCGAAATAATGGATTTGATTGCCATGTGTTTCGTTTTTATTCGTCTTCAATTCCGTGCGCACCTCTTTGCCAAGGTGGGGTGTCCATTCAAAGCACTTGCCCCAGTCCTCTTCCGCGCGGATGTCATCGTTGAGCCATTCCTGGGCTTTGTCTTTCCAATTTCGATATTTATACTTATATACTTGATTAAAGCTAAGGTCGGAGCCGCTTGATTTTTGTAAATGCTCTCTTAAGGCGCGGCACAACTTGCTGGCAAATTTTTGGCACATTTCTTTGCGGGTTTTATCTGTCGGCACCGCAACGTCCAACACCTCCCCTCTATAGCCGGTCTCGTTGTTTACCAAGCAAAAGGACAAGCTGCCGCTGCGTATCCAGCACTTACCGTCGCTTTGCAACTCAAAGTCATATGCTTCAATAATCTTATCGGCTGATTCCTCCTTGATTTTACTCTTGAGCCAATCAGGGCCTTTGGCCTTGATCACTTCACACTGTGCAGAGCTAAGGATTGAGGTTTGTTTTGTCACGCCATCTTGCAAAACATCCCTATAAGAGCATTCCAGGCTCTCAATCAAGGCGTCGCAGTTCAGCCCGCCGCCTGCATCCAGCTTGGGTGCCAGATCCAGCTTGCACCCACTGCCCTGCATGCACAGGGGTACATGAAACTGCCCGTCAGCGTCCCAATACGGCTCGCCGTCGTCGTGAAAGGCGTCCAGAACGTCCGAGACTGTGTGGATGTTGTTTGCGATCACATTTTGAGCGATCTGCTTTTTCAGGTCCTCGCGGCCCTCCGGGCTGATCGCTTGGATCTTGCCCATCTTGGCCTCGATGCCCGCCAGTAACTGGCCCAGCAAATCCTCTAAGTCCAGCACTCCGTCCGCGCTGTAGCGCAGAGTCATCTGGACGTCGAATTGCCCCTCGGGCAGCAGGCGCAAGGTGTCGGGCTGGAAATCATAGTCAATGCTGATAGGGCTGGATTGAGACATATCGGTTCCTTTGCTTGAAAACAATCATGGAACCGATGATAGAAGCCCCCGCGTCCGCAGACAAAGGAGGCGCTTCACTAATTTGTTTCAACATGGGGGGACGCGGCGACAGGTTGGAGTGAACCGGCGTCTGTGGCCTGTCAAGCCGAAACCAAGAAAGCTATGACTAATTGATAATTAGATAGCGCCTTGGGTAGCCTTGAGATGCTTTTGGGAGAAAGTCGTCTACATCTAAATTATAAAAAAGGAGGGTTCAGCCAGATGAC